>NZ_JBFBCF010000038.1:0-101219 GCF_040683035.1 Streptosporangium sp. NPDC051022 | reverse complement strand
GCCGCAGGGCCCGGCCGATCAGGTCGCCGCGGTGGTTCCAGCCGGGGTCCCCGGGGCTGAGCTCGGGTCCGCGGAGCCGTACGAACACCTCCCCGCGGACGGGTGAACGGTCCAGCACGCCCCCGCGACGCTGGACCACCTGACCGAGCAGGTCCCACGACTCCCGCCGAACGCGGAGGGCCGAGTCCCGTGGACCTCTCCCGGTGGTTCTCACCCATCTGATGGAGATAGACGTGATTTATTCGCGGTTGGTTCGCGATTGGTGCGGGAAATAATTCCGAGCGTCTGTCGGGCGATCTCCAGTTCCTCGTCGGTGGGGATCACGGCGACCTTCACGGCCGCCCCGTCGGGGGAGACGATCCGTTCGCCCCGCGCGTTGCGGGCCGGGTCGACGGCGATGCCCAGCGCCTCGAGGCCGTCCAGCGCGGTCTGCCTGACCAGCGGGGAGTTCTCCCCCACGCCCCCGGTGAACGCGATCACGTCCACCGTGCCGAGCACGGCGTAGTAGGCGCCGACATACTTGCGCAGCCGGTGGCAGTAGACCGAGAAGGCCAGCTCCGCGTCCGGGTCCCCGGCGGCGAGCCGCTCCTGTACGGCCCGCATGTCGTTGTCCCCGCACAGGCCGCGCATGCCGCTGCGGCGGTTGAGCAGCGTGTCGATCTCGTCGAGGGACATGCCCGCGACCCGCCCCAGGTAGACGACGATCGCCGGATCGAGGTCACCGCTGCGGGTCCCCATGACGAGGCCCTCCAGCGGGGTCATGCCCATCGAGGTCTCCAGGCAGCGCCCGCCGGAGACCGCGGAGGCGCTGGCCCCGTTGCCCAGGTGCAGCACGATCACGTTGCCGCCCGGCCGGCCCACGGCGGCGGCCGCCTCGCGGGAGACGTAGGCGTGCGACGTGCCATGGAAGCCGTAGCGGCGGATCCTCAGCCGCTCGGCCACCTCCCGGTCGATGGCGTAGGTCGCGGCGGCCGGGGAGATCGTGGAGTGGAAGGCGGTGTCGAAGACCGCGACCTGCGGCAGGTCGGGGCGGAGCCGCCGGACGACCTCGATGCCCGCCAGGTTGGCCGGGTTGTGCAGCGGCGCGAGCGGGACGAGGTCCTCGATCTTCCGGATCACCTCGTCGGTGATCAGCGTGGGCTCGGTGAAGGTCGTGCCGCCGTGCACCACCCGGTGCCCGATGGCGGTCAGCTCCGGGGAGTCGAGCCCGAACCCGCGGTCCGCGAGCTCCGTAGCGACGATCTTCAGGGCCGCCTCGTGGTCGGCGACCGGGGAGCCCGGCTCGCCGATCCGCTCGACCATTCCGGACGCCAGCCGCTCGTCCCCGGCCAGCAGCCGGTACTTCACGGAGGACGAACCGGTGTTGAGCACCAGCACCCGGCTCACCGTGTCTCCCTTCCGGGGCGATCCGCCCGCCGCCTTCCCCGCCTTCGGGGTGAACCACCCATCACTTCCCGCGACCCGCTCATCACGTCGTCTCCCGCCCTTCCCGTTCCCGCCCCTTGTCCTGCCGTTCCCGGGCCTCCTGGTCCTGCCGTTCCTGGGCCTGGATCGCGGTGATGGCCACGGTGCTCACGATGTCGGTGACCAGCGCGCCCCGCGACAGGTCGTTGACCGGCCTGCGGAGCCCCTGGAGCACCGGTCCGACCGCGACGGCCCCGGCGGAGCGCTGGACGGCCTTGTAGGTGTTGTTGCCGGTGTTCAGGTCGGGGAAGATCAGCACGGTCGCCCGGCCCGCGCCCCGGGAACCGGGCAGCTTGGCCGCCGCGACCCTGGGATCGACCGCGGCGTCGTACTGGATCGGGCCCTCCACCAGCAGGTCCGGTGCCCGCTCCATGACCAGGGCGGTGGCCTCGCGCACCTTGTCCACGTCGGCGCCGGTACCGGAGCGGCCGGTCGAGTAGGACAGCATCGCGACCCTCGGCTCGATGCCGAAGCGCCGCGCCGTACGGGCCGAGGAGACGGCGATGTCGGCGAGCCGCTCGGCGTCGGGGTCGGGGTTGATCGCACAGTCGCCGTAGACGAGCACCCTGTCGGCCAGGCACATGAAGAACACCGAGGAGACGATCGAGGTGCCGGGGACCGTCTTGACGATCTGGAACGCGGGCAGGATCGTGGCGGCGGTGGTGTGCGCGGCGCCGGAGACCATGCCGTCCACCACTCCCCGGTGCAGCATCATCGTGCCGAAGAAGTTGACGTCGGTCATCACCTCCGTCGCCCGTTCGGGCGTCATCCCCTTGTGCGCCCTGAGCCGGGCGTACTCCTCGGCGAAGGAGTCGCGCAGCGGGGAGGTCAGCGGGTCGACGACGGTCGCGCCGGACAGGTCGAGGCCGAGGTCGGCGACCCGTCGGCGGACCACCTCGGGCCGGCCCAGCAGGGTGAGGTCCACGATGCCGCGCCGCAGCAGGACGTCGGCCGCCCGCAGGATCCGGTCCTCCTCGCCCTCGGGCAGCACGATGTGGCGCCGCTGGGCCCTGGCCCGCTCCAGCAGGGTGTGCTCGAACATCATCGGGGTGAGCCGGTCGGAGCGGGCCAGCTCGATCCGGTCGGCCAGGTCGGCGGTGTTCACGTGCGCCTCGAAATGTCCGAGGGCGGTGTCGACCTTGCGCGGGTTGTCGGCGGTGAGCCGTCCTTCGAGCCCGGCCAGGGTGGTGGCGACGGTGAAACTGTCCGCCGCGGCCGACAGCACCGGCATTCCCGGCGCCAGCCGGGCGGTGATGGCCTTGACCGCCTCCGTCGGCTCCTCCCCCAGCGTCAGGACCACGCCGGACGGCCTGACGGTTCCGGCGGCCTCGGCGGCCACCGAGGCGAGCAGCAGGTCCGCGCGGTCGCCCGGCGTGATCACCAGCCCCCCGTCGGCCAGGTGCTCCAGGAACACCGGCAGGGTGGCCCCGCCGAAGACGAACCCGAGGACGTCCCTGCGCAGTGCCTCCTCGTCGCCCTGGACCTGCTTGGCGTCCACCGCCCCGAGCACCTGGGCGACCGTCGGCGCCGACAGCGAGGGATGCTCCGGGATGACGTAGCAGGGCACCGGCAGCTCCGGCTCGACCGTCATCCCCTCCGGCACCCGGTTGGCGACCACGGCCAGGACCGTGCTGCCGAGGTCGGAGAAGACCTGGTATCCGGTGCGCATCTCCATGGCGATCTCGGTGTCCCGCTCGCCGTGCGCGCCCACCACCACGATCACCGGGGCGCCGAACTCCGCGGCGAGACGGGCGTTGAACGCCAGTTCCCGCGGCAGGTCGTCGGTGGCGAAGGAGCTGCCGAGCACCAGCAGGGCGTCGCACTCCCGCTCCAGGGTGTGGAAGCGGGCGACCAGCCGGGCGATGAGCTCCTCGGTGCCGTGGCGCGCGTAGATCTCCGCGGCGTCCTCGGCCGTAACGCCGATCGCCGAGGTCGCCGGGCGGTATCTGGTGCCGAGCAGTTCGAGCGTGCGGTCGCCGTCCCTGACGATCGGCCGGAACACCCCGGTCCTGCCGACGCGGCGGGCGAGCAACTCCATCAGGCCCAGCTCGACGATCTGCCTGCCGTCTCCGCGCCCGAGGCCGGCCACGTAGATGCTGCGCATACGTGCCCCTTCTATGGTTTTCTACCCCCCGGAAACCTCTGTCATCAAGGAGTAAAACACCTTCGGGGAAACGCCGGGTGTCAGGAGTTCGCCGTGATCCACGCGCCGATCCGGCGGACCAGCCCGGGGGTCGCCGCCGACTCCGCGTGACCGTATCCCGGTTCGATCCAGAGCTCCTTGGGGTCGCGGGCCGCGTCGAAGATCTGGTGGGCGTGGTCGAGGGGGAAGAAGGCGTCGGCGTCGCCGTGGACGACCAGCAACGGGGTCGGCGAGATGGCCGTGGCCGCCTCGTGGGGGGCCGGCGGCACCGGGTCCCACACCCCCTTCCCGATCCGCGTCCGCTTGCCGATCCGCGCGGCCCAGCGTCCGAGCGGCCGCTCGATCGCCCAGTGCACCTGCCGCATCGGCCGGGTTCCCCGGTAGTACCACCGGGCGGGCGCGCTGACCGTGACCACCGCGTCGATCTCGCCGCCCCGGCGGCGGTCCCCGGCGTCCGTTCCGCGCCACCCCGCGTGCCGTACGGCCACCGCCCCGCCCATGGAGAACCCGACGACGGCGACCCTGCCGTAGCCGATCGTCCGGGCGTGCCGTACCGCCGCGTCCAGGTCGAGGATCTCCCGGTCCCCCACGGTCGACTCGCCCCCCGAACGGCCGTGGCCCCGGAAGTCGAACGAGATCACCCCGCCGAACCCGCTGAGCACGTGGGTGATCCGCCGCGTGGGGCCTTCCCTGAGCGATCCGGTGAACCCGTGCGCCAGCACGATCCCCAGGTCGCCCGGTCCGCGCGGCGGGGTGTGCGCGGCGTCGATCCGCACGTTGTCCTCGGTCCTGAGCATCACGGCGAACGACGGCGCTAGTGGCATGCCTTCGAGCTTAGGACGGCCGGGCCCCGCCGTTCTCCCGAGACCCTTCAGCGCTCCTTCACGGCGGCCCGCCGCGTTCCGGTCCTCGGCCCGCGCCAGTGGGCGGGGACCTGGAGCCGCCCCTCACGTCTCAGCCGGCGCTGTCCCGCGATGAGGAAGGGAAGCGACGGCAGCCAGCCGCCCAGGCCCCAGCCCACCAGGTACGGCCCCACACCGCCGTCCAGCGAGCTCGCCCACCGGGGCCCGGCCACGAACACGGCGGTCCACCCGAGGAGCACGACGGTGTGGACGACCGTCAGCCGGCTGAGCCGGAAGGCCCGTCCGACCTGCCGCAGGCCGACGCGCGAGCAGATCCACCCGGCGAGGGCGGCGACGACCAGGACCGGCCAGACCGGCGACAGCGCCGGGAGCCCGACCATCTCCGGAACCGGGAAGGACATCGGCACCACGCACAGGAAGGACGCGAGGACTCCGGCGTTGAGCCGCATGTTGTCGTCGTCGAACCCCTCGGCCGTCGCCCTGGCCCGGTCACGACGGCGGCGCAGGTCGGCACGGATCCCGTCCTGACGGAACCGGGCCTTGACGGCCCAGTCGAGCAGGCGCAGGAGAGCGACCATGCCGAGGACGATCAGCGTCGTGGGAAAGGAACCACCGCCCTCCTCCCGGGCCAGGCCGAGCGCGTCGGCGATCCCGTTGCCCGCGCCGTACAGCGCCGTGTCCACGACCCCGAAGAAGACCCCCACGATGACGGCCGCCAGGAGCGCGTTGGCGGCCGTCCGCCACGGCCCCGTCTTCGCGGACCCGCCCACCGGATCCTCCGGGGCGGAGAGCAGGGCCTCGACCTCGGCGCGGAGCGGGACCGCCCCCGTCTCTCCCGCACCTCCCGCCTCTCCCGCGTCTCCGGTGCCTCCGGTGCCTCCGGCGTCGTCGGCCAGGGCCAGGTCACGGCGGGCCGCCGCCGGGTCGCCCTGGTGAGCGTGGACCATCGCGCGCAGCAGGAGCGGCTCGGGCTCGCCGGGACGGTCGGCGATCAGACGGGAGACATAGGAGTGCGCCCAGGGGAAGTCTCCGCGGGTGCACAGACGTCGAACATGATCTACGTCGGCTGCCACGAAAGTGGATTGTGTCAGCTCGCCATACCGGAGAAAAGGGCCGAGCCGTACGTCGAAAGGATGTCCCCGGGGTGAACAGAGGGCCTTCGTCCGGCGGGGACGTGAGAGTGATTGTTCGGATCAACTAAAATGGGGAGGCCGCACGGTCCGCGGCCAGCCTCCACGATCACAGAGTGAGATTCCAACATGCCTTTGAACAGCCGCGATGACCTGCGGAACATCGCGATCATCGCGCACGTCGACCACGGCAAGACCACTCTCGTGGATGCCATGCTCTGGCAGTCCGGTGCGTTCCGGGCAAACCAGGATGTTGATGACCGTGTCATGGACTCCAACGACCTGGAGCGCGAGAAGGGCATCACCATTCTCGCGAAGAACACCGCCGTCAAGCACGGTGACATGATTCTCAACATCATCGACACCCCCGGTCACGCCGACTTCGGCGGCGAGGTCGAGCGCGGCCTGTCGATGGTGGACGGCGTCGTGCTGCTGGTCGACGCCTCCGAGGGTCCACTGCCGCAGACGCGCTTCGTGCTGCGCAAGGCGTTCGCCGCCAAGATGCCGGTCATCCTGTGCATCAACAAGGTCGACCGCCCCGACGCCCGGATCAAGGAGGTCGTGGACGAGGTCTACGAGCTCTTCATCGACCTGGACGCCACCGAGGAGCAGATCGACTTCCCGATCGTCTACGCCTCGGCCAAGGCCGGCCGCGCCTCGCTGAACCGGCCCGCCGACGGCGGGATGCCCGACTCCGAGGACCTCGAGCCGCTCTTCGAGGTCATCAAGGAGACGATCCCGGCTCCGACCTACGACCCGGACGCCCCGCTGCAGGCGCACGTCACCAACCTGGACGCCTCGTCCTACCTGGGCCGGATCGCGCTCTGCCGGGTCCACCAGGGCACCATCAAGAAGGGCCAGCAGGTCGCCTGGTGCCGTACCGACGGCACCATCCAGAAGGTGAAGATCACCGAGCTGCTGATGACCGAGGCGCTGGAGCGCAAGCCCGCCGAGGAGGCTGGTCCCGGCGACATCATCGCGATCGCCGGCATCCCGGACATCATGATCGGCGAGACCCTGGCCGACCCCGAGGATCCGCGCCCGCTGCCGCTGATCACGGTGGACGAGCCCGCGATCTCGATGACCATCGGCACCAACACCTCGCCGCTGGTCGGCAAGGTCAAGGGCGCCAAGGTCACCGCCCGCATGGTCAAGGACCGGCTCGACAAGGAGCTCGTCGGCAACGTGTCGCTGCGCGTCCTGCCGACCGACCGGCCCGACGCCTGGGAGGTCCAGGGCCGTGGCGAGCTGGCGCTGGCCATCCTGGTCGAGCAGATGCGCCGCGAGGGCTACGAGCTGACCGTCGGCAAGCCCCAGGTGGTCACCAAGGTCGTCGACGGCAAGGTGCACGAGCCGGTCGAGCGCCTGACCGTCGACTGCCCGGAGGAGTACCTCGGTGCCGTGACGCAGCTGCTGGCCGTGCGCAAGGGCCGGATGGAGCACATGACCAACCACGGCACCGGCTGGATCCGGATGGAGTTCGTGGTCCCGGCCCGCGGCCTGATCGGCTTCCGGACCGAGTTCCTCACCGAGACCCGCGGCACCGGCCTGGTGCACCACGTCTTCGAGGCCTACGAGCCGTGGTTCGGCGAGCTGCGCACCCGCAACAACGGCTCGCTGGTCGCCGACCGCTCGGGCCCGGTGACCGCGTTCGCGATGCTGAACCTCCAGGAGCGCGGCGTGCTGTTCGTCTCGCCGACCACCGAGGTCTACGAGGGCATGATCGTCGGTGAGAACTCGCGCTCCGACGACATGGACGTGAACATCACCAAGGAGAAGAAGCTCACCAACATGCGCTCCTCGACCGCGGACGAGACCGAGAAGGTCATCCCGCCGCGCCAGCTCTCGCTGGAGCAGGCGCTGGAGTTCATCCGCGAGGACGAGTGCGTGGAGATCACCCCGGAGAACGTGCGCATCCGCAAGGTCGTCCTGGACGCCGCGACCCGCGGCAGGTCCGCCGCCCGGGCCAAGCGCGCCAACTGACCGTCCGGCCCGCCCGGAGCACTCGGCCCGCCCGAGCCCGCCCGGGGAGTTCCACCGACGCCGGGGTGCCGGACCTGAAGGTCCGGCACCCCGGCGTTTTTCTTGTGATTTCTCCTTTTTCCGCCATTTCCCCTTTTCTTTCTTTTTTATCTGCTTTATCGGCGTTCCCGTGCCCCTTTTCCCTTCCCTGGCGTCCCGCTTTCCCCGCCGCCCGCGACCCTTCCCGCCGCCCCGCGACCCTTCCCGCCGCCCCGAGCCCGTGAGCGGCGCATCCAGCCAGGTCCAACCCTTCTCCAAGAGCCATCGGGCAGGATCCTCACCGAAAGGAGGGATCCGGTGATGCGTTTCATGACCGGCCCGGCTTATCTGGCCCTGTCGCTCGCCTGGTTGATCTTCGCCGTGCTCGTACCCCTGCTCACCTGAGCTCCGGCGGTACGGCCCGCCCGCCCCGGGAGGACGAATTCCGGCTCCCCGGGCGGTGCCCCGGCCACCGGGTTCACGGCCTTGCGGCGGGCGCCGATTCGAATGGCCGTTTTCTCCGCACCTCTCCGCCGTCGTGCGAGAACATCGGCCGTCCCACAGAAGTGATCGCTTACCGGCCTCGTACTTTTCCCCCGAAATGGTGCCCTTTAGAAGGGGGACGGGCGGGGCGTACCTGGTCGAGCGGGCGATATCGCCGTCCTGTGGGGCGGAATCGAGGTAGCGTGTTCGGAAACGGCGTTCGCGACCTCATCATCGGTTCATCGTCGAACCGCCTAATGGTTTCGGGGGGTAGTGGGGCCATTTGAGGCTGCCCGCGTCCGAGAATTACCGCTCGACATGCAGACGGATCACACCAAGAGAATGGCGGAGCAGAAATGGACCTGAGCAATCTCCCGTGGCGGAAGTCGAGCTTCAGCAGCCCCAACGGGGGCGACTGCGTCGAGGTCGCCGAACTCGGCGTCGCCGTACGGCGTCCAGAGCACAAACGGGAGGCATGCCATGTCGTCCGCGACAGCAAGGACCCCACGGGCCCCGTGCTCTACTTCACTCCCGCCGCGTGGCGGGCCTTCCTCGACGGGGTGAAGGCCACCGAACCCGGCCCCGGATCCGATCTCGGGTCCGCTTTCGCGCCCGCCGAGCACACCGGACCCGCAGAGCACGGCCCCATCGAGCACACCGGACTCATCGAGCACACCGGGACCGCCGGGCGGTCCCTGACGGCCGGGTGAGCATCGGCCACACCCCCGGGACGGACGGAGAACCCCCGGCCCCATCGCCGGGGGTTCTCCCGCGAAAAGGCCGCCACCGCGCCCTCTTCACGGTCTTCGGTCAGGACGTCACCGCACACTGACCGCGGTCCTTCTTGACGGGTCCCTCCGCGTTCGGGCGGACGTCGAAGTCGAAGATCTCCGTGGGCAGGTAGAGCGAGCAGCACGCGTTGGGGATGTCGACGACCCCGCTGATCCGGCCCTCGATGGGCGCGGAGCCCAGGAGCAGGTACGCCTGCTCCCCGGTGTAACCCCACCTCTTGAGATATTCGATGGCGTTGAGGCAGGCCCGGCGGTAGGCGACCGTGGCGTCGAGGTAGTAGTTCGTGTTCGTGTCATGGTCGACGGAGATGCCGATGAACGACAGGAACTCCGAGTAACGCGGCTCGACGTTTCCCGGCATGAAGATCGGGTTGGTGCTGACGCCGTACTTCTCCATGCCTCCCTTGATGAGGTCGATGTGGAAGTCGACGAAGCCGCCCATCTCGATCGCCCCGCAGAAGGTGATCTCACCGTCGCCCTGGCTGAAGTGCAGGTCCCCACCTGAGAGCTTGGCGTCCTTCACGTAGACGGGGAAGAAGACGCGTGCTCCCCGGGTGAAGTTCTTGATGTCGTGGTTGCCGCCGTTCTCCCGCGCGGGAACCGTACGGGCTCCCTCACGGGCGATCCGGTCGGCCACCTCACCGGTCGCCGTCCCGGCGAGGGCGTTGTCCGCCAGGGGCGGCAGCCCCAGCGCCGGAACCCGGTTGGGGTCGGTGTCGATGAGCGCCTGCTCCCGCCGGTTCCAGCTGGCGAGCAGTTCCGCCGACGGCGCCGTGCCGAACAGTCCGGGGTGGGTGATGCCGGCGTACCTGATGCCGGGCAGGTGGCGCGATGTGGCGAATATGCCGTTGAAATCCCAGATCGCCTTGTAGGCGTCGGGGAAGTAGTCGGTCAGGAAGCCGCCGCCGTTCACCTTGGCGAATATGCCGGTGTAGCCCCACCCCTGTCCCGGTACGTCACCGGTCTCCTGGGGAACCGGGCCGAGGTCCAGGATGTCGACCACCAGGAGGTCGCCCGGTTCGGCCCCCTCCACGCCGATGGGCCCGCTCAGCATGTGCGCGAGGGTCAGGTCGACGTCCCGCACGTCGTTCGACGAGTCGTTGTTCTTCAGCTGGGCGTCCGTCCACTCACGGCACTCGACACGGAACACGTCTCCGGGGCGCACCATGGTGGCCACGGGTATGTCCGGGTGCCATCGGTTGTGACCCGGTACATCCTGATCACGCATTGACCTCGACTGATCCACAGTGAACACGACTTTCGGCATGACAACTCCTTCTCACGAACACGTAGCCGATGATCGGATATCCGCAGGTCGCATCACCTCCCCTCCTGCTCCCCGCGTCGCCTCTCGCGCGGTCCCGGTACACGGGCCCGGCGGACGGCGGACGGCCTAGTGCGCGGTGATCGTCTCCCCGCCGGCGGGGCCGGTCCTGGCGGGGCCGCCGGGCAGGACACCCCGCCTCATCAGCACCCACAGGCCGCCGAACACCACCACGCCGAACACGGCGAGGACTATGGCCAGGACGGTCTGGTTCCAGCCCTGCCAGTAACCGGCGAGCAGGAGGAAGGACGGGATGGCCGCGGTGACCCAGCCCTCGATCGCCGCCACCCAGCCCGTGTAGGCGGTCAGGTGCTCACGTTTCAGGCCCAGCAGCAGGAAGAACAGCAGCCACAGGAACGACCAGTAGAGCCAGATGACGCCGAAGGGCTTGTCATTGAGATCCCGGAAGTTGATGAACGAGTAGCCGAGCGCCATGATGGCCACGAACAGCGAGAAGTAACCGACCCCCGTGCTGTCGAACCCGCCGAGCAGGCCGACGCCCACGTAGAGGTAGGTGAAGCCGAACAGGAAGATCCCCGAGGCGCCGAGTACCGCGGCCCTGCTGTCACCCGCGGCGATGATCAGGACGGTCGGCGTGACCACCTGCAGTGCCCCGACGAAGAGGTTGAAAATGGCCGCGGCCCGCGCATCGACCTTCCCCAGCAGCATCAACCCGTTGAGGAAAAGCACCGCACCGACGTAGAGCAGTCCGACGTTTCCCACCGATGGCACACCCCCTAGTGTCCGTGACGGGCGGTTGTCAGCCGCGTGCCCGCGCACGTCGTACGGCGCGGCCCGGCTGTCTCCGCCCGTGTTCCGGCCGTCGTCCACCGGACGTGTCCCGGATGTGCGGGCGGTGCCGCGTCCGGCCCCGCTCCCGTGAACGCCGGACATCGACGCCGGACATCAACATCGGGCATCGACGTCGGACATCACGGAGCCGGGCGCGCGTGGACGCGTTGTTCCGTGCTCGGTCGCTGTTGTGTTGGCTCCGTCGCTCACGTGATCCCGTTGTCCGCGCGCTCGCGCGTTCGCGGATCCGTTCGTCGCCCGTTACGGCCGGGGCAGGCGGGCCAGCGCCGGGTGGGGTGGCCGGGGGGCGCGCTGCCGGCGTGGCAGGCCGGTGACGACTTCGGGCGCGTCCGCGCTGCGCTCCTCGCGGGTGAACGCGGCCGACAGCGCCGCGGGCATCCACGAGAAGTTCGGCGGAGAGAAAACGCGACGGGCATCGCGCCCGCAGGTGGAGCAGTCACAGGACGGCGGTGCGCTTCCTATCGGAAGGTGAACATCAAATCGCCCACAATCCATACAAATATATTCATAGGTTGCCACAAGCACCTCCCCGCTTACCCGGAGATCAGGACATCCCTTTCCGGCTCTCCGGCTGACGGCATCGTGGATCTACGGTGGTGCGGAGCCACCTTTCCGGGGTATCCGAAATCGGGCTGACCTGTCAAGGCCCGGGGAAGGCCCCCCTTATTGCGTGATATGCGGAAAACGCCGGATAGCCGGTCGAGGGCCGTCATGCCGTAAACGAACAAAGACCGAGGGAATACGGTGCCCTGACGATGCCCTGATGGTGCCCCGACGATGCCCCGGACGAGCCCGCCCGTCCGGGCGGCACTCGCCCGGTGCTCACCGGCGAGTGCCCGACGCGGGGCCTCAGTCGGTCGGCAGGTGGACGGTGAGCCACTCGACGAGCGGAACGAGATCACGCCAGACGGCGCGCACCCGGTCGAGGACCTCGGGGGTGTGCACCCAGGGCGCGAGCTCGAAGCCACGACCGGCGTGCAGGGATCTGTGGCGCAGCAGGTCGAGCCGGGGATGTTCGTCGGGAACGCCCCTGGGGCGCGTCTTGAGGCGGTCACCGTCGATCACGTAACCCGCCGCGCGCGCCTCGGCCACGATCTTCTCCAGCGGCACGCCGCTGATCTCCTCGTCGACCGCCTGACGGTAACGGGCCAGCCGGCCTCCCTGCGCGGCGTAGAGGCCCGCCCCGACGTCGAGCCCGGCGGCGTCGATCTGGAGGTAGTAGCCGATGGCCTCGCCGGTGGCGATGTAGGCCCCCTGGTGCGTCTTGTAGGGCGACTTGTCCCTGGCGAAGCGGACGTCGCGGTTGGGGCGGAACAGGTGCACCCGCCCGAACTCCGCCTCCAGTGCCGCGCCCAGCGCGGCCATCGGGGCCTTCACCGCCTCCTCGTAGACCTGCCGGTGCCGGGTCCAGTAGGACTTGGAGTTGTCGGCCTCCAGGCCCTCGTAGAACATGAACGCCTCGTCGGGGAAGCCGGTGAAACCCATGCCGCCCATGGTGCCACCGGCCACCGACAATCACGGGATCGCGGCGGGCGGAGTCCCCCGTATGCCGTCCTTCTGGCTGGTGTACTGCCTGCCGGGGATCAGGCGGCGGACGCCGTACAGCTCGGAGAGGGTCACGAACGCGTAGCCCCGCTTGGCGAACTGGTCGAGGATCGCCGGGACGGCCTCGACGGTGGTGGGGTGGATGTCGTGCATGAGCACGATGGAGCCGGGCCCGGTCTGGGTCGCGCGCTGCGTGACGAGCGAGGGGTTGCGGTCACGCCAGTCGAGGGTGTCGACGTCCCACAGCACCTGGGCGAGCCCCTCCCGGCGCGCCTCGGCGGCGACCTTGGCGTTGGTGGACCCGTACGGCGGCCGCATGACGGTCATCCGGACCCCGGTCAGCCTCCTGACGACCTTCTGGGTGTTGACCAGCTCGAACCTGATCCTTCCCGGCGACAGCTGGGTGAGCGGCAGGTGGTTCCAGGTGTGGTTGCCGATCTCGTGTCCCTCGGTCACCATCCGGCGGAGGTTCTCCCCCCGGTCCTCGGCGGCCATCCTGCCCAGCACGAAGAAGGTCGCCCTGGCCCGGTGCCTGGCGAGGATGTCCAGCAGCCTGCCGGTGTACTCCCCCGGCCCGTCGTCGAAGGTCAGCGCCACGCACCTGACCCGCCTGCAGTTGATCCCGCGCGCCCCCGGGGACCTCGGGAGGGTGTTCCTCGGCCACTGCGGCTGGAGGCCGACCAGTCTGTCGGCGAGTTCCTCGGGGTCGAAGGGCGGGGACGGAGACGGTGACGCCCACGAGGACGCGGACGGCTCCCCCTCGCTGTCCAGCAGGACGGCCGAGGTGCCGCACCCCCCGGCCCCTAGGAGCAGCAGAGCGAATGGAACGATCCACAGCCGCACGTCCACCCCCGCGAACCAGGCGGGGAACTACGGATAATCCTCGGCCACGTCCCCCCGCAGGATCTTGGCCAGTTCCTCCCACCAGGATGGGACATCGGACTGTAGTTCCGCATAACGACGCGCCACACGAATGGCACATCCCTCGGGATCAGTGCCCAGATGACGCCGTTTCACCTGTCCCTCCTGCCACCTGTAGAAACCATCCCGGAACCGGACGACAAGCCCGATCCACACGGACAGGGTGCCGTCGTTGCCGATCTCGTGGACACCGGTGACGCCGAGCCCCGTCAGCTCGGCGCGGAGCCTGTCTATCGCCTCCGCCGCCGCGGCGAACTCGCTCACCCGTCACCTCCCCGGCGACGCCGTCGTGTTCTGCGCGGACCGCACGGCCGGGGAACGCCCCCGTCGACCGGCGGACTCGGCACGCCGGCAGGAGGCAGCGAAAGCGACATAGTGTAATGATGCGACTCCGGACTGTTCGCCGACACCCGTTCGCCACTATTGGTCGGGCGTCCCACGAGGTTCCGTGACGACCATCACGAAGCGCAGGGGCCCCTCCCCCCGGTTGGCGTACCTGTGCGGCCGGTCCGCGCAGAACACGACGGCGTCGTCGACGCCGATGACGTGGCTCTTGCCGTACACCGACAGGGTGAGCTCCCCCTCCAGCACGGTGAGCATCTCCCTGGTGCCCGGCGGATGGGCGTCGCCGTCGTGGTGCTCACCCGGAGCCAGACGCCAGTCCCACAGCTCCAAGATCGACGGCGCGTCGCTGCCGACCAGCAGCCGGGCCGAGCTCGCGGTCCCGTGCGGGAAGGTGACGACGTCGGCCGCCTGGACCACCCGCACCACAGGGGTGTCCGACACCTCGACCATCCGGGCCACCGTCACGCCGAGCGCGTCGGCGATGCGGGTGAGCGTGGTGATGCTGGGGTTGGTCCGCCCCTGCTCGACCTGGACGAGCATGCCCCGGCTCACCCCCGAACGCGCGGCGAGCTCGTCGAGCGTCATCTGCCGGTGCGCCCGCTGGGCCCGCACGTTGTTCGCGACCGCGGCGGTGATCGTCTCTGGATCCATGAGGACAGTGTAGTGAGCACTGAGTGCAGTATATTATCCTGATATATATTGCACTAATAGTGCAATCCATTGAACCGGGGGGAAGCGTGACCGCTGTGGTGCTGGCGACGCTCTGCGCGGTGGTCTACGGCACGGCCGACTTCTTCGGCGGCCTGGCCACCCGCAGATCACGTGTGCTGGCCGTCGTGGTGCTCTCCCAGTCGGCCGGCCTGGCCCTGGTGGTGGCGCTGATGCCACTCCTGCCCGGCGCCCTCACCGGCGAGGCGCTCGTCTGGGGCATGGCCTCCGGGGTCTCCGGCGCCGCCGGGCTGGTGCTGTTCTACCGGGCGCTGGCCACCGGGGTGATGTCCGTGGTCGCCCCCGTCACCGCGACCACCTCGGCCGCGCTACCGGTGCTGTTCGGCCTGGCCACCGGGGAACGCCCCGAGGCGACGGCACTGGCCGGCGTGGCGCTCGCGCTGGTCGCGGTGCTGCTGGTGAGCCGCGACTCCTCACCCGTCGCGGCGGAACGGGGCCACGGTCCCGTCCTGACCTCGCTCGCCGCGGGCGCGGGCTTCGGCGGCTTCTTCGTCCTGCTCGCCCAGACCCCCGGGGACTCCGGAATGTGGCCCCTGTTCGGAGCCCGGCTGGTCTCGATCACCCTCATCGCCCTGCTGGCCCTGGCCACCCGCAGCACCCTGCGCCCCGGGGCGGGCGCGCTGCGGATCATCCTGGCGGCCGGAGCCCTCGACATGGCGGCCAACGTGCTGTTCATGCTCGCCCAGCAGCGCGGCCTGCTGAGCCTCGTCGGCGTCCTGGTCTCGCTCTACCCGGCGAGCACCCTGGTGCTGGCCAGATACGTGCTCAAGGAGCGGCTCAACGCCGTCCAGATGACGGGAATCGGCTTCACCCTGGCCGCGGTGGCGTTGATAGCCGCGGGCTGAGCGGAGCGGTGGCGTTGACGGCCGCGGGCCGGGCGGAACGGTCAGGCGGCCTGACGCTGCTCGGGCAGCCTGAGCGCGCCCTCCTCGCGGGCGTAGTCCTCCAGCAGGGTCCTGAGCTGGCGACGGCCCCGGTGCAGCCGGGACATGACGGTGCCGATGGGCGTGCCCATGCGCTCGGCGATCTCCTTGTAGGCGAAGCCCTCGACGTCGGCCAGGTAGACGGCGACCCGGAAGTCCTCGGGCAGCGAGCGCAGGGCGTTCATCACGGCGCTGTCGGGCAGCTGCTCCAGCGCCTCGGTCTCGGCGGACTTGAGCCCGGAGGACATGTGGGACTCGGCGGCGGCGAGCTGCCAGTCCTCGATCTCCTCGGTCGCCGAGAGCTTGGGCGAACGCTGCTTCTTGCGGTAGTCGTTGATGAAGTTGTTGGTGAGGATCCGGTGCAGCCAGGCCTTGAGGTTGGTGCCCTCGCGGAACTGGTGATAAGAGGTGAAGGCCTTGGTGACCGTCTCCTGTACGAGGTCCTCGGCATCGGCGGAGTTGCGGGTCAAACGCATCGCGGACGCGTAGAGCTGGTTGGTGACCGGCACGACATCGCGCTCGAACCAATCCTGGCGCTGCTCTTCGGTCATCGTGATCACGTGCTTCTTCCCCCTTGTACTGATTCCCCCGCTACCGTCCGGCACAGGCACGACGCGCCCCTTCCAACGGCTTGCTGAATGCTCGCAGGCGCCCCGTAAGCGGGCCGTTAAGAGCCGTTCTGCCTGGTCAGAGGGTTGATCATGGGCTGCTTCGAGGGCGGGTACGACACGCCCTACAGCCGGACAAGTCTCATTATCGTAACATCTCCCTCCAAATATCGCCGAGGTTGTGTCCAGCATCACATAAGCCCAGCTCACGATACCTTTGAGGGCATGGAATACGTGGACAGGCATGACTCTCATACCCGCGCCTGGGTGGCCGAGGCCATCCGTCGCGTCGAGGCCGACGCCCATCGAAGCTGCGACACCCATCTCCACGTCTTCCCGCTTCCCACGCAGTGGGGGGTAAACCTCTACTTGAAAGACGAGTCCGTCCACCCGACCGGTTCCCTCAAGCACCGGCTGGCACGTTCCCTTTTCCTGTACGGCCTGGCGAACGGCTGGATCGGCCCCTCGACCACGGTCGTCGAGGCCTCCAGCGGCTCGACGGCGGTGAGCGAGGCCTACTTCGCCCGGCTCGTCGGCCTGCCCTTCATCGCGGTGATGCCGGACTCCACCTCTCCGGAGAAGATCTCCCTGATCGAGTTCTACGGCGGCAAGTGCCACCTCGTGCACGACCCGGGAACGATCTACGAGGAGTCGCACCGGCTGGCGGCCGAGACCGGCGGCCACTTCATGGACCAGTTCACCTACGCCGAGCGGGCCACCGACTGGCGCGGCAACAACAACATCGCCGAGAGCATCTTCCAGCAGATGGAGATGGAGCCCCACCCGGAGCCCGCGTGGATCGTGGTGGGCGCGGGAACCGGCGGCACCTCCTCGACCATCGGCCGCTACATCCGCTACCGGCGCCACCCGACCCGCCTGGCCGTGGTCGACCCGGAGGGGTCGGCCTTCTACCCCTCCTGGAGCAGCGGCGAGGCGTCCGTCACCGCCCCCGGCTCCCGCATCGAGGGCATCGGCCGCCCCCGGGTCGAGCCGTCCTTCATGCCCACCGTGATCGACCGCATGATCCAGGTCCCCGACGCCCGGTCCATCGCGGCCATGCGCTGGGTCCGCGAGGTGACGGGGCGCGACGTCGGCGGCTCGACCGGGACCAACGTCGCGGCGGCCGTACAGATCCTGGAGGAGATGCGCGAGGCGGGCGAGCGGGGCAGTGTCGTCACCCTCATCTGCGACGGCGGCGAGCGCTATCGCGGCACGTACGACGACGACGCCTGGCTGGCCGCGCACGGCCTGGACATCGCCCCGCACATGGAGGAGCTGAGGGACTTCCTGTCCCGGCCCTGAACCACCCGGCCCTGAACCATCCAGCCCCGGACCGGCCGTCGGACCCCGGGTCTCCCCGGCCCCCGACCACGCCCGGCCGGTCAGGGGGCCGCCCCGTCACTCCCGCCCCGCCACGCCGGAGCCCCACCCCGGGTCAGGACGTCCTGGCGGGATCGACCCCGAAGACCTTGGCCACGTCGTCGAGGATGGCATGGGCGCCCTGGATGCCGACCGCGCTCATCCAGGTGACGTCGCTGACGTCGTGCTTGGCGCCCTTGAGCCTGCCCCAGAGCGGATTGGACTCGAACTTCTTCTTGATCGGCTCGACCGCCGGGTCGGGATAGGCCGCGACGAAGATGTGGTCGGAGTCGAGCTGGAGGATGTTCTCCTGGCTGATCTCGACCATGATTGTCTCGGTCGTGGTCGGCTGCCCCTCGGGACGCGGGAAACCGACGTCCTTCAGCACCAGCCCGGAGTAGGAGTTCTCCACGTAGAGACGGACGGTCGGCTCTCCGGCGAAGCGGGCGACGGTGACGGTCGGCAGCTTGCCCTCCTTCTCCTTGACGGAGGCGCCGATCCTGGCCGCGCGGTCCTGGTAGGCCTTGATCCTCTGCTCGGCGAGATCCTCCTTGCCCAGGGTCTGCCCCATGAGCCTGAGGTTCTCCTTCCAGATCGCGCCGGTGGTCTCGCTGAACACGGTCGGCGCGATCTTCGACAGCTTGTCGTACAGCGCCTCGTGACGGACCTTCGCCGAGACGATCAGGTCGGGCTTGAGCGCGACGATCTGCTCCAGGCTCGGCTGCTCCAGAGTGCCGACGGACCTGGCCTCCTTGGCGTGGCCGAGGACCGGGGCCAGGTAGTCGGGGAGCTTGTCGTCGATCGCCCGGTAGGTGGTGAAGCCGACGACGTCCGTGTCGAGGGTGAGCACCGCGTCGACGAAGCTCTGGTCGAGGGCCACGACCCGGACCGGCCTGGCGGGGATCACCGTCTCCCCCATGGCGTGCTTCACCGTCCGGGGGAACACCGCCGCGTCGCCCGCCTGGGTGGGCGCCGCACCGGTGGCGGCGCCCGTCGCGCCCGTCGCGGCGCCGGTGCCGCCCGTCCCGCAGGCGGCCAGCCCCACGGACAGTACGGTTCCGCTCACCCCGACCGCCAGGGCACGCAACGCTCTCATCGAAAACTCCCTAAAAGGTAAGGCATACCTAAATTAGATTAGGCATGCCTAAACTGGCATACTCGTCCGGGGCCCGGCAAGCGGCCTCCAGGCCCCGGCCCCAGGGGCCGGCGTCCGGACCGCGGAGTCCGGCGAACGAGAGGAGCGGCGGTGAGCACAGCGGCGGCCACCTCGCGGTCTTCCTGGCCCGACCCCCCACCGGGCCCGTCGGTTCCCGGCCCGTCATCGGTTCCCGGCCCGTCCGTTGCCTCCCCCGGCTCGTCGCCCAAGGGGCGCCGGAAGACCGGCGGACGCCGCGCGCTCGTCCTGGCCGGGCTGTTCGCCGCCCTCCTGGTCGCGGTCGCGCTGAGCCTCATGATCGGCGCGAAGCCGGTACCGCCCGGCGACGTGTGGCACGCGCTGACGGGTCAGGGCGGCGCCCGGACCGGCGCCGAGAACGACATCGTCGTGCGGTCGCTGCGCCTGCCCCGCACGGCCGTCGGCGTCCTGGCCGGGATCGCGCTGGGCGTCGCGGGCGCGCTCATGCAGGGCCACACCCGCAACCCGCTGGCCGACCCCGGACTGCTCGGCGTCACCCAGGGCGCCGCGTTCGCGATGGTGCTAGCCATCATGGTGCTCGGCGTCACCGGGCCGCACGGCCACATCTGGTTCGGCCTGGCCGGGGCCCTCATCGCCAGCGTGGGGGTCTTCGCCCTCGGCATGGTCGGCGGGCGCGGCGGGCCGACCCCGGTGACCCTGGCCCTGGCCGGAACGGCGGTCAGCGCCTTCCTCTACGCGCTCACCTCGGCCATCGTCCTCATGGACCAGCGGGCCATGGACGTCTTCCGCTTCTGGCAGGCGGGCTCGATCGCGGGCCGGGACGCCGAGGTCGCCTGGCAGGTGCTCCCGTTCGTCGCGGCCGGGCTGCTCCTCGCGCTGCTCAACACCCCCGGGCTCAACGCGCTGTCCCTCGGCGAGGACGTGGCCCGCGCCCTCGGCCAGAACGTCACCGCGACCCGCGCCGTCGGCGTCGCCGCGATCACGCTGCTCAGCGGCGCCTCGGTGGCGGCCTGCGGCTCGCTGGCGTTCCTCGGCCTGATGGTCCCGCACCTGACCCGCCCGCTGTCCGGAGCCGACCACCGCTGGCTGCTGCCGTACTCGGGCCTGGCGGGCGCCGTCGCCCTGCTGCTGGCCGACGTGGTCGGCAGGGTGGTGGCCCGGCCCGGTGAACTGGAGGTCGGGGTGGTGCTCGCCCTGCTCGGCGCCCCCTTCTTCGTCGCCCTGGTCCGCCGCAGGAAGCCGGTCCGGCTGTGAGCGCCACCCCCCGGAACACCTCCCGGAACGCCTCCCGCGACGTCGGCGGGGACACCGCCCGCCGGGCCGTGGCGCCCCGCGGGCTCCCCGGCGAACGGCCGCTGCGCGCCGGCCCCGTCTCCTGGTCCCTGCGGCCGCGCTCCGTCGTCGTGGCGCTGGTCCTGCTGGCCGCGGCCGCGCTGCTGATGGCGCTCGGCATGCGGATCGGCGACATCCCGATGAGCGTGGCCGACGTGGCCGGGGCCGTCGTCGGAGACGGCCCGAACCACTTCGTCGTGATGGAGCTCCGGCTCCCCCGCGCGCTGACCGGCGTCCTCGTCGGCGCGGCGCTCGCCCTGGCGGGCGCGATCGTCCAGGCCATCGCCCGCAACCCGCTGGCCAGCCCCGACGTCCTCGGCGTGACCACGGGGGCCAGCGTGAGCGTGGTCGCGGTCATCGTGGCCACGTCGAGCGCGGCGGGCGGCGCCGGCGGCACGCTGGCCACGCTGGGCATCCCGCTGCTGTCCCTGCTCGGCGGCCTGGCCGGAGCGCTGGCCGTCTACACGCTGGCCTGGCGCGGAGGCCTGGACGGCTACCGCCTGGTGCTCGTCGGCATCGGCGTCTCCGCGGTGTTCACCAACGTCAAGTACTGGCTGCTGACCGTCGGCGACGTCACCGACAGCGGCCGGGCCATGGTCTGGATCAGCGGTTCGCTGAACGGCAGGGGCTGGGAGCACGTGCTCCCCGTCGCCGTCGCGCTCGCCGTGCTCGTCCCGCCGACCCTGATCGGCACCCGCTCCCTCGGCGCCCTGCGCTTCGGCGACGACACCGTGACCGGCCTGGGGGTACGGCCCAACCTCTCCAGGAGCCTGATGATCCTGGCCGCCGTACTGCTCGCCTCGGTCGCGACGGCGGCGGCCGGCCCCATCGCCTTCGTCGCCCTGGCCTCCCCGCAGATCGCGCTGCGCCTGACCGGTGTCGCCCGGCCCCCGCTGGTCGTCTCCGCGCTCACCGGCGCCGTCCTCACGGCCGCCGCCGACCTGGTCGCGCGGAGCGCGTTCAGCCCCGTCGAGCTGCCGGTCGGTGTGGTGACCGCGGTCCTCGGCGCCCCCTACCTGATCCATCTCCTCATTCGCGCACGCAGAAAGGGACGCTCTTGAGACTACGAGCCGTCGACGTCAAGCTCGGATACGGCGACCGCGTCATCGTCGACGGGCTCGATCTCGGGATCGAGGCCGGAACGGTGACCACGATCATCGGACCGAACGGGTGCGGCAAGTCGACGCTGCTGCGCGCGCTGGGACGGCTGCTGAAGCCCTCCGGCGGCGAGGTGCTGCTGGACGGCAAGCGCATCGACAGGATGCCGACCAAGGAGGTGGCGAAGATCCTGGGGGTGCTGCCGCAGGCGCCGACCGCCCCCGAGGGGCTGACCGTGGCCGACCTGGTGGCCAGGGGACGGCACCCGCACCAGACGTGGTACCGGCAGTGGTCGTCCGGCGACGAGTCGGCGGTCAGCGAGGCGCTATCCATGACCGGCCTGCTCGACCTGGGCGAACGCCCGCTGGACGAGCTGTCCGGCGGGCAGCGCCAGCGCGCCTGGATCTCGATGGCCCTGGCCCAGGGCACCGACCTGCTGCTGCTCGACGAGCCGACGACCTTCCTCGATCTGTCCCACCAGATCGAGGTCCTGGAGCTCGTCCGGCGGCTCAACGCCGAGCTCGGCCGTACCGTGGTCATGGTCCTGCACGACCTCAACCTGGCCGCCCGCTACACCGATCACCTGGTCGCCATGCGCGACGGCGTGATCATCGCCGCCGGACCTCCCGGCGACGTCCTCACCGAGGCGCTGCTGGCGGAGGTCTTCGACCTGGACGCCAAGGTCATCGAGGACCCGGTGGCCGGCACCCCGCTGGTGGTCCCCGTCGGCACCCTGCCCGCCGTCGCGAAGCGGTCCTGAGAACCGCGGGCACCGGCCACCGGAGCTCCCGGCGGCCGGTGCCGGAGCCCTCCCGCCGGGCCGAGGCCGGGCGGGAGTCCCGGAAGGCGGGCCTCAGTCGCCGAGGAGCGCGTCCACGAAGACCTCGGGGTCGAACGGGGCCAGGTCGTCCGGCCCCTCGCCGAGACCGACGAGCTTGACCGGGACGCCCAGCTCACGCTGGACGGAGATGATGATGCCGCCCTTGGCCGTGCCGTCGAGCTTGGTCAGCGCGATGCCGGTGACGTCCACGACCTCGGCGAACACCCGGGCCTGACGCATGCCGTTCTGACCGGTGGTCGCGTCGAGGACGAGCAGGACCTCGTCGACCGTGGCCTTCTTCTCGATGACGCGCTTGACCTTGCCCAGCTCGTCCATCAGGCCCGTCTTGGTGTGCAACCGGCCCGCGGTGTCCACGATGACCACGCCGACCTTGTCCTCGATGCCCTTGGCCACGGCGTCGAAGGCCACCGAGGCGGGGTCGCCGCCCTCGGGGCCGCGCACGACCTCGGCCCCGACCCGGTCGCCCCAGGTCTGGAGCTGGTCGGCCGCGGCGGCGCGGAAGGTGTCGGCCGCGCCGAGCACGACCTTGTTGCCGTCGCCGACGAGGGAACGGGCCAGCTTGCCGGTGGTCGTGGTCTTGCCGGTGCCGTTGACGCCGACGACCAGCACCACGGCCGGGCGTTCGCCGTGCGGCTTGACGTGCAGGGTGCGGTCGGTGTCCGGGCCGATCTGGGCGAGCAGCTCCTCCTTGAGCAGCCCGCGCACCTCGGCGGGCGTCCGGCTGCCCAGCACCTTCACCTTGGTCCGCAGCTCCTCGACCATCGTCTGCGTGGGGGCGATGCCGACGTCGGCGGTGATGAGGGTCTCCTCGATCTCCTCCCACGTGTCGTCGTCGAGACGGTCCCGCGAGAGCAGGTCGAGCAGGCCCTTGCCGAGGGTGCTCTGCGAGCGGGCCAGACGGGCGCGCAGCCGTACCATCCGCCCGGCGGAGGGCGGCGGGATCTCGATGGCCGGGGGAACGACCATGGGCTCGGCCGGTTTGACCGGCGGAGGAAGGGTGGTGGTCGCCCCGCCGTCGTCCTGGGCGATTCCCGCGGGCGGCGCCTGCTCCCCGGGAACCGGCCGCACCTCCGGGGGCTCGACCGGGGGTGCCGACTTGCCTCTTGGCCTGAGCAGCAGGAACATGCCGCCCGCCGCCAGCAGGGCGACAACGACAATGATCGCGATTATGCCGAGATAGGCTTCCACAAGACCACAGTGTTCCAGACGACCCGGAATGCTCCGACCCTCCGGTCCTAGTCCGCGTCGTGTTCCCTCAGCCGCTGGCTGATGACCTGGGTCACGCCGTCTCCTCGCATCGACACGCCGTACAGAGCGTCGGCGATCTCCATCGTGCGCTTCTGGTGGGTGATGACGATGAGCTGTGACGTCTGTCGCAGTTCTTCGAAAAGGGTCAGCAGACGCTGGGTGTTGGTGTCGTCCAGCGCCGCCTCGACCTCGTCCATCACGTAGAACGGCGAGGGCCGCGCCTTGAAGATGGAGACCAGGAAGGCGACCGCGGTCAGCGACCGCTCGCCTCCGGACAGCAGCGAAAGACGCTTGACCTTCTTGCCCGGCGGCCTGGCCTCGACCTCGACGCCGGTGGTCAGCATGTCCTCGGGGTCGGTGAGCATCAACCTGCCCTCACCGCCGGGGAACACCCGCGTGAAGATCGTCTCGAACTCGCGGGCCACGTCCGCGTAGGCGGCGCCGAACACCTGCTCGACCCGCTCGTCGACCTCCTTGACGACCAGCAGCAGGTCGCGCCTGGTCTTCTTGAGGTCCTCCAGCTGCGAGGTGAGGAACGCGTGCCGCTCCTCCAGCGCCGCGAACTCCTCCAGGGCCAGCGGGTTGACCTTGCCGAGCTGGGCCATCTGCCGCTCGGCCGCCTTCGCCCGCTTCTCCTGCTCCTGCCTGACGAAGGGCACCGGGTCGCCGTCCACCGTGGGGACGGGTTCGGCGGGGCCGTACTCGGCGACGAGCGTGGCGGACTCGACGCCGAACTCCTCGACCGCCCTGGTCTCCAGCTGCTCCAGGCGCATCCGCCGCTCGGTCCTGGCCACCTCGCTGCCGTGCGCCCGGTTGACCAGCTTGTCCAGTTCCCCGGACAGCTCCCTGATCCTGAGCCTGACGGCCTTCAGCGACACGTCGATCTGGCCGCGCGCCTGCTCGGCCTCGTCGCGTTCGGCGGCCGACAGGGCGAGCGAGGCCTCCAGCCGCTCCAGCGTCAGCTCGGTGCCGCGGACCACCGCCTGGGCCACCCGCGCCTGCCTGCGCCGCAGCTCGCGCCGCTCGGCGGCCCTGGCCCGCTCCTCGCGCTCCTGCTCGGCGGCGCGCAGCAGCTCATCGGCCCGGCCCGCGATGCCCTTGACCCGCTCCTCGGCCGTCCGTACGGCCAGGCGTGCCTCCATCTCCTCCTGCCTGGCCGCCGTACAGATCTCCGCGAGCTCGTCGCGCATCTCGGTGGTCGGCCCGGTCTCCAGCTCCTCGGCGGCCGTGGCGGCGGCCAGGCGCTCCTCCAGCTCGGCGAGCCCGGCCGCGTCACGGTCACGGGCCTCCTCGGCCGCGCGCACGGCCCTGGCCAGCCGCTCGCACTCGGCGCGGGCCGCCTCGGCCGCGGCGTCCAGCTGGGCGAGCCGCCTGGCGGCCGCCGCGGCCCGCTGGTCGGCGTCGCGCTGCCGGGTCCTGAGCCGGTCCAGTGCGGCCTGCGCCGCGTTCACCCCGGCCTGCGCGGTCTGCACGCCCGTCTGCGCCTCGGCCACCCCCGCCTGGGCCGCTTCGACCGCGAGCTGCGCCTCGGTCTCCGCCCGGGCCGCCTCCTCCAGGACGTCGCCCGCCTGCTCAGCGGCCTCCCTGGCCGAGGTCAGGTCGGCGACGGCCTCGTCGAGCGCGGCCCGCATCTGGAGCGCGGAGGTGCCGCCCGCCGGACCTCCCCTGCCCGTGTAGGAGCCGAGCAGGTCACCGGAGCGGGTGACGGCCCGCAGGTGCGGCCACTGCTCGACGGCCTTCCTCGCCGTCGCCAGGTCCTCGACGACCAGCACGTCCGCCAGCAGGTGCGCGGCGGCGGCCCGCAGCCCGGAGGGAACGGTGACCAGGCCGATCGCCCACTCGGCCCCCGCGACCGGCACGGGCCCGGTCTCGGGCTCGGTCCCGTCGGCGGCGATGAGCAGGGCGGCCCGGCCCGCGCCCTCGCTCCTGAGGAAGTCGACGGCGTCCGCCGCGGCCTGCAGGGACTCGACGGCGACGGCCTCGGTGACGGCGTCGAGCACCGCGGCGACGGCGACCTCGGCGCCGGGGGCGACGGCGAGCATGGCGGCCACCGGGCCGAGCACCCCGGCCAGGCCTGCGGACAGCAGCGCCGCCGCGCCGTCCGCGCCACTGGCCAGGCTCAGTTCGAGCGCCTCGAACCTGGCCTCCAGGGCGGCGACCTGGCGCTGTGCCTCCTGGTCGGCCTTGCGTGCGGCCCCCAGGGCGCCCTTCGCCGCGCCGAGGGCGGCGCTCGGGCCCGCGACCGCGGCCTTGGTCTCGTCGACCACCGTCCTGGCCTGGTCGACGGCCTGCCTGGCCTGCTCGACGGCCTCCAGGGAGATCTCCAGCTCCTCGGTGAGGGCGGGATCCGTCTCGGGGTCGGCCTGCCGCTGACCGTCGTGCTCGGCGCGGGCGTGCTCCGCGCGCTGCTCGGCCTCCTCCAGGGAGAGCGCGAGACGCCCGATCTCCTCCTCCGCGGCCCCGGCCCGGCTGCGCGCCGCGCCGGCCTGCCCGCTGAGTTTCGCCAGCCCCTCGCGCCTGTCCGCCGCCGCCCTGGCCTCGGCGGCCAGCCGCCGCTCCTCGGCCGCGAGCGCCGCCTCGCTCTCGGCGCGCCGGGCCACGGCCCCGGCCAGCGTCTCCTGCTCCTGTTCGAGCAGCTCCCGCAGGACCCTCTCCTGCTCCTGGACCTCCTCGGCCTCGCGCTCGTAGTCCTCCGGGTCGCGTCCCCGGCGCTCGACGGCGGTGTCGGTGGCGTTGCGGTGGCGCTCGGCGGCCAGTCCCGCCAGTCCCCGCAGGCGCTCGCGAAGCGAGGAGAGGCGGAAGTAGGTCTCCTGCGCGGCGGCCAGGCGCGGCTGGGCCTCGGCCTCGGCGGCCTCCAGCTCGGTCTCCGTGGCCTGGCTCCGCTCCAGCTCGGCCTCGACCACCGTACGGCGGGCCAGCACGGCGGCCTCGTCGGCGGTCTCCCGTTCGAGGGTGGTGCGCAGGGTGAGCACGTCGTCGGCGAGCAGCCTGAGCCTGGCGTCCCGCAGGTCGGCCTGGATGACGGCGGCCTTACGGGCGATCTCGGCCTGGCGGCCCAGCGGCTTGAGCTGCCTGCGCAGCTCGGTGGTCAGGTCCTGGACGCGGGTCAGGTTGGCCTGCATGGCGTCCAGCTTCCGCAGCGCCTTCTCCTTGCGCTTGCGGTGCTTCAGAACACCCGCGGCCTCCTCGATGAACGCCCTGCGCTCCTCGGGACCGGCGTGCAGCACCTGGTCGAGCTGACCCTGCCCGACGATGACGTGCATCTCCCGGCCGATGCCGGAGTCGGACAGCAGCTCCTGGATGTCGAGCAGGCGGCAGGTGTCGCCGTTGATGGCGTACTCGCTCTGGCCGGCCCGGAACATCAGGCGGCTGATGGTCACCTCGGTGTAGTCGATCGGCAGCGCGCCGTCGGTGTTGTCGATGGTGAGCGTGACCTCGGCGCGGCCCAGCGGGGCCCGCGAGGAGGTCCCGGCGAAGATGACGTCCTCCATCTTGCCGCCGCGCAGCGACTTGGCGCTGTGCTCGCCCATGACCCAGGCCAGCGCGTCGACCACGTTGGACTTGCCGGAACCGTTCGGGCCGACGACCGCGGTGATGCCGGGCTCGAACCGGAGGGTGGTGGCCGAGGCGAAGGACTTGAAACCGCGCAGGGTCAGCGTCTTCAGATACATCCATCGCCCCCTGTCCACCGCGCCCGCGTGCCCGTGCCCGTGCCATGTTCGCACGGTGCCGGCGTGGTGTCGGCGCGATCCGCGTGCTCCGTCCGCGCCGTGTTCACGCCCCGTCCCCTCGGTGTCCCCTCGATGTCCCCGCGGTGTTCGCGTGATGGCCGCTTCGTGTCCGTATCGTCCGCCTGACACGTGTCCGCACCCGTCGTGGCACCGCGCAGCCGCGGCGCCGTACCCCACGGGTCCGGGCCACCGCGAGCCGGCCCTCCCGCCACGGCCGGTCGCTCCCGCCTGGGAAGACTACCGTTCTTCACCCGCGCTCGCCCGTTCAGCGCCTATGGTGCCCTGCATGGACGCGGAACGCGGTGACCGCGAAACTCCGGCATCCCCGCGCGGCGGGGAGGGCCGTCTCAGGCGGCGGGCCTTCCTGGTCGGCGGCGGGCTGGCCGTACTGGGCGTCGGCGGCCTCGCGCTGGCGGCCGGGCCTGACGGCTTCCGGAGGGCGTACGCCAACATCGTCTGCGGTTCGGCGCCGGAACCACCCCGGGCTCGGCCGGGACGACGCCAGGAGAGCAGGCTGGACGGCCGCCGGGTGGTCATCTCGCTGCCGCCGCGAGCCCGGGAGCCGGTCTCCGTGGTGATCGTGCTCCCGGAGGCCCCCGGCGGCGCGCGGACGCCGTTCGACATGTATGCGATCGACCGGTATCTCGCCGCGAGCCAGGGGCGCTTCGCGCTCGCCTCGATCGACGGCTGGCCGTCGGTGGACATCGCCGGGGCCCTGCTGCCCTACCTGCGGGCCAGCGGACTGGACACCACGAGGATCGGGCTGCTGGGCTGGGCGACGGGAGGCGCGGAAGCCCTCAGGCTGGCCGCGCAGCTGGGCCCCGGCCAGGTCTCGGCTGTCGCCGCGGCCTCGCCGGCCGTCACCGCGGCGCGGGCGCCGCTGCGAGAGCTGGTCGAGATACCGGTCTGGCTGGGGTGCGGGGAGCGCGACGACCGCGCTCCACAGACGGAAACGATGTTGAAGGGACTGAAGGCGCTGGGCGCGACGACAGAGGGCGGGATCTCTCCGGGATGTCCGGACACCGCCTATCGGCTCCGGGTGCTCCCGGAGCAGTTGACATTTTTTTCCCGCCACATGTGACTTTTTCCATCACATGTGGTCAGATAGCACTGCACATGATCCCGCGTACGGCGAGTACCGGTCACGGCAAGGGACGCCCCGAAGAGGCGCCCCTGGGCAGTGTGTTTCGTCCCGGTCTCTAAGTGAGAACCGGCTCACGATCCTGCAGGCGGGTGAACGCTTCGTCGCGGCTGTTGGCCGCGAGCTCGTCGTTCTGGGCCTGGAGCCGGATGAGCTCTGCCTCGAGATCCCGGACGCGCTGTTGGAGACGGCGCATTTCCGAGACCATACGAGGGTCAGGACCACCGACGTGGCCGAGTAGAGCCTTCGCCATGGTAAAGGGTCCTCCACGCTGAGTGACCAGACTGGTTCGCGCACTTCTTGCCGCGGGAGGGGTGCGCGTGGTTCTTATCAAGAGTCGCACCGGCGGGAGGGGCGGTCAAGTTGAACGCTCCGTGTGGATGCACCAGTGGGCACTCTCGACAGTAAAATATACCTTATTTTGGGCGGTTTAAGGAAGTACTCAGCGCTCCAGGAAACCGGCAAGGTTTCCCTTGGCCACACTCCACCGTTCCACGACCACGTCAACCCTTCCCGGGGTTTCGGCACCTCTGAGCAGGTCGAGCAACCTGTCGCACGACTCCCGCCCGCCCTCGGCGACGACCTCGACCCGCCCGTCGTCGGTGTTCCTCGCCCAGCCGGTCAACCCGAGCTCCAGCGCCCTCGCCCGCGTCCACCAGCGGAAACCCACACCCTGCACACGCCCCCTGACCCAGGCGGTCAACCGGACGTCCGTCACGGCGCCGTCCTCCTCGGCCGGGGCTGGCAGCGGGGACAGCTGTAGGAGGAACGGTTCATGAACGACTCCCTGACGATCGGTGCCCCGCACCGCGGGCAGGGTTCGTCCCGCCTGCCGTAGACGGCCAGCGAACGGTCGAAGTAGCCACTTTCGCCGTTGACGTTGACGTAGAGGCTGTCGAAGGAGGTGCCTCCCTCGGCCAGCGCGGCGGTCATCACCTCGCGGGCCGCGCCCAGCAGCTCGGAGATCTTCGGCCCGGTCAGCGCCCCGGTCGGCCGGGTCCCGTGCAGCCGCGCCCGCCAGAGCGCCTCGTCGGCGTAGATGTTGCCGACCCCGCTGATCAGCGACTGGTCCAGCAGCGCCCGCTTGACCTCGGTCCGCCTGGCCCGCAGGCGGCGGGCGAACAGGGCCTCGTCGAAGTGCTCCTCGAACGGGTCGGCCGCGATGTGCGCGATCGGCTCCGGCACGGGCCGTCCCCCGGCGTGCGCCATCTCGGTCACCAGCACGTGCCCGAAGGTCCGCTGGTCGACGAAGCGCAGGTCGGGGCCGCCGTCGGTGAAGGAGATCCGGACCCGCAGATGCCTCTCGGGATCCGAGTCGGGCTCCACGACCAGCAGCTGGCCGCTCATGCCGAGGTGGGCGAGGATCGCGTCGGAGCCGTCCAGGGGCAGCCAGAGGTACTTGCCCCGGCGCTCGGCCGAACCGATCACCCGGCCCTTGAGCCGGGAGGCGAACTCCTCGGCCCCGGGGACGTGCCGCCGGACGGCTCTCGGGTGGAGCACCTCGGCGTGGGCGACGACCCGCCCGGACACCCAGCGCTCCAGGCCCCGCCGTACGACCTCGACCTCGGGCAACTCGGGCATGCACCCCTCCTCGGGCAGATCGGGCCGGTCCGCCGCCGGCACGCTCCCACACTGACAGACCGACCGGCCCCGCCGGTCGATCTCCGGTCTCCCGTCGGCGGGTCAGCCGGCCTCGCGCTTGTCCCGGTCGTCACGGATCCGGGTCCAGGCGGCCTCGGCGGCCTGCTGCTCGGCCTCCTTCTTCGAGCGCCCGGAACCCGAGCCGTATTCCTCGCCGCCGACGCGGACGATCGCGGTGAAGGACTTGGCGTGGTCGGGGCCGCTCTCCTCGACGTGGTACTCGGGCACCCCGAGCGACTCCGAGGCGGTGAGCTCCTGCAGCGAGGTCTTCCAGTCGAGTCCGGCGCCCAGCGAGGCCGAACGGGTGATCAGCGGGTCGAAGAGCAGGTGGACGACGCGGAAGGCCTCGTCCAGGCCCCGGTTGACGTACACGGAGCCGATCAGCGCCTCAAGGGTGTCGGCGAGGATCGAGGACTTGTCGCGCCCTCCCGTGCCCTCCTCGCCCCGGCCCAGCCGCAGGAAGCGCCCCAGGCCCAGGGTGCGGGCCACGCCGGCGAGGGCACGCATGTTGACGACCGCCGCCCTGAGCTTGGCGAGCTGTCCCTCGGGGAGGTCGGGATGGTTGCGGTAGAGGGTGTCGGTGACCACCAGGCCCAGTACGGAGTCGCCCAGGAACTCCAGGCGCTCGTTGGTCGGCAGACCGCCGTTCTCGTACGCGTAGGAGCGGTGGGTCAGCGCCCGCTCCAGGATCGCGACGTCCAGCCGCACCGACAGGAGCCGCTCCAGCTCGTCCCTGACGAACTCCACGGCCACCGGCTTGACACTGCTCATACCCACGTCTTCTCCTCGCACGTTTCTCGTCGAATGCGCGATGGCGAAGGGGCGAACGAGAAATGCCCGAAGACGTGGTGGACGCCGGGAGGGTACGTGTGTGAACACGGACCCGGCGTCCACCACGGCCGCGGGCGAACCGCCATCGCACTGAAATGCGGACGGTGACGCCGGCCGTCACCGGAAGGGTCCGGCCGGCGTCCGTCGGTCAGAATGCGATCAGGCGGAGGGCTCGATCACCTGACGGCGGTTGTAGGTGCCGCAGGAAGGGCACGCCACGTGCGGACGCTTCGGCGAGCGGCACTGGGGGCAGCTCACGAGCGAAACCGCGGCGGCCTTCCACTGCGACCTGCGGGAGCGAGTGTTGCTCCGCGACATCTTGCGCTTGGGGACAGCCACGTCAGCTCTCCTGATCGTTGTTATGTTCCGGTACCAGGCCCTGCAGCTTGGCCCAGCGGGCATCGACGACCTCGTGTCGATGATCAGGCTCGGCATCCGCCAGCCTGATCCCGCACTCCGAGCAGAGCCCGGTGCAGTCTTCGCTGCAGACCGGGCTCAGCGGCAGTGTGAGCACCACCGCGTCACGGAAGGCGGGTTCGAGGTCGAGTAGTTCACCGTCGAGAAGCGAGTCGTCCTCGGCGGCATCCTCCGCCGAGTAGAGGAACAGTTCCTGGAAGCTCACCTCGGCCTGCGAGACGACTTCTTCCAGACAGCGTACGCACTCCCCCCGCAGCGGGGCCTGCGCGGTGCCCGTGACGAGCACCCCCTCCATGACCGCCTCAAGCCGGATGTCCAGCTCGACGTCGGCATCCCTGGGGATGCCGATCATGTCGACGCCGATGTCCGCCGGTGCCGGGAGAGTGAGATGCATCCGGCGCATCGACCCTGGCCTCCGCCCCAGGTCATGGGTGGAGACCACCCATGGGGCGCGGGGGTCAAGGTTGTGCGGAGTCATTCCACTCTCATTAGGCATGGCGAATCAACGCCGTCGTGCAAGGCAGAAACAAGAGGATACCAGGACCTAGCCGCGGAGCCGTTCGACCAGGAGTTCCTGAACGAGATCGGGAACCAGGCCGGTCACGTTCCCGCCGTAGCGGACGATCTCCTTGATGCGGCTGGAGGACAGGAACGACACCTCTGGACCCGTCGCCATGAACAGCGTCTCGACCCCGGACATCCGGTAGTTGAGCTGGGCCATCTGGAGTTCGTAGTCGAAGTCGCTGATCGCCCGCAGGCCCTTGACGATCGCCGGTATCTCCTGCTGTCTGCAGTAGTCCACCAACAGGCCGTGGAACTTGTCCACGCGCACGTTTCCGTACTCCTTGGTCACGGTCTGGAGCATCTCGATCCGCTCCTCGACCGTGAACAGGCTCTTCTTCTCGATGTTGATCAGCACGGCCACGACGACCTCGTCGTACTGGCGGGAGGCCCGGCCGATGATGTCCAGATGGCCGTTGGTAACGGGATCAAACGATCCCGGACAGACAACGCGACGCAAGGCGAAACCCCCTGCTCTATGGATTTCCGGCGGCGCGACCGTACCAAACGGACGCTTCACCGTAACGACGGACCCTCTCCTCTTCGTATCCGCTGGGCCACACCAGGTCTTTCCCCCGGCTCTCCCGTTCCACCGCGATCAGCGCGTCCTCCGCCAGCCAGCCATGGTCCCGCAACTGCCCCAGCACGGCCTCCACCGTCTCCGCGGTCACCGCGTACGGCGGATCGGCGAACACCAGGTCGTACGGCTCCGCACACCCCCGCTCGAGCACTTTCTCGACCCGGTCCGCCGCGAGGACGGCTCCCTCAAGCCCCAGGGAGGCGATGTTCGCCCGGATCGTCCTGACCGCCTTGGCGTCCGACTCGACGAGCAGCGCGTGGACCGCGCCCCGCGACAGCGCCTCGAGGCCGAACGCGCCCGAGCCCGCGTAGAGATCCAGCGCCCTCACCCCCTCCAGCGAGCCGAGCAGCGACCCCACGGTCGCGAAGATCCCCTCCCTGGCCCGATCACTCGTGGGACGGGTCCCCCTCCCCGGCGGCACCGCCAGCCGTCGTCCCCCTGCGCTTCCCGCGATGACTCGACTCACCGGCCCATTGTCCCAGCGCTGTCCAGGCCCCGTCCCGGCACCGTCCGGGCGCTGTCTGGGCGCCGTCTGGGCGCCGTCTCGATGCTGTCCCCGCGGCTGTCCCGGCGCCGTCCCGGTACGGCATGCCCGGCGGATGTCCTCCCTTGTCCGGCCAGGCCGCCCGTTCCCCGCGTCCCGGCAGCCCGGCGTGTCGCGAAGCATCACATAACCGCAGGTCAAAAGGGTCCGCACAGGTGATCTAGGTCAAGAGTGGGCAAGGAGTGGCGACGAAAGCGCAAGGGTCGTTCCCCCAGGTCACCGGGCCTTGCATGATGAGTCCTGCGGCCTTCGAGTGACCCAGGAGGAGGCCGACCGGCGTGATCGTGAGCCCTTCCGCACGCCGGTGCTCTCGGCACCTGACCCGAGAGTGGGCCCAGGCGGGGACGGCATTCGGGGGGAGGCCGTCCCCGCACTCGGGCGGTCGCCCGGATCGAGCGGTCACCTCGCCGGGCGACCACCCCGCCGGACGGTCGCCTCGCTCCTCACCCCGTCACCACCCGCGTGCCCCGCCCGCGCCTCTCAGGTCTTCTCGAGGTACTCGGCGCGCTCGTCGGCCAGCAGTCTGCCGATCTCCGTCCTGAGGATGGAGTTGCCGGCCAGGTCGGGGTCGGCGGCCAGCATCGCCTCGGCGTCCAGGCGGGCGGCGTGGATGACCTCCTCGTCCCGCAGGAGCTGCAGCATCTTCAGCGACGACCTGCGGCCCGACTGGGCCACGCCCAGCACGTCGCCCTCGCGGCGCTGCTCCAGGTCGACCCTGGACAGCTCGAAGCCGTCGAGCGTCGAGGCCACCGCGTCGAGCCGCGCGCGGGCCGGGGTGCCGCCCAGGGAGTCGGTCACCAGCAGGCACAGCCCCGGCAGCCCGCCCCGGCCGACCCGGCCGCGCAGCTGGTGGAGCTGGGAGACGCCGAACCTGTCGGCGTCCATGATGACCATGACCGAGGAGTTGGGCACGTCCACGCCGACCTCGATGACCGTGGTGGCCACCAGGACGTCGGTCTCGCCCCGGGTGAAGGCCCGCATCACGGCGTCCTTCTCCTCGGGCGGTAGCTTGCCGTGGAGCACGGCCGTGCGCAGCCCCCGCAGCGGCCCCTGCGACAGCGTCTCGGCCACCTCCAGCACGGCCAGCGGCGGGCGGCGCTCGTCGTCGTCCTTCGACAGGTCGCCCTCGTCGCCCTCCAGATCGCCGATGCGCGGGCAGACGATGTAGGCCTGCCGTCCGAGCTCGACCTCCTCGCGCAGGCGGGTCCAGGCGCGGTCCAGGAAGTGCGGCTTCTCCGCGGCGGGCACCACGTGCGTGGTGATCGGCGCGCGGCCCGAGGGCAGCTGGGAGAGCGTGGAGACCGTGAGGTCGCCGAAGACGGTCATGGCGACCGTGCGCGGGATCGGGGTGGCGGTCATGACCAGCACGTGCGGGCGGCCCCCGCCGGCCTTCTCCCTGAGCGCGTCGCGCTGCTCGACGCCGAACCTGTGCTGCTCGTCGACGACGACCAGGCCCAGGTCGGCGAACTGCACGCGATCCTGGAGCACCGCGTGGGTGCCGACCACGATCCCGGCCGCGCCGGAGGCGGCGTCGAGCAGGGCCGTACGGCGGGCCGCCGCGCCCAGCGAGCCGGTGAGGAGGGCGACCGCCGTCCCGCCGAACATCCCGCCGGTGGCCAGGTCGCCGAGCATGGCCGAGATCGACCTGTGGTGCTGCTGGGCGAGCACCTCGGTCGGCGCCAGCAGGACGGCCTGTCCCCCGGCGTCCACCACCTGGAGCATGGCGCGCAGCGCGACGACGGTCTTGCCCGCGCCGACCTCGCCCTGGAGCAGCCGGTGCATGGGGTGGGCCAGGGCCAGGTCGGCCGCGATCTCCTCCCCCACGCTCCGCTGCCCCTCGGTGAGCTGGAACGGCAGGCGCGCGTCGAAGTCGGCCAGGAACCCGTCACCGCGCGCGGGCCGGGGGGTCGCGGGCCAGGAGGCGGCGGCCATCCGGCGCTGCAGCAGAACGGCCTGGAGCAGGAACGCCTCGTCGAACTTGAGCCGCTTGCGCGCCCTGGCGACGTCGGCGTGGTCGCGTGGCCGGTGGACCGCCACGAGCGCCTCCGCCAGGCCGGGGAGGTGGTGTTTGGCCCGCAGGTCGGCCGGGAGCGGGTCGTCGAGGGGCTCAAGGGTGTCGAGGAGGACTCCCAGCGCCCTGCGGATGGCCCAGGGGGTGACGTCCTTGCCCGCGGGGTAGATCGGCACGAGCGCGGCGGCGAACTTCTCCGCGTCGGCCTCGCTCTCGTCGAACATCTCGAACTCGGGGTGCGAGAGCTGCCACCTGCGCTTGTCGCCCTGGCCGAACGCGCCGACCTTGCCGGCGAACATGCCCCGCCTGCCGGGCCGCAGCCGCGTCTCCGCGATGTGGGAGGTCTTGCCGAAGAACGACAGATAGATCTTGCTGCGGCGGCCGTCGACGACCTCGACCTCCAGCCAGGTGCCGCCCTTGTTCCGCATCGGCCTGCGCATGGCCCTGGTGACCTCTCCGACCACGGTGACGTGCTCGTCGACCTGCAGGTCGTCGAGGTCGGTCAGCTCACCCCGCTCGGCGTAACGGCGGGGATAGTGCCGCAGCAGGTCGCCCACGGTGCGCAGATCGAGGACGCTCTCCAGCAGCTTGGCGGTCTTGGGGTCAAGCGCCTTGGTCAGCGGCTCGTCGAAGCTCGTCACCCCAAGTTTCTATCGCGTTCGTGCGACAGAATCGCTCCGGACCGCGGGTGGACCGGGAACTCGCGACATGCCACCCTCCCCCTTCGCGGATGCGATACGGTTGCCTTTGGAGATTATCCCCGTTCGCCCGGTCATGGCGGCCCGTGTTGGCATGCATGGACGGACATCGGATATCCTCGTGTGGCCAGCCGGTCGTCCCGGCGTGCCCGATGACCGCCCGCCAGTGCGGCGGATCGAGCCTCTCGACTGATCTAAGGAGCGAACCGTGGCTTCCGTCTGCGATGTTTGCGCTAAGAAGCCGACCTTCGGCAACAACGTCTCCCACTCGCACCGCCGCACCCGCCGCCGCTGGAACCCGAACATCCAGCCCGTGCGCGCAGTGGTGAACGGCACGCCGAAGCGGCTGAACGTTTGCACCTCCTGCATCAAGGCCGGCAAGGTCACCCGCTAGCCAGACGTGCGCGTACGGCCCGCCGCTCCCACCTCGGGAGCGGTGGGCCGTCGCCTTTTCCCGCCCCCTCCGCCGGTTCTCCCGGCCGCCGTCACCAGGCCGCCTTTTCCGGACATCTCACGGAATCAGCGCTTTGGATGGCTAGTGTCTGGTGGGTGAACACTCCCCCCGGAGCACTGGAGCTGAGTGTCGGCGCGGGCAGGGGCACGAAGATCGGCATGCTGCTCTTCGCCGTACCCTTCGTCGGCATCCCGCTGTTCATGATCGTCATGCTCGTGAACCTGGACGTGCCGTTCACCGGCGGTTTCGTGTTCCGCCTCCCCTATCTGTTCCTGCCGATCCCCGTCGCGGTCATCACGGTCTTCGTGATCAACGTCCTCGGCACCTTCCGCTTCCGCGCGGTGCTGGACGGGAGCGTCCTGGAGGTCCGGGACACGTTCACGACGCGCAGGGCCGACCTCTCCAGGGCCCGCGTCTGGCTGGACTCCTCCCCCGAGTACACCGGGAGCGGCGACACCCGGCGCAGGACGGGACGCCGGATCCCCCACCTGGCGGTCCAGGACCGGGACGGCGCCAGAGTACGGCTGCGCCTGCGCACGCCGGGCGGCTTCCTGCCGCCGCACGAGCTGGCGGCCCTCGCCGAGGCCGTCGAGTCGGGTCACCGGACCGGCCCCGAGGCCGAGCGGGCCGCCGAGGCCGTCGACATCCTCCGCCGCCTGGGCACCGACCCCATCACCAAGATCCTTTAGGCCGCGCCCGCGGGCCCGGCCGGGCGGGCCCGCGGGGGACGAGGGCGGCGCCGGCCCTAACGCCAGCGCCATCCGTGGTCGACGGGGCCGATGCCGGAGCCCAGGGCGAAGCCGTGGGCGATGGCGCCGGTGACGTACGCCTTGGCCTTCTCGACGGCCGCTGGGACGTCCTCGCCGAGGGCCAGGTGGGAGGCGATGGCGGAGGCCAGGGTGCAGCCGGTGCCGTGGGTGTGCCGGTTGTCGTACCGTTCGGCGGTGAAGCGGAACTCCCGGGTGCCGTCGGTCAGCAGGTCGACCGGGGCTCCGGGCAGGTGACCGCCCTTGATCAGCGCCCAGGTCGGCCCGAGTTCCAGGACCGCCTCCGCGGCCCGGCGCATGTCCCCCTCGTCCTCGACCTTGACGCCGGTGAGCTGGGCCACCTCCCAGAGGTTCGGGGTGACCACGGTGGCCGTCCGCAGCAGCCGCGACCTGACCGTGTCCACCGCCTCGGGCGCGAGCAGCGTGTCACCGTGCTTGGAGACCCCGACCGGATCGATCACGACCGGCGCCTCGACCCCCGCGAGGATCTCGGCCACCGTCTCGACCAGCACGGGCGAGGCGAGCATCCCGGTCTTGACCGCCTGGACGCCGATGTCGCCCAGTACCGAGTCGAGCTGGGCCCGTACCGCCTCCGGCGGGAGCTCCCAGTAGCCCTGCACGCCCAGCGAGTTCTGGGCGGTCACCGCGGCGATGACGCTCATGCCGTGAACGCCGAGGGCCAGCATCGTCTTCAGGTCGGCCTGGATGCCCGCGCCGCCGCCGGAGTCGGAACCGGCGACGGTCAGCACACGGGGAGGGGTGGAATCGGTCATACGTATCATCCAACCAGCTTTCAGTCAGACAACGACGCAATCCCCCTGGGAGCTCTGGCAGCTCCGCGGCGTCCGGGCCTGCCCGTCCGCGGTGAAGGTGACGACCAGGTCCTCCCCCGCGCCCAGGTTCCTCGGGGACTCGAGCACCAGGGTGTCGCCGACCTGGTCCCAGCCCGCGCCGGTCACCGAGGTGACCTCGCCGCTCACCGGCACCCTCAGCGTCAGGCCGTTCAGCCTCTCGTCGGAGGTGACCACCAGCTGGGCGGTGTAGGCCTGCCCCCTGTCCCGCACCAGGCCGAAGCCGACCTTGACCGCCGCGCCGGCGGGCGCGACCGGGGTCGAGGGCTCGGCGGTCGGAGCGGTGGTCGGGACGGTCGTGGGAGCGACGGTGCCGGGGGTGTCGAGCGGTCTCGGCCGGGTGGTGGAGACGAGGGACTCGTTGGTCGAGTCCGGCGTGGGCTCCGGCTCGGCGGTGGGCTGCGCGGGCTGGGTGCGGCGCGGGGTGGGCGCGGCCGTCGGCTCGACGGTGGACTTGGTTCCCTGGGTACGGGGCGCCACCCGGCGCGGGGTGGTCGTCGGCGTGGGGACCGGGGAGGTGTCCGTGTCCGACTCCGCCTTCTCGTCGGGGGTGGGCTCCTCGACCGGCGGGGACTCCTCGGCGGATTCGGTGAGAGAGGTCTCCGGGGCCGGCTGGTTCGACGCTCCGGCGACACATCCGCCGGGCGGGCACACGGTGGCCGAGTCGGCCGGGCTGCCCACCAGCTGGATGCCGGCCACGGTCCCGCCGAGTACCGCGACCACCGCCGCGGCGGCGAGCAGCGTCAGCTTGGCCCGTCCGCGCGGCCTGCGCCTCTCGTCCGGCCAGACGGGGTCGGACGGCTCGGAGGAGGCCGACCATCCCGATCCCAGGAAGCCCCCGCGGGGGGCGGCGGTCGCCGACTCCTCGGGGCGGAGCCTGCGCCCGATCGACTCCTCGGGGAGACCGGGGCCGGGGGCGCCGGAGTCGAGGATGTCGAAGTGCGGGGCGGCGTGCAGGGTGGCGTCCGGAACCGTGTGCGAGGCGAAGCCCGCGGTGGTGTGCGTAGCGGAGTCCGGAGCGGCGTGCGGGATGGAATGTGGAGCGGAGTCCGGGATGGGCTCCGGCTCACGTTTCCCCCGTTTACGGGGGGCGTTTTCCCCATGTCCACCATGGCGGCCCATGTCGCCCCTTCCTCTAGGGAATCTCGGCCGCCCAACTTCATACCATTTTAGTAACCCTTTGTGGCAATTTTAACTGATGTCACAGGAGTGGGAAACGTCACTCTCGGAAGTGATCCCATCCGCCGCGCGTGATCGAATAGCCGATGACCTGCACGTTCTCGCCGGACTCCACGCGGCCGACCACGGTCCACGGGGGCGGGAGCCGTACGTCTTCGGGGAAGGTCGCGGCGAGGGCGTGGTCCTCGCCACCGGAGAGGATCCACTCCAGCGGGTCCGCCCCGAGGAGCCGGGCCGCCTCCCGCAGCGGGGCGGGGATCTCGAAGGCCTCCGGGGAGAGCACGACGCCGACCCCGCTCGCCGTGGCGACGTGGCCGAGATCCTGGAGCAGGCCGTCGCTGACGTCGAGCATGGAGGTCGCGCCGAGCAGGGCCGCCTGGGGGCCGCAGGCGTACGGCGGCGCCGGGCGGCGGTGCGCGTCGAGCAGTTCCACCGGGCCGCTCTCGCCCGCGGCGAGCAGCGCGAGACCGGCGGCGGCATGACCGAGCCGCCCCGCGACCGCGACCACGTCCCCGGGACGCGCGCCGGAGCGGGTGACCGGCTCCCGCCCGCCCAGGTCCCCCAGGGCGGTGACCCCGATCACGACCAGGTCGCACCGGGTGATGTCGCCGCCGACCACGCTGGCGCCGACCAGGTCGCATTCGTCGCGGAACCCGTCGGTGAGGTCGTCGAGCCAGCCCGTGGCCGCGTCGGCGGGCATGCCGAGGCCGACCACGATGCCGGTGGGGTCGGCCCCCATGGCGACGACGTCTGAAAGATTCTGTGCCGCGGCTTTGCGGCCAATGTCATAGCCACTGGACCAATCGCGGCGAAAGTGCCTACCCTCGATCAATAAGTCTGTCGTCACGACGACCCGTCCATCAGGAGACTTCACCATCGCGGCGTCGTCCCCGGGACCGAGGAGCACGGTCCCACCCTGTGGCAAGCGTTCGGCTATACGAGCAACAACTCCGAATTCGCCGAGATCTCCGACTGTGATGACGCACCTCCCGTTCATCACAGGGTACGGTGGCCCTTCGGCACTGATCCAATCGCCCGGGAGGACGTTATGGTGCAGGCCTACATCCTGATCCAGACCGAGGTCGGCAAGGCGGCGAACGTGGCAGGAAAGATCGCCACGATCGCCGGTGTCACCCAGGCCGAGGACGTCACCGGTCCCTACGATGTGATCGTCCGCGCCGAGGCCCGCAATGTGGATGATCTAGGAAAGCTCGTGGTGGCCCAGATTCAGGCGGTGGAGGGCATCACACGTACTCTTACGTGTCCCATCGTCCATATCTGATCCATCGGGAACGTGAAATGTCACTCCGGTTCGCCCGCTGGGCGGCGTACGCCTGTCTCCCACTGATCCTGGCGGGATGCGGCGGCGCGGTCCGCGTGGAACCACCCACGCCGGAGGGGGCGGCCGCCGCCGCGTGCAGGGCACTCGGCGAGCGGCTGCCCCGCGTGCTCGACGGCCTGGAGCGCGTGGAGACCACGCCCGTCTCGCCGTACGTGGCGGTGTGGGGGAAGGCACGGATCGCGCTGCGCTGCGGGGTGCCCCGGCCGGTGACGATGATGGCCACCGACCAGGTGCCGGAGATCAACGGGGTGGCGTGGTTCAACGACCCGGAAAGGCCCGCGCTGTTCACGGCGATCGGCCGGGAGGCCTACGTCGAGGTGACGATCTCCCGCGAGCATGTCCCGCAGAACGTGCTCCTCGACCTCGCGACCCCCATCAAGGAGACGCTACCGCAGACCGGGTGAGCGGTGCAGCGCCAGCTGGATCAGCCTTTCGACCAGCTCGGCGTACGGCAGGCCGGTGGCGGCCCACAGCTGCGGCGCGACCGACATGGCGGTGAAGCCGGGCATCGTGTTGATCTCGTTGAGGACCAGCCCGCCGTCCTCGGTGTAGAAGAAGTCGACGCGGGACAGTCCCTCGCACCCCAGCGCCTCGAAGGCGCGCACGGCCATCGCCCGCAGGTCCTCGGCCACCTCGGCCGGGATGTCGGCGGGCACGGCCAGGGACATGTCGTCCCCGATGTACTTGGCCTCGAAGTCGAAGAAGTCGTGGTCACCGCGGACCAGCACCTCGCCGGGCAGGCTGGCCCGGGGCGCCTCGTCGCCGAGCGACTCCAGCACCGCGCACTCGATCTCGCGGCCCACGATCGCGGCCTCGACCAGCACCTTGGGGTCGTGCTCCCGGGCGAACTCCACGGCCCGCTCCAGCTCCTGGAGGTCGTGGGCCTTGGAGATGCCCTGGCTCGACCCGGCGCGGGCGGGCTTGACGAAGACCGGCCAGCCGAGCTCCTCGACCTCCTTGAGCACGCGGTCGCGGTCGACGCGCCAGTCGCGGTCGCGGACGACCACGTACGGGCCGACGGGCAGCCCCGAGGCGGCGAGCACCATCTTCATGTAGCCCTTGTCCATGCCGACCGCGCTGGCCAGCACCCCCGAGCCGACATAGCGGACCCCGGCCATCTCCAGCAGCCCCTGGATCGTGCCGTCCTCGGCGAAGGGGCCGTGCATCACGGGGAAGACCACGTCCACCTGGCCCAGCTCGACCGGGATGCTGCCCGCGTCGTGGGCCACCAGCGAGCCGCCTCCCGACGGCAGCGCCAGCGCCGCGCCCCGGGCGTCGACGGCCGGCATCGAGCCGTCCTCGATCGCGTAACGCTGGTCGCCCGAGGCGAGCACCCACCGCCCGTCCTGGGCGATTCCCACGGGGATGACCTCGTACTTGGACCGGTCGATGGCATTCAGCACGCTCCCGGCTCCGAGGATGGAGACGGCGTGCTCGGAATTGCGGCCACCGAAGACGATTGCGACTCGCGGCCGGGTTTCGTGCTGCTCGCTCATGATGACCGAATCTACCCTCTCTGGGGGCTCGTTCCGGTTGTCAGACGCGCCTATCGGCCCGATGCCCCGCCAGATGTCCTGCCCGGCACGGTCCTCGGCGCGGGTCCGGCCGCCGGCCCAGGCGCGACCGTCCGCGCGGGTCCCGTCGCGGGCCCCCGCGCCGGCCCCTGTGGCGATCCCTGTAGCGGCCCCTGTATCGGCCCCTGTATCGGCCCCTGCGCCGCCCCCGGTACCTGCCCCTGCCCGGCTCCCCGGTCGAGCAGGGAGTCAAGCGCCTTGGTCACGTCCTCGATGAGGTCCTCGGCGTCCTCCAGGCCGATGGAGAACCGGACGGCCGCCGCGTCGACCCCGGAGGCCTCGCCGAGCTGCGGATGGCTCATCGAGGCGACGTGCGTGGCCTTGGTCCGGGTGCCCCCGACCGACGTGGCGATCGAGGCGAGCCTGAGCCCGTCGGCCAGCGCCACGCCCGCGTCGTAGCCGCCGTGCGGGGTGACCGTCACGCAGGCGCCGTACCGGGTCCCCTCGGGGCCCGAGTCGAACAGGTGCCGGGCCAGCTGGTGGCCGGGATGTTCGGGCAGGCCCGGATAGTCGACGCGGCGCACGGCGGGATGCTTGGCCACCGCGGCCGCGAACACCATCGCGGTCGCGCACATCCGGCGCACCCGCAGCGGCAGGGTCGCCAGTCCCCTGCGGAGCAGGAACGCGTCGTCCGGGGAGAGCGTGCCGCCGGTGTCGATACGGACCTCGCGGAGCTGCGCGATCAGGTCGGGACGGCCGACCGCGACGCCGCCGCTGCAGTCGTCGTGGCCGCCGAGGTACTTGGTCGCGGAGTGGATCACCAGGTCGGCGCCGTGCTCAAGGGGACGGCACACGATCGGGGTGGCGAAGGTGGAGTCGACCACCAGCAGCGCCCCGGCCCGGCGGGCGATCCGGTACAGGCCCCGGATGTCGGAGACGGCCATGGTCGGGTTCGACAGGGTCTCCGCGTAAATGATCTTCGTGTTCGACCTGACCTCGGCGTTCACCCGGCTGAGATCACCGTAGTCCGCGAAGCCGGCGGTGACGCCGAACCGGGACAGCACGTTGGTGATCAGCGAGTAGGTGCCGCCGTACACCGGAACCGGGGCGACGATGTGCGCTCCGGCACGCAGGAAGGTCATCAGGACCGCGTTGATCGCGGCCATCCCGGACGCGAACGCCTGCCCGGCGACGTCCTTGGGCGCCGCTGCCCCCTCCAGCGAGGCGACCGCGGCGGCGAAAGCCGCGGTCGTCGGGTTGTCCATCCGGCCGTAGGCGAAGCCCGAGCTCTTCTCGTCGCACACGTCGGCGTACTCGGCCGAGTCGCCGAAGCCCCAGTCCGAGCTGCGCCACACCGGCAGGCCCAGCGGGGCCTGCCGGGGTTCGGCCGGGGCCGGCAGGTGCACCGACCGGGTGTTCTCGCCCTTTGGTCTGCGTACGCGTCGATTCACCGGATCCGCGCCGGGGGTGCTCCGATCCCGGGGCCGGAGAGCGACGGCGCTTCCCTCCCTCGGAACGTCGATGGGGTCGGACGGCTGGGAATCCTCGGCTTCGAGGCCGGAACGGCGTCAAACGCCGTACCGTTCCGGTTTCGGGGTCCGCGACATCAGCAGCATGGCGGCCTCGGCAGGAGGCATCCCGTCGTGGACGACGGCCACAACCACCTCCGTGATCGGCATCTCCACATCGTGCTTCCTGGCCAGCTCCAGAACCGACTCGCAGGATTTGACCCCCTCGGCGGTCTGCTTCGTCGCGGCGACCACCTCGGCCAGGGTCATCCCCCGGCCAAGATTCTCACCGAAGGTACGGTTCCTGGACAATGGCGATGTACAGGTCGCTATGAGATCTCCCATCCCGGCCAGACCGGCGAAGGTGTGGGGATCCGCGCCGAGCACCGCGCCGAGGCGCGAGATCTCCGCCAGCCCGCGCGTCATCAGCATCGCCCCGACGTTGTCGCCGAGTCCCATGCCCGCCGCGACGCCGACGGCCAGGGCGATCACGTTCTTGACCGCCCCGCCGAGCTCGACCCCGATCACGTCGGGGTTGGTGTAGGGGCGGAACCACGGCGGCAGGTGACAGGCCTCCTGGAGCCGTTCCATGGTGCGCTCGTCGGTGCAGGCGACCACGGTCGCCGCGGGCTGGCCCCTGGCGATCTCGCCGACCAGGTTCGGCCCGGAGACCACCGCGACCTGTTCCCGGGGCACCTCGGCGACCTCGCGGATCACCTCGCTCATCCGCTTGGTCGTGCCGAGCTCGATGCCCTTCATCAGGCTGACCAGCACCGCCTGCGGCGGCAGGTGCGGCTTCCACCCCATCAGGTTGGCGCGCAGCGTCTGGGAGGGTACGGCGAGCACGACGAAGTCGGCGCCGTCGAGAGCCTCGGCCGGGTCGGAGGTGGCGCGCAGGGTCTCCGGCAGCGCCACGCCCGGCAGGTAGTCGGGATTCTCATGGCGGCGGTCGATCGCCTCGACGACCTCGGGGCGCCTGCCCCACAGGGTGGTCTTGGTGCCGGTCCCCGCGAGGATCATCGCGAAGGTCGTGCCCCATGAACCTGTACCGAATACAGCCGCCTTGGTCATTTAATCACCGTACGTCGAAGTCAGCCGTCCGTCGGCCGCTTGAACGGTGTCTCCGGCGCCTTCTCTCCGCGCAACTCGGCGAGCTGGGCCGTGATCGCCGCCATGATGTCGGCGGTGGCCTCACGCAGGACGTCGGCGTGGAGCGGCTGCCCCTCGTACTTCGACAGGTCGACTGGCGGGCCGGTCAGCACGCGGAAGGTCTTGCGCGGCCAGAGCCGGGGCCGCTTGGCGCCGTACGGGAGGATCTCCTGCGCGCCCCAGTGCGCCACCGGGATCACCCGCGCGCCGGTCGCCAGGGCCAGCCGGGCCGCGCCGGTCTTGCCCTCCATCGGCCACAGCAGCGGGTCGCGGGTGCAGGTGCCCTCGGGGTAGAACAGCACGCACGCCCCGTCGGCGATCCTGCGCTCGGCCTCGGCGAGCGAGCGGGCCGCGTCGGCGCTCCCCCGCTCGACCGGGACGGCCATCAGCTCCCGCACCATGTGGCCGAGCAGCGGCACCGAGAACAGCCCCGACTTGGCCAGGATCGTCGGCCAGCGGCCGTTGTCGTAGAGGTAGTGCGCCAGCAGGACGGGGTCCAGCCACGACAGATGGTTGGTCGCCAGGATGATGCCACCGGTCCTGGGCAGGCGGTCGCCTCCCCGCCAGTCCTTCCTGACCAGGAGCCATGAGATCGGCTTGACGATCGTGACGGCCACGGCGACCCAGAACCGGGAAGGCCATCCAGGACGTCTCATGAACTCCTCCATGTGAGCGCGGCGCGTCCCAAGTGTCCCGGTTGGCCGCATGGGATGTCGAGGCGAGATGCTTAAGGCTATGCCTGCTCCGCAGAGTTCCGACTGGACCCTCGTCGTGCCGGTCAAGACATTGGTCGCCGCCAAGACCCGGCTCTCACAGGCCGCGGGCCCGCACCGGGCCGCACTGGCCGTCGCGATCGCCTGCGACACCGTCGAAGCGGCGCTGAGCTGCGCCTGCGTCGCCCGCGTGGTGGTGGTGACGGGTGATCCGGTGGCCGCCGGCGCGCTCACCGCCGTGGGCGCGCACGTGGTCGCCGACCCCGAGGCGGGACTGAACGCGGCGCTGCGCCACGGGGCCGGGGAGGCCGTACGGCTGGCGCCCGCGGACGCCGTGGGCGCGCTCCAGGCCGACCTGCCCGCGCTGCGCCCGGCGGAGCTGGCCCTGGTGCTGGCCGCCGCCGCCGAGTTCGACCAGGCGTTCCTGCCCGACGCCGCCGAGATCGGCACGACCTTCTACGGGGTACGGCCCGGCGTCCCGTTCACCCCGGGATTCGGCGGGCAGTCGCGCGAGCGCCATCTGCGGCGCGGGGCGAAGGAGCTCTGCCTGGCCGGGGTCGACTCGATCCGCAGGGACGTGGACACCCCCGACGACCTGCGGACGGCGCTCGCCCTCGGCGTGGGCCCGCGCACCGTCGCGACGGTGGGGAAAATAAGCGGGGGGTCCCCCGCCGGGGGACCCCCTCGCCTTCCTGATCAGCCCTGATCTTCCTGATCAGTCCTGATCGGTCCTGACCTGCCGCGTTCCGCCGCGTCCGCCGCTCGGGTCCCGGGTTCCCGGGCCGAGCGGCGAGCCCCCGCGAGCGGGACTCCGCGACGGGGTCAGTGGCCCGCGTGCTCTCCCTCCCGCGCCTGCTTCGGCAGCAGGAAGGTCGTGCAGAAGGTCACCAGGAGCATTCCGGCCACCATCCACAGGACCACCTGCATCGCCCCGATGAAGTCGGGCCGCGGGCCCACCACCTGGTCGAAGAAGACCGTGCCGAGCAGCGCGACGCCGAAGGCGCCGCCGAGCTGCTGGATCGCGGTCATCGTGCCGGAGGCGGAGCCGGTCTCGTGCTGCTCGACCCCGGCCAGGATGATGTCGAAGAACGGCGCCATCAGCAGGCCCATGCCGAGCCCGGTGACCGCCAGCGCGGGGACGAACTGCCAGGCGGTCACGCCCGCGCCCGCCACGGTGACCGTCACCTGGACGCCGATCGTGCCGAGCGCCATGACGAGGATGCCGCCCTGCAGGACCTTGCGGCCGAACCTGGCCACCGTCTGGGCCACGCCGAAGCCCGCGACCATGCCCAGCGACCAGGGGATCATCACCAGACCGGCCTGGAGCGTGGAGTAGCCGAGCCCGATCTGGCTGTAGAGGTTGAACACCAGCGCGAAGCCCGACATGGCGGAGAAGAAGACCAGGCCGGTCAGCAGGCCGCCGGTGAAGGCCCGCTTGCGGAAGAGGCTGGGGACGACCAGCGGGTCGCCGCCCGCCCTGCTCTTGCGGGCCTCGAACCAGCCGAAGAGGCCGAAGACCGCGACGGAGGCGGCGATCATGATGAAGGACCAGGCGGGCCAGTCGTTCTCCCTGCCCTGGACCAGCGGGAAGACCAGCAGCAGACCGGCGACGGAGGCCAGGATCACGCCGGGGACGTCCAGCTTGAGCGGGTGCGGCGAGCGCGATTCCGGCAGGAAGCGCAGTCCGGCGAGGACCGCGGCCAGACCGAGCGGCAGGTTGATCAGGAAGATCATGCGCCAGCCGGTGCCGAAGAAGTCGGCGTCGATCAGCCATCCGGCCAGGATCGGGCCGCCGACCGAGGACAGGCCCATGACCGGCCCGAACAGGCCGAACGCGGCTCCCATCTCCTTCGGCGGGAACATCTCCTTGATCATGCCGAGCCCCTGCGGCAGCATGATCGCGCCGAACAGGCCCTGCACGACCCGCGCGCCGACGAGCAGTTCGGGCGACTGGGCGAGCGCGCACAGCAGCGATCCCAGGGTGAACCCCGCCGCGCCGATGACGAACATCCGCCTGCGCCCGAAGATGTCGCCGAGCCTGCCGCCGGTGATCAGGCCGACGGCCATCGAGAGGGTGTAGGCGGCGCCGAGCCACTGGATGGTGGCGGCGCTGCCGCCGAGCTCGGCCCTGATGGTGGGACCCGCGATGTTGGTGACCATGGCGTCGAGGAGGTCCATCACCTCGCCGAGCAGGATCACGAAAAGGGCTGCCCAACGCCAGCGGTAGGCGACCGGTTCGGTCGCCGGTTGGGCTGCGGCTGTCACGCCGGTGGTCATGGGGGGACTCCTCGTTCTGGTCTGGGAGGCGATGCCCGCTTCCTCTGAACGGTGTTCACCATACATGAGCGTCGTTCTTACAACGAACACTGTTCGCCGGATAGTGCGATGTTCTTAAGATATGTCGCATCTGCTTCGAGAACAAGATATATCGTGAAAATGAGCGACGTTCGCCCTCCTGAGCACTGTTCACCATGGCGTTACACTGATTTCATGAGTGACGAGCTGCCCGCACTGCCCTGGGAACGGGCGCGCCGGAGGCCCGGGCCCGCACGGATCCCGCTCACCCGGGACCGGATCGTCGAGGCGGCCTACACGGTTCTCGACCGCGTCGGCTACGAGAAGCTGAGCATGCGCCAGGTCGCGGCCGAGCTCGGCGTCGCGGTCTCCGCCCTCTACGCCCACGTCAGCTCCAAGGACGAGCTCCTCGAACTCATGTATCTGCGCATGTTCGAGGAGTGGGAGCTGCCCGATCCCGATCCGGAGCGCTGGCGCGAACAGGTCAGGGACTACGCCCGCGAGGGACGGGGCAAGATGCACAGCCATCGCGACATGGCCCGGGTGTCGATGAGCGGGATGCCCTTCAGTCCCGAGGCGCTCCCCCACCTCGACCGGCTTCTCGGCCTCTTCCGCGCGGGCGGCCTTCCCGACCGTCTCGCCGGGGCGGCGGGAGACGTGATCTCCACCTTCATCAACGGGTTCGCCCTGGAGGAGAGCATCTGGGAGAGCCGGCACCAGGAGTCCGGCGACCACGCCTGGACCCAGAAGTCGGGCGAGCAGTCCTGGGAGGAGATCCGGGAGGCGCTCCAGCGCTACTTCGAGAACCTGCCGCCCGAGCGCTTCCCGCACCTGACCGCGCTCTCCGGCTCCATGCTGAACAAGACGAACGACGAGCGGTTCGACCTCGGCATCGAGATCATCATCCGGGGCCTGGCCTCCTTCGCCGAGGACGCCGCCGTCTCGACGGCCCCGCGTCCCTCCGCCGCCCTCCCTACCGGCTCCTCCACCGGCCCCGCCGTCCCGGACGGCGACGACCCGGCCTCACCCGACGACGGCCCTGCCTCGCCGGACCACCGGGAGACGAACCCGGCCGCGCCGGACCACCGGGAGACGAACCCGGCCGCGCCGGAGCACCGGAAGGCGGGTCCGGCACGGCCCCGGCCGTGACATCGGGCCGGCCCCGGGGCGGGTTACCCTGATCGGATGCAGGCGACGGTTCGGATCTTCGACACGGCGACCCGGTCGGGGTCGGTGTACTCCGACGACGGGACCGAGATCCCGTTCGACGCCGCGGCCTTCGACGCCGGGCCGCTGAGGCTGCTCCGGCCCGGCCAGCGGGTGAACGTCGTCGTGGACGGCGGCCGGATCACCTACGTCACGCTGTCGACGTTCCCCCTGCCCTAGCCGTCCCGGCTGCCCCCGACCGTGCCACCCGTGCCACCCGTGCCGCCCGCGTCCTCCGCCGCTCCGCCCTCCGGCGGACCGTCCTCGGACGGGCCCGTCCCGCCCGGGCCGGCCACGGCCTGAACCCCCCGCGGCCGGCCGTGGCCTCCTGCTCGACGCCGGGCCCGCGCCCGGACAGGCGGGCACCCGGACTCCCTCGTTGGGAACCCGGGCACCCGAACACGGTCCTACTTTTTCTTCGCGGCCTTCTTTCCCTCCGCGTTGACGAGCTCCTTGAAGTCCGAGCCGGGCCGGAACTTGGGCCCCCAGCTCTCGGCGACCTTGATCTCCGCGCCGGTCGAAGGGTTCCTGGCCGAGCGGGCGGGCTTGTGCACCATCTCGAAGGCGCCGAAGCCGGTGATGGAGACCTTGTCCCCGCCGGCCACGGCCTTCTGGATGGCGTCGAGCACCGCGTTCACCGCCTCGGTCGCGGTCTTCTTGTCGCCGACCCGATCCGCGATCGCCTCGACGAGTTCCTTCTTGTTCATAAAGGTTGCTCCCCCTGCTTACCGATGTCTGGGAGTGGGTCATGAGGCAGATAGCCCGTCTCACCCGGTTTGTCACGGCCTGAGGTCTCAACAGAGCGAGAAACCCCTTGCCCGCTTGAAATTAGGGGACGGAGCCGTATGACTCAATCACCTTCCGCAATGTTTCCAGCACTTGGCGTATCTGAAACCAGAGCATCAAGGTCGAGAAGGAATAAATCAAGACGCCCCGCTGCATGTGGAAGATCACGCTTGGCGAGGTCACAGATCGACAGCAGGCGTCTTGCGAGGCGTTCCCGCTGTTCCCGGGGAACGGTCAAAGCGCGGACGCGGCGGTGCGCATCGCGCAACCGCCGCGCCAGCTCGTCTTCTGAACGTGTCAGACGGTCGTCGGCAGCCATGGCTGCCGACCATTCTCGTATACCCCGATGTCGTCGGCGTTGCGGAGGGTCAGGCCGATGTCGTCGAGCCCCTCCGTCAGCCGCCAGCGGGTGTAGTCGTCGATCTCGAACGCGGCGCTCTCACCCGCCCAGCGGACCTGCCGCTCCCGCAGATCGACCGTGACCTCCAGGGTCGGGTCGGCCTCGGCCGCGTCCTGCAGAGCCTCGACCGTGGCCGCCGGAAGGACCACCGGGAGCAGTCCCATCTTGGTGGAATTATTACGAAAAATGTCGGCGAAGCGCGCCGCGATCACGACGCGGAAGCCGTACTGCTGCAGGGCCCAGACCGCGTGCTCGCGCGAGGAGCCGGTGCCGAAGTCGGGTCCGGCGACGAGGATCGAGGCGCCCTCGTAGGCGGGGTCGTTCAGGACGAAGCCGGGGTCCTCGCGCCAGGCGGAGAACAGGCCCTTCTCGAATCCGGTCCGGCTGACCTGCTTGAGCCAGACGGCGGGGATGATCTGGTCGGTGTCGACGTTGCTGCGGCGCAGCGGCACGGCCCGGCCGGTGTGAACGGTGAAGGCTTCCATCGGTGAGATCTCCTAGGCCAGGTCGGCGGGCGCGGTCAGTTTGCCGGTGACGGCGGTCGCTGCGGCGACCTGCGGGGAGACCAGGTGGGTACGGCCGCCCTTGCCTTGGCGCCCCTCGAAGTTGCGGTTGGACGTCGACGCGCTGCGCTCGCCGGGGGCGAGGGTGTCGGGGTTCATGCCCAGGCACATCGAGCAGCCGGCCTCGCGCCACTCGGCGCCGGCGGCCTTGAACACCTCGTGCAGCCCCTCCTGCTCGGCCTGGAGCTTGACCAGCATCGAGCCGGGGACGATCAGCGTGCGGGTGACGACCTTGCGGCCGCGCAGCACCTCGGCCGCGGCCCGCAGGTCCTCCAGGCGCCCGTTGGTGCAGGAGCCGACGAAGACCGTGTCGACCTCGATCTCGCGAAGCGGGGTGCCCGCGGTCAGGCCCATGTACTCCAGGGCGCGGCCGGCGGCGGCCGGGTCGGCGGTGTCCCGCGGATCCGGCACCGCGCTGCCCAGGGGAGCGCCCTGACCCGGGTTGGTCCCCCAGGTGACGAACGGCGTCAGCGTGGAGGCGTCGATCTCCACGACCGTGTCGAAGACGGCGTCCTCGTCGGTCACCAGGGACTTCCAGTACTCGACCGCGGCGTCCCACTTGTCGCCGGTCGGGGCGTGCGGGCGCCCCTCCAGGTACGCGAAGGTGGTCTCGTCCGGGGCGATCATGCCCGCCCTGGCGCCCGCCTCGATCGACATGTTGCAGACGGTCATCCGGCCCTCCATGGAGAGCTTGCGGATGGCCTCGCCGCGGTACTCGACGATGTAGCCCTGGCCGCCACCGGTACCGATCTTGGCGATGATCGCCAGGATCAGGTCCTTGGCGGTGACCCCGACGGGCAGCTCGCCGGAGACCTCGATCGCCATCGTCTTGGGACGGTAGGCGGGCAGCGTCTGGGTGGCCAGCACGTGCTCGACCTCGGAGGTGCCGATACCGAAGGCGATGCCGCCGAACGCGCCGTGGGTCGAAGTGTGAGAATCACCACAGACGATCGTCATGCCCGGCTGGGTCAGGCCGAACTGCGGGCCGATGATGTGCACGACGCCCTGGCCCGCGTCGCCCATCGGGTGCAGCCGGACGCCGAACTCCGCGCAGTTCTTGCGCAGCGTCTCGACCTGGGTGCGCGAGACCACGTCGGTGATCGGGCCGAGCACCGTCGGGACGTTGTGGTCCTCGGTGGCGATCGTGAGGTCGGGCCGCCGGATGGGACGCCCCGCCATGCGCAGGCCGTCGAACGCCTGCGGGCTGGTCACCTCGTGGATGAGGTGCAGGTCGATATAGAGCAGGTCGGGTTCTCCCTCCGCACGTCGTACAACGTGCTGCTCCCAGACCTTCTCCGCCAGCGTGCGGCCCATGTCGCCTCCTTGCGATCGCTATTCCGCACCCCACTTGCTTTCTCATATGTCGAGACGGCAGTATCGGTGTATGGACAACTCTAGCGGAGTCGGCGTACTCGACAAGGCCGTTCTCGTGCTCAACGCCCTTGAAGCGGGTCCGGCGTCCCTCGCGCAGCTCGTCCAGGCCACCGGCCTGGCACGGCCCACGGCCCACCGGCTCGCCGTCGCGCTGGAGCACCACCGCATCGTTTCCCGCGACACACAGGGACGATTCGTCCTCGGCCCCCGGTTGTCCGAGCTGTCCACGGCAGCGGGCGAGGACAGGCTCCTGGCCGTCGCGCTCCCGGTGCTGACCCATCTGCGGGACCTGACCGGCGAAAGCGCCCAACTGTACCGGCGCCAGGGCGACGAACGCGTGTGCGTCGCGGCGGCCGAGCGCGCCAGCGGGCTGCGCGACACCGTTCCGGTCGGCTCGGCGCTGCCGATGCTCGCCGGATCCGCGGCGCAGATCCTGCTGGCCTGGGAGGAGCCCGACCGCCTCCACCGGGGGCTGCGCGGGGCGAAGTTCACCGCCGCGACCCTGGCCAGCGTCCGCCGCAGGGGCTGGGCGCACAGCGTCGGCGAGCGCGAGCAGGGGGTGGCCAGCGTCTCGGCGCCGATCAGGGGCGCGGCCGGCAAGGTCGTCGCCGCCGTCTCGGTCTCGGGCCCGATCGAGCGCCTGACCCGCACACCCGGACGGCTGCACGCCGCTCCGGTGGTCACCGCCGCCGAACGGATCACCGAGGCGATGCGACGGGCCAACTGAGCCGCGCGATATGAGGAGGCGAGCACCCTTGCGGCCCCCTAGGCTGGGTAGGTGACAGATCGCATCGAGGCAGCCGCCGCTGAACTGCGTCCCCTGCTCCAAAACTTCATCCTCTGGGCGCGGGAGAACGCGCCCGGCAGCGATTCCAATCTGGTCGGCTCCGTCGCACTGTGGCACCGGCTGATCGCCTCCACCGATGTCGGCCGGTGGAGGCAGGCCGATCTGCGCACCGTGCTGCTCGACCGGATGCCCCAGGTCGTCGAGGATCCGGACGCCGCCGCCGACAGCATGGTGCCCGCGATCCGCGCCTATCTGACATTCCTGTCGGAGACCGGCAGGTTGTCCAAGGGCTCCGCCTCCCTCAAGGACCTGCTGACGGAGTTGGATCGCCTCGAGGACGACTTCGTCGACGTGATGGAGGACCTGGTCGCCGAGCAGGACGAATACGAGGACGACGAGGACGAGGAGGAGGCCGACGGGCTGGGGGACTTCGAGCCGTTCGCGGACGAGCTTTCGGAACTCCCGACGATCCGGCTCCGCCCGGACGCCGAGCTGGCCGCGGCCGCCAGGGACGTCAGGTTGATCACCAAGGCCCGCGACCTCGCGATGTGGGTCGGCTCGGAGCGCCGGGTGGGTGAGACGACCCTGCTCACCGACGCCGAGATCACCGAGGCCCTGGCGGCGCTGGGACTCCCCGCCCCCGACAGGGGCGACAAGCCGCTGGCCGACTCCGTTCCGGCGCTCTGGAACATCTGGAACCTCGCGATCGACCTCGACTTCCTGCAGCCCGAGGGCGAGGACACCGTCAGCGCCGACGCCGACACCGCCGAGTGGCCCTTCGAGGAGGACGACGACGTCCTGGACGCCTGGCTGGCCGGTCTGCACTCGATCGACTACGGCGACCCCGAGCTCGACGACGAGGACGCCACGATCGCCCTGTCCGGGCTGACCCGGGCGCTGCTGGTCAGGATCCTGCTGGCCACCGGCTCCAAGTCGCTGACCGACCTCCGCACCGAGCTGGCGGAGGCCGTCGCCGAGTACGACGAGCAGGGCGCCGAGGCCTGGGCCGAGGCCGCCGGGCAGTACGGCGACCCGCTCACGCCCGTGCTCGACTGGCTCGCGGGCTACGGCATGGTCGAGGTCGAGCACGACCAGGTACGGCTGACGCCGCTCGGCATGGAAGGCGTGGTCCACCTGGCCGACGAGGCCGACATCGAGCTGGACGCCCGCCCCGCCATCGACGCGATGACGGCTCTGGACCTGCTCTCCTTCAGCGCGGAGCTGCCCGAGGAGGAGGTGGACGCCGAGTTCGCCGCCTGGATGGAGCTGCGCGCGCCCCACCAGGCCGCCAAGGAGCTGCTGGAGGCGGCGGCCGAGGACGACGCGGACGCCCTGGTCCGGGTCCAGGCGGCCAGCATGGTCGGCTCGCTCGGCGAGGTCGCCGTGCCCGCGTGGCAGGACGCCCTCGACGAGCCGTCCCTGCGGCCCTACGCGGCCACGCACCTGGCCCAGCTCGGCATCGAGGACGCTCCCCCGCCCACCCAGGCCGACACCCACTGGCTGATCCTCGACATGCTGACCATCTCGGCCGGTCTCGGCAGGCCGGAGTTCGTCAGCAGCCTGGACGACATCGGCAACGTGCCGAACCTCGTCAACCTGCTCGACGTGATCTGGAAGGTGCCGCACCCGCATCTGGAGGAGCTTCTGGAGGCGATCGGCAAGGCCCACCCGGACAAGCAGGTGGGCAAGGCGGCCAGGCGCGCCCTGTTCAAGGCCCGCTCGACCCACAACTGACGCGGCGACCACACCCGACCGGCGCGGTGACCCCACGCTCTCACCGCGCTCCCGGTCGTCGCCCCGCCACGCCTGCGGTCGTCCCGGCCGCCGTGCTCGCGATCACCCTGACCGCACCCACGGCCGCCGGGACGACACACACCTCCGCGCGTACCCACACAGTGAAGGTGAGTGATCCCCGCGCTAGCGGTGGGTCAGGACGTCCGACAGCACCTCGGCCAGTCCCCCGGCCCAGACCTCGTATCCCCTCGCGGAGGGATGGAAGCCGTCCCGGGCGAAAAAGCCCGCCGGCTCGGCGGGGACGTCCACGGCCGCGTACGTGACACCCGCGACGTCGGCCGCCGTCTCCCGCATCACCCGGTCCAACGCTCGCGCGCGCAGGCCCATGACCGCCCTGAGCGGCTGCGGAAGGGCGGGGAACCGGCTCACCGGCGGCATTCCGGTCACCACGATCGGAACGCCGGGGATCCGCCCGCGCACGGTCCCGACCAGCTCGCGCAGTTGACGGCCGAACCGGGACGGCCAGTTGAGTTCCAGCAGCTCGTTGACCCCGAGCACGGCCACCACCGCGTCCGCGGATTCCAGCAGCGGGACCAGCTCGGCGGTGGTGGCGCGGGTGTTGATCCCGCTCCTGGCCGCCACCTGCCAGCTCACCGGCCTGGCGGCCCGTACGGCCAGCGCCCGCGCCAGGCAGCCCGCCAGCCCCTCCTCGTGGGTCGTGACGCCCACCCCGGCCGCGGTGGACTCGCCGAGCACGGCCACCCTGAGCGGCTCGCCCGCCCCGGCTCCCGAGACCGTCTCCGTTCCCTGGGCCGCCCCCCGGGCTGTTCCCCGGGCCGTTCCCTGGGCCGTTCCCGGGAGTGCCTCCGTCCCCTGGGCCGCCCCCCGGGCCGTTCCCGGGGCTGAGGCCGTCCCTGCGCGCGCTCCGGCGGCCTCGGGCAGCCGGGGTGTCCCGCGACGGACCCGGAGTCCCTGAACGGCCAGCACCGGCGCCAGGAGGAGGGTGAGGGGGTGGGCGAGCCGTACCGGGAGATCGCTCATCGGGGATCCTCCTGCCGGTCGGGCAGGGACCGGTAGATCGCGACACCGGCCGTCTCCAGCTCCTCGCGGAACCCGAACTCCTCGCGGAACCCGAAGTACTCGTCGCCGAACGGGTCGACGCCGTTGAGCGGCATGAGGCCCCGGCGAACGGCGAGGTCGCGCGGGGCCGGCCCGGCCGCCGGCAAAGTGATCATCGTCAACCCCTGTTGGATAGCAGCACTCACCAACTGTTGGCGAGCAACGCCATCCCATGGAGGGGTATTCCCGGAACGGAGTTCTCGGCGGAAATACAGAAAACCCCCGGAAGCCAATGCTTCCGAGGGGTTCACCAGGTAGCCCCGACCGGATTCGAACCGGCGCTACCGCCTTGAGAGGGCGGCGTCCTAGGCCACTAGACGACGGAGCCTTGCAAAGATGACAGTGGTAGTCCCGACCGGATTCGAACCGGCGTTACCGCCTTGAGAGGGCGGCGTCCTAGGCCACTAGACGACGGGACCATGACACTGTCGTCAGATTCCGATGAAGCGGAATCTGCGACATCTCCAGAAGGAGATGTAGCTGGGGTACCAGGACTCGAACCTAGAATAACTGAACCAGAATCAGTCGTGTTGCCAATTACACCATACCCCACCGCGCTTGACCCCCTTGCGGGGCTCGCTGGCGACTCCGAAAGAATAGCCCAGGTTGGGGGTCAAGGCCAAAACGATTGGCGACCCCCCGATCCCGGCAGCTCTCCGCGGACGTCCCAGGGGTGTCCCATGGGGGTCCGGGGGCCGCTGTGCGACGCTGCTGAAGGAGATCCGACCCCACGTGAGGAGCCCGCGCCTTGGCCGAGAACCCCTTCTTCGCCCCCAGCACACTGCCCTACAAGCTGCCGGACTTCGCGCAGATCCGGGATGAGCACTATCTGCCCGCCTTCGAGCGCGGCATGGCCGAACAACTGCGGGAGGTGGAGGCGATCGCCTCGGATCCCGCTCCGGCGACGTTCGCGAACACCGTCGAGGCTCTGGAACGCTCGGGCCAGATCCTGAACCGGACGACGACGGTCTTCTCCAGCGTCGCGGCCTCGGACGCGACCGACCGCATCCGGGAGATCGAGAGCGAGATCTACCCCAAGCTCACCAAGCACAGCGACGCGATCCGGCTGAACCGCGCGCTCTACGAACGGATCAAGCAGGTCTCGACCGAGAACCCCGAGGAGGCGTGGCTGCTGGAGAAGTACCGCGTGGACTTCGTCAGGGCGGGCGCCGACCTGACCGAGACCGAGCAGCGGCGGCTCAGGGAGCTGAACGAGGAGCTGACCAGGGTCGCCACCTCCTTCTCCCAGAACCTGCTGAGGGCCTCGACCGACTCCGCGCTGGTCGTCGAGCACGCCGGTGACCTCGACGGGCTGTCCGAGAGCGCGCTCAGGGCGATCGAGCAGGACGGCCGCTACGTCCTGCCGCTGCTCAACTTCACCAACCAGCCCGCCCTGGCCGAGCTGACCGACAGGCGGACCCGCAAGAGGCTCTACGAGCTCTCGGTCAACCGGGCGCCGGAGAACTTCGACCTGGCCGTCAGGCTGGCGACGCTCCGCGCCGAGCGGGCCGCCCTGCTCGGCTACCCCGACCACGCCGCCTACTCCGTCGCGGACCAGACAGCCAAGACCACCGAGGCCGTGGAGGAGATGCTCGGCAAGCTGGTGGGCCCGGCGGTGGCCAACGCCAGGCGCGAGGCCGAGGCGCTGGCCGAGGAGGCGGGCTTCTCCATCGAGCCGTGGGACTGGTCGTTCTACGCGGAGAAGGTCCGCAAGTCGCGCTACGACTTCGACGGCGCCGAACTGCGCCCCTACTTCGAACTGAACCGGGTGCTGCGCGACGGCGTCTTCCACGCGGCCGGCGAGCTGTACGGGATCACCTTCACCGAGCGGGAGGACCTGGTCGGCTACCACCCGGACGTGCGGGTCTTCGAGGTGTTCGAGGCGGACGGCTCACCGCTCGGCCTGTTCCTGTTCGACCCCTACGCGCGGCCGACCAAGCGCGGCGGCGCGTGGATGAACAACCTCGTGGACCAGTCGCACCTGTTCGGCGACCTGCCCGTGGTGATGAACAACCTCAACATCACCAAGCCCTCCCAGGGCCCGACGCTGCTGACCTTCGACGAGGTCACCACCGCCTTCCACGAGTTCGGCCACGCCCTGCACGGCCTGTTCTCCGACGTGCGCTTCCCCCGGGTCTCCGGCACCGAGGTGCCGAGGGACTTCGTGGAGTACCCCTCCCAGGTCAACGAGATGTGGGCCACCTGGCCCTCCGTGCTCGCCAACTTCGCCAGGCACCACGAGACCGGCGAACCGGTGCCCGCGGAACTGCTGGAGAAGATGAAGGCGGCGGAGAAGTTCAACCAGGGCTTCGCGACCGTGGAGTATCTCGCGGCGGCGCTGCTCGACTGGGCCTGGCACCGCCTGGCCCCGGGACAGACCGTCGAGGACGCCCAGGCGTTCGAGGCGGAGGCCCTGGAGCGCGCGGGAATCGCCTTCGAGCTGGTCCGCCCGCGTTACCGGACCAACTACTTCGCGCACATCTTCTCCGGCGGCGTCGGCGGCTACAGCGCCGGCTACTACTCCTACATCTGGAGTGAGGTACTGGACGCCGAGAGCGTCGAATGGTTCAAGGAGAACGACGGCCTCAGGCGCGAGAACGGCGACCACTTCCGGTCGACCCTGCTGTCGGTCGGCGGCTCCATGGACGTGATGGACGCCTTCCGCGACTTCAGGGGGCGCGCTCCGCGCATCGAGCCGCTGCTGGAGCGTCGCGGTCTGGACTGATCGTCCGTGAAACGCGTCCGGCCCGCGACGTTCACGCGTCGCGGGCCGGGGCGTTCGCCGGGTGGCCTTCCGGCCGGGGGTTCTCAGACGGCGAGCCTAAGGGGCTCTCAGGCGGCGAGCCTGGCGAGGGCGGCGCGGATGCGGTCCGCCGAGCGCTCGCGGCCGAGGGCCTCGATCGACTCGAACAGGGGCAGGCCGACGGTCCGTCCGGTGATCGCCACCCGGACCGGGGCCTGGGCCTTGCCGAGTTTGAGGCCGTGCTCGGCGCCGACCTCCTCCAGCGCGGTCTTGAGCGACTCGGGGTCCATGTCGACCGTCTCCAGGCGGGCGAGATAGCCGGTGAGGATCTCCGCGGCGGAGGTCTTCATGGCCTTGTCCCACGACGCCTGGTCGAAGACGGGCTCGTCCAGGAAGAGGAAGTCGACGTTCGCCGTGATCTCGGACAGGACCGCGATGCGGGTCTGGGCCAGCGCGGCGACCTTGGCGAAGGTCTCACGGTCCCAGTCGGGTTCGAGCCAGGGCTCGCAGCGGCCGATGAAGGTCTCCAGCGGCAGCGCCCTGATGTACTCGCCGTTGAAGGCGCGCAGTTTCTTCTCGTCGAAGAAGGCCGAGGACGGGTTGACGTCCTCCAGCCTGAACCTCGGCACCATCTCGGACCAGGGCATGATCTCCCGGTCCTCGCCGGTCCCCCAGCCGAGCAGCATCAGGTAGTTGACCATCGCCTCGGCGAGGTAGCCCTCCTCGCGGTAGGACTCCAGGGCGACCTTGTCGCGGCGCTTGGAGAGCTTCTGGCGCTTCTCGTTGACGATGACCGGCACGTGCGCCCAGACGGGCGGGGTGACGCCGAGCGCCTCCCAGAGCAGCTGCTGCTTGGGCGTGTTGGACAGGTGCTCCTCGGCGCGGACCACGTGGCTGATCCGCATCTCGACGTCGTCGACCACGTTGGCCAGCACGAACAGCGGCGAGCCGTCACCGCGCGCGACGACGAAGTCCTCCATCGCGTTGTTGGGGAACTCGACCGTGCCGCGGACCAGGTCCTCGACCACGGTGACGCCCTCGTCGGGGGTACGGAAGCGCACCGCGCCCTCGGTCAGGCCCCGGTCGCGGCAGAAGCCGTCGTAGCCCTGGTGCTCGGAGCCCGTACGGGCCTTCACGTCGTCGCGGGTGCAGGTGCAGTAGTAGGCGCGGCCGTCGGCGACCAGCTTGGCGACCGCCTCCCGGTGCTGCTCCTCGTAGGCCGACTGGAAGTAGGGGCCCTCGAAGAACGGGCTGTCGCCGTTGATGCCGATCCAGGCCAGCGCGGAGATGATGCCCTCGGTCCACTCGGGGCGGTTGCGGGCCGCGTCGGTGTCCTCGATGCGCAGCACGAACCTGCCGCCCGACTGCTCGGCCAGCGCCCAGTTGAACAGCGCCGAGCGGGCGCCGCCGACGTGGAACATGCCGGTGGGGGAGGGAGCGAAACGAACCCTAATCACGGGAGACCACCCGGTTGGTGAGAGTGCCGATTCCTTCGATGGCGACGCTGACCTCGTCGCCGACATCCAGCGGGCCGACCCCTTCCGGTGTCCCGGTCAGGATGACGTCGCCGGGGATCAGGGTCATGACCGCGCTCACGTGGGCGATCAGCGCGGGGATGTCGTATATGAGCTTGGAGGTGCGGGAGCTCTGCCTGACCTCGCCGTTCACCGTCGTGGTGATGCCCACGTCGGTCGCGTCGAGCTCGGTCTGGATCCAGGGGCCGAGCGGGCAGAAGGTGTCGAACCCCTTGGCCCGGGTGAACTGGACGTCCTTGCGCTGCAGGTCGCGCGCCGTGACGTCGTTGGCGCAGGTGTAGCCGAAGACGACCTCGTGGGCCCGCTCCGCGGGGACCTCCCGGCAGAGCCTGCCGATGACCACCGCCAGCTCGCCCTCGTAGTCGACCCGGTTGCTCAGCCCGGTCGGGTAGGCGATGGCCTCTCCGGGGCCGATCACCGAGGTGGACGGCTTGAGGAAGACCAGCGGCTCGTCGGGGACCTCCCCGCCCATCTCGCGGGCGTGCTCGGCGTAGTTCCTGCCGATCGCGACGACCTTGCTGGGCAGCATCGGCGCGACCAGCTTGACCTGGGAGAGCGAGTGGCGCTCCCCGGTGAACCGGATGGGACCGAACGGGTGCCCGGAGACCGCCGAGACGAACTCCTCGCCCGGCCCGCCCTCGACAACGCCGAACCCTACATCCCCGCCTGTGGAGAACCTCGCTATACGCACATGACAAGGCTAGTCGTGCCCCGGCTCCCGCCGGACCGCCCCCTGGACGGCCGAGCGGCGCCCACAGCCCCCTGAAAATCATGACAAAGCTCCAATAAAGCATTTAATTCTAAAAATATTCCTAAAACACCTAAACACCCATACAAAGGATCGCCCGAAGGAGAAGTATGCGCTGGTTGCTGCCCATATGGGGGGTATCACGAACGTAGGAAACTTCCGGGGAAGCACAGCGCCTTCCCCACAGGGGAGGGAATCGACGTGACCGAAGCCAACACGGTGAACAAGCCAAGGGGCGAGGGGAACCCCGCGCCGCAGGCTCGGACCGACGCCCCCTCGGGTCAGGCGAGCCTGGTGACCCCCAAGGGAACCACCAGCATCGACAGCGGAGTCGTCGCGAAGATCGCAGGTCTGGCCGCCAGGGAGATCTCGGGTGTCTACAACATGGGCGTGGGCACCGCACGAGCGCTCGGCGCGGTCCGCGGCATGGTGGGAGGCGACAGGAGTACCGCGACGCAGGGCGTGGCCGTCGAGGTGGGCGAGCGGCAGGCCGCGGTCGACCTCGATCTGGTCGTCGAGTACGGCGTGGCCATCCCCGACCTGGCCGCCTCGGTGCGCCGCAACGTGATCACGGGCGTCGAGCGCATGACCGGCCTCGAGGTCACCGAGGTCAACATCAAGGTCGACGACGTTCATCTGCCCGACCAGGACGGCGAGAGAGGCGGACAGGAACAGCCCGAGCCGGAGCCGCGCGTCCAGTGAGCGAGCTCGCACACGAGATAGCCGAGGCCGTACGGAACTGCCCCGACGTGGCCGACCTGTCGGGCGGCCCCTTCGGGACCGTGGCGACCTACCTGCCGGGAGAGCGGGTGTCCGGCGTCGCCCTGCGTGAGAACGAAGTGGAGGTCTCCGTCGTCGTCCAGCCGGGACGGCCGTTACCGGAGATCGCCGACGAGGTGCGGGCCGCGCTCGCACCGCTGGTGGGAGATCGCCCCGTGAACGTGCATATCGGAGGTATTCGATGAACCAGTTCCCTGTCTGGTCGGTGGTCGGGCTGATCTTCGGCCTGGCGCTGGGCTTCGCGGCGGCCTTCGGCGGTCTGGGCGCGTTCCTGCTGGTGCTCGTCCTGGGCGCCGCCGGACTCCTCATCGGCCGCATCGTCGAGGGCGGCGAGATCGACCTGTCGCGGCTGTCCACGAGGCGACGATGACCACCCCGGTCGAACACCACACCGCCGCGGAGACGCCCACCGGCCCGCCGGCCCGGCGAGCCGGGGAGACCGCGTCCCCCGACGAGACACGGACGGCCTACCCGGCCGGAGCCCCCCAGGCGCCGGCAGGACTCGCCGTACCGCCCGAACGGCGGGGCAGGACGGAGATCCCCGAACGGGTGGTCTCCCGCATCGCCGCCCGCGCGGCCGGGGAGGTGGCGCGGGTGCGGGAGGTCCGCGAGCGGAGGCCGCTGGCCTTCGGAGGACACACCAGCGCCACCGTCGACGACGGCCTCACCCTGCTGGAGCTCGAGGTCACGGTGGACTACCCCGCCCCGCTCCTGCGGATGGCCGAAGAGATCCGGCGGCACGTCAACGATCGCGTCCACACGCTGACCGGGCTGACCGTCGGCCAGATAGACATCGACGTGACCGGAGTGGTCCCCTCCCGGCAGGAGGACGACGGATGACCGTCCCTCCCGCCGAACCGCCGGTCGCTGCCTCGGGGGTGGGGCCCGGCCCGGATCCTGTCTACGGGACAGGGCCCGCCCCTGAGGTCCAGTCCGCACCCGGCACGGGAGGCACGGAGGCGACCGCGCCGTCCGCGTCCGCGGGGGTTCCGAGGAACCCCGCCGCGGATCGGGCGGCGGTCAGGGCCTTCCGCCCGCGCCGGGTGGTCCCCTCCGTGATCACCGCCGTGCTGATGGCCGCGCTCGGCGTCGTCGTGGCCGCTGAGGTGATCTCCGGGCTGCTCGGGCACCCGCTGCGCTGGGTGCCGTACGACCGCCTGCTGAGCTGGACGTCGTCGATCCGGTGGGACGACTCCCGGGTACTGCTCAGCGGGGCCGTGATCGCCCTGCTGGGCCTGCTGCTGGTGCTGCTCGCGCTCATTCCCGGACGGCCCAGGCTCATCCCGGTCAGGACGGGCGACCCCAACCTGATCATCGGCATGCACCCCCGGGGCTTCACCCGGGCCCTGGCCCACGCGGCCGAGCGGGTCCAGGGAGTCGATCACGCCCGCGTGAGGTTGCGGGGCAGGACCGCCGAGGTGACGGCCCGCAGCCCGCTGCGGGACCCCGCGGAGATGACGGAGGCCGTACGGCAGGCCGTGACGGCCCGGATCGCCGACCTCTCCCCGCTGAAGAACTATCCCGTACGCGTGAACCTGCGAGGAAAGTGACCGGCATGAACAGGAAGACCGCTCGGGGCAACCGGCTGGGGTTGCTGATCATGGGACTGCTGCTGATACTTCTCGGCGGCTACACGCTCGTCCGGGGCGCGTACGCCCTGCCGCAGCATCTGGCCCCCGCCGGGGAACCGCTGGTCAACGACCCGGTACGGGCCGCCTTCGCCCGCTACGACCCGTGGCTGTGGTGGGTGATCGCCGCGGCGGCGATCGTGCTCGCCCTGTTCGGACTGCGCTGGCTGATGGTCCAGGGACGGCGCGACAGGCTGGGCGACTTCCGTCTGGAGAGCGGCTCGGCCGGAGTCACCGACGTCGACACCACCACCGTCGCCAACGCGATGGCCGACGAGATCGGCGCCCACCCCGCCGTCCTGAGCGCCAGCGCCTCGATGACCGGCAGCAGGGCGCACCCCGCCGTACGGCTGCGCGTGGTGGCCGACGAGAGCGCCCCGATGAGCGTGATCCGCGAACAACTGGGCGACCGCGCCATCCCGCACATGCGCCAGGCCCTGGATCTGGAGAACATGCCGGCCGTCGCCAAAGTGAGCCTGGAGGAGGCGTCCCCCTCCCGCAGAGTGCTCTGAGCCGTGTTTCCCGGCGGCGTCCGGCGGCGTCGCGGACTCGGGCGCCTCCGCGCCGGCGGCATCTCTCGGCGTCTCTCGGCGTCCCTCGGCGTCCGGCCACCTCTCGGTCCGGACACCGGCGCGCCCAAGCCCTGCTCGGGGCGGGGCGGCACCGTTGGGGCAGGATGGTCTCATGAGCGTTGTGAAGATCAATGTGCTGACCGTGCCCGCCGAACGGCGCGAGGAACTCGAGCGTCGCTTCTCCGGGCGTGCCGGGATGGTCGAGGCGGCCGACGGCTTCGAGTGGTTCGAGTTGCTGCGCCCGCTGGAGGGCACCGACCAGTACCTCGTCTACACCCGCTGGAGGTCGGAGGAGGACTTCAGGCGGTGGACCGACAGCCAGGCCTTCCAGCGGGGCCACGCCCAGGCCTCCGCCGAGGCGGCGCAGGGTCAGGCCCAGGGGCAGGCTCAGGGCCACGGGCACGGGCAGGAGCCGGGCCAGGGGCAGGGACAGGGGCACGGCCACGGTCAGGGGCCGGCCGCGACCGGGGCCACGCTCTGGTCGTTCGAGGTGGTTCAGAGCACCGGCCCCAAGGACGAATAGGGCCGAAAGGTCAGCGGTCCAGGATGTTGGCCGCGATGCGGCCGGCGATGCCGTCGCGCACGAACAGCGCGGCCAGGCTGTCCGGCTTGCGTTCCGCCTGGTCCCCGAAGCACGCGGCGAACTCCGGGCCGATCCCGAGGCGGGGGTAGCGCTCCAGCACCTCGGCCCTGAAGCCGACGGGGAAGGCCTCATGGCGCCTGCCGGAGATGTCCAGCCCGGTGGACAGCTCCAGCAGGTGCCCCTCGGGGTCTTCCGAGACGTCCACCTTGTCCCACATGTGACGCACGATCACCTCGGAGGCGCGCACCCGCCGTTCGACGGGCCATCCGGCGGCCGCGCAGAAGACCCACGCGAGATGGCCCCCGGCCTCCTCGAACGGCACGGTGTGGCTGTCGAACTCCCTGACCAGGCCGATGTCGTGCAACATCGAGGAGACGTACAGCAGTTCGGCGTCGAAGGCGATGCCGTTCACGGCGCCGTACGCGGCGGCCCACAGGTAGGCCCGTACGGAGTGGTTCAGCAGCGCGGGCGAGCAGTAGGCGGTGGCCACCTCCAGGGCGGCGCGAGCCGCGGGAGTCTCGGGGACCACGATGTCGGCGAATCTCATGTGAGCAGCCTGTCGCAGGCCCGGGATCGTCCACGAGTGGCCGGGAGGACAACCGTCGATAGGATCGCGCCATGGGGTTCACGACGATCGCGGTGATGTTGTTCGACGAGATCCCGCTGTTCGAGGCGTCGGTGCCGATCGCGGTCTTCGGAGAGCACCGGGTCGAGCTGCCGGAGTTCGATGTGCGCGCGGTGGCCGCCGAGGGCCGCCCGGTGCGGACCGACGCGGGCATCATGTTGTCCGCGCCGTACGGCCTGGACGCCGTGGACGAGGCCGATCTGGTCATCGTGCCGACCTGGCGGCACCCGCTCGGCCCGCCGCCCTCACCGGAGACGCTGGACGCGCTGCGCCGGGCCCACGACCGGGGCGCCACGGTGGTCGGCCTCTGCCTCGGCACGTTCGTGCTGGCCGCCGCGGGGCTGCTGGACGGGCGTACGGCGGCGACCCACTGGCGCTACGCCCCCCTGCTCGCCTCCACGTACCCGAGGATCCAGGTCAAGCCCGACGTGCTGTACGTCGACGAGGGCGACCTGCTGACCTCCGCGGGCAGCGCGGGCGGCATCGACCTGTGCCTCCACCTCGTCCGCAGGACGTACGGCCCGCGGGCGGCCAACGACATCGCCAGGTCCCTGGTGGTGCCGCCGCACCGGTCGGGCGGCCAGGCGCAGTACATCGACCATCCGGTACCGGTGCCCGCGGCCGGCGATCCGCTCGGCGAGACCCTCGAATGGGCGCTGCGCCACCTGGACCGCGAGCTCACCGTCGACGCCCTGTCCGCCCGCGCCATGATGAGCCGCCGCACCTTCGACCGGCGCTTCCGCCGGGTCACCGGCACCACGCCCACGCAGTGGCTGCTCCACCAGCGGATCCTGCACGCGCAGAGGCTGCTGGAGACCACCGAGGAGCCGATCGAACTGGTGGCCCGCAGCGCGGGCTTCGCCTCAGCCGTGGCCCTGCGTCCCCACTTCCGCCGCCAGGTGGGCGTCTCCCCCACCACCTACCGCGAGACGTTCGGCACCCAGAGAGCCTGAAAGCCGGTGTCCGGACCGTGGCGTGATCCTCGCGGTGGATGGCCGAGATCGCTATCACACCGGTACGGCCCGCCTGGCCAGGCTGGAGGCATGAAGCGAGCACTGATCGTCATCGACGTCCAGAACGAGTACTTCACCGGCAACCTGCCGATCGCCCACCCTCCGCGCGAGGAGAGCCTGGCCAACATCCTCACCGCCATGGAGACCGCGCACGAGCACGATGTCCCGGTGATCGTGGTCAAGCACACCGCTCCCGCCGAGTCCCCGCTGTTCGCGGCCGGAGGTCATTCGTGGGAGCTGCACGAGGAGGTCGGGCGCAGGCCGTACGACCACCTGCTGGAGAAGTCGCTGGCCTCGGCCTTCGCCGGGACGGATCTGGCCGGGTGGCTGGCCGCCCACGAGATCGACACGCTGGCCGTCGCCGGATACATGACGCAGAACTGCGACGAGTCGACCGCCCGCGACGCCGCCCACCTCGGCCTGACGGTGGAGTTCCTGTCCGACGCGACCGGCACGCTGCCCATGTCCAACCGCGCGGGCACCGTGACGGCCGAGGAGCTGCACAATCACGTGCTGGTGGTGATGGACTCCAACTTCGCCTCCGTGGCCACCACCGCGGAATGGGTCGCCGCCGTCAAAACCGGCGACTCCCTCCCACATCCCAACATTTGGGAGAGCACTGTACCCGCACGATCACCCCGCTAAACTAGCCCAACTCGGACACGCCAACGGCGCAACCGGCTCAGGAACATCACCGGCCCCACCCCTTGGGCCCCGGTGACGGAACCGGCCGGACACCAGGGGCTTGACCGGTTCCGGCTTGGGCGTGCCCGGGCCCGCGACGCCGCCAGGTGTCGCAGAACCATACAGAAAGGACCCTGGCGTGCGCCGCCGCACCACCGCACTCCTGATCTCCCTCGCTCTCCTCGCGACCTGCGGCGCGGCGGTCGGTACCGCGGAAGCGGCGGACAAGGTCAAACGCACGGCCGAATGCCAGGGCGACTGGCTGCCCGCGACCCCGACCTCGCCGGACATCATGGCCGGTGAGGTCGAGTTCGTCGGCCTGCCCGCGGTGAAGGTGGACAAGGACGTCAACTGGCGTACCGACCCCTACCACAACCGCTCCTGGAGCATGGTCTTCCACTCGCTCCGCTGGATGGGCCGCCTGGTCGCCGACTACGAGACCACCGGCGAGAAGGCCTACCTGACCCGCGCCACCGAGATCGCCGAGGACTGGGTCGCGGACAATCCCCGGGGCGGCGGCCCCAAGGCCAGCCCGTACGCCTGGCAGGAGCACCCGATCGCGCTGCGCGCCCCCGCGCTGGTCTGCCTGAGCAAGCACGTCAGCGAGCCCTGGCTGTCCAAGAGCCTGGTCGAGCACGGCAAGATGCTGGCCGATCCCCGCCTGTACGAAAAGGGCCACAACCACGGGATGGACCAGGACATCGCGCTGCTCGGCATCGGCTGCCGGTACGGCCACGACGAGTGGGCCTCCCTGGCCCTCAAGCGGCTGACCGAGACGGTCAAACTCGACGTCGACTCCCAGGGGGTGCTGCGCGAGCAGGCTCCGCGATACGCGATCTACGTCTACGACCGGCTCAAGGTCGCGATGGAGCGCATCGAGGAGTGCGGCCGGAAGGTTCCCGCCGAGATCGGCAGGAGGTGGGAGTCACTGGAGGACTTCATCTCCCACTCGACCCAGCCGAACGGGCTCATGGTCCCGATCGGCGACGGCGGCGCGGACGTGCGGCCCGTCGGGTACTCCCACCCCAAGAAGACCGTGCGGGTGTTCGGCGGCGGCTACGTCTACGGGCGCACCGCCTGGGAGGACCCCGCGTCGGCGTTCTACTCCATCAGGTTCGGACCGGCCCTGAAGTTCCACGGCCACGAGGACCACATGGGCGTGACCTACTACGCCCAGGGCCGTGACGTCCTGGTCGACGTGGGCTTCCACTCCTACGAGAACAACGCCTACCGCCACTGGACGATGTCGCCGGAGGCGCACAACACCTCGGCCGTGGTCGGCGCCGGGTTCCGCGGCAAGACGGCCACCGCGCTGAGCAGGTCCTCGATCGGACAGGACAGGCAGAGCTACCGGCTGACCGACAGGGCGTACGGCGTGCCGAGGACCCGCTCGGTGCTGGTCTCCCACGAGCAGGACGTGATGGCCGTGCTGGACACGGTTCCCAAGGGCTCCAAGGTGAGCAACGTCTGGCACTTCGCCCGTGAGCTGTCGGCGGTCTCCAACAGCGGTGGCCGGGTCGTGGTCAAGGACAAGACGGGCTGGAAGGCGGCGCTGGTCCAGCTGTCCATGCCGTCCTGCAAGCCGGTGGGCGGGCAGCGGGTGGTCAGCGGCCAGCAGAACCCCTACCAGGGCTGGGTGTCCCCCGCCTACCTGCAGAAGCAGGCCGCGCCCGCGGTCCTCTCCCCCACCTCGGAGAACGCGCTGCTCACCGTCGTGGTGCCCGGCACCGACGCCCCCTCGGTCTCCTGCTCGGGCGGCCGGGTGCGTCTGCAGACCCCCAAGGGCAAGGTGAGCTTCCGGGCCTCCGGCGCCGACCTGTCCTGAACCCATCGGGAGAAAAAGGGGGGACGGCCCAGCGGGCCGTCCCCCCTTTTTCTCGCCTGTTCCCGGGTCAGTCGGCGCTGTGGCCCGCCCGGAGCAGCCCGTAGGTGACGGCCTGCTCCAGTGCCTGCCAGGAGGCCTCGATGATGTTCTCGTCGACGCCGACGGTGGCCCACTCGGCGGTGTCGTCGCTGGAGGTGATGAGCACCCGGGTGACCGCGTCGGTGCCGTGGGTGCCCTCCAGGATCCGCACCTTGAAGTCGATCAGCTCGACGGCGGACAGCTCGGGGTAGAGCCTTTCGAGTCCCAGCCGCACGGCCTTGTCCAGGGCGTTGACCGGGCCGTTGCCCTCGCCGGTCGCGACGATGCGCTCGCCCTTGGCGTGCAGCTTGACCGTGGCCTCGCTGACCAGCTCGCCGCCGCGGGTACGCTCGATGATCACCCGCCAGGACTCGACCTCGAAGTGGCGCCTGCGCTCGCCCGCGACGGTGTCGCGGAGCAGCAGTTCGAAGGAGGCGTCCGCCGCCTCGAAGGTGTAGCCCTTGGACTCCATCTCCTTGACCCGCTCGACCAGCGTACGCGAGATCTCCGGCGACAGCTCGTAGCCCAGTTCCCGGCCCTTGAGCTCGACCGAGGCGCGGCCCGCCATGTCGGAGACGAGCATGCGCATGTCGTTGCCGACCATGGCCGGGTCGATGTGCTGGTAGAGGTTGGGGTCGACCTTGATGGCGCTGGCGTGCAGCCCGGCCTTGTGGGCGAAGGCGGAGACGCCCACGTAGGGGGCGTGGGAGTTCGGGGTGACGTTGGTGACCTCGGTGATCGCGTGGGCGATCCGGGTCATGTCCGCGAGCGCCTCCCGGGGGACGAGGTCGAAGCCCCGCTTGAGCTGGAGGTTGGCCACGACGGTGAACAGGTTGGCGTTGCCGGAGCGCTCGCCGTACCCGTTGGCGCAGCCCTGCACGTGGGTGGCGCCGGCCTTGACCGCGGCCAGGGTGTTGGCAACCGCGCAGCCGGTGTCGTCGTGGCAGTGGATGCCGATCCTGGCGGAGGTTCCGACGGCGGCGTGGACGACCTCGGCGAGCTCGTCGGGGAGCATGCCGCCGTTGGTGTCGCACAGGGCGATGACCGAGGCTCCGGCTTCGGCGGCGGTGCGCAGGACCTCCAGCGCGTAGGCTGGGTTGGACTTGTAGCCGTCGAAGAAGTGCTCGGCGTCGAGGAAGACTCGCTGGCCCTCCGCACGAAGGTGAGAGACCGTGTCGCGGATCATCGCGAGGTTCTCCTGGAGAGTCGTGCGAAGGGCCAGCTCCACGTGCCGGTCGTGACTCTTGGCGACAAGGGTCACGACCGGCGCGCCGGATTCGCGCAGCGCGGCCACCAACGGGTCGTCGGCCGCCTTCACACCGGCCCGGCGGGTCGCGCCGAACGCGGCTAGCTGCGCGTGCTTCAGATCGAGCTCTGTTTGGGCCCGTCTGAAGAACTCGGTGTCCTTGGGATTGGCTCCGGGCCAACCGCCTTCGATGAAGCCGACGCCCAGGCCGTCCAGCTGGCGCGCGATGGCCAGTTTGTCGACGACCGTGAGGTTGAGCCCCTCCTGCTGGGCACCGTCACGGAGCGTCGTGTCGTACACGTGAAAGCGGTCGTCGGCCATGTCAGTCTCCATTCGCGGGTTGTTGATTCGCCGCGCGCTCATCTCGGTCCAGAGAAACAAAAAAACCCCTCACGGACGTGAGAGGTCTGCGCGCTGGCGGTGTCCCTTGTCAGCCAGCGCGCCTGCCGATAATGAGCAGACCGTAGAACATGATGCTTCGGAGTCTGCCATACGCAACCGGTGGTTGACACATTGATCTCAGGATCCGGGACGCGCGCCCCGCGGACACGGGGCCGAACCGCTCGCACGGACCCGCTCTGACCGGCGAGAATGGCCGCATGAAGGCGACTTATCTGGACCCGGTGGTCGGGCAGTACCTGCTCGCGCACACCACTCTGCCCGACGACGTCCTCGACGCGCTCGCCCTGGAGACCAGGGAGATCACCGGCGACCGGGCGGGCATGCAGATATCCCCGGACCAGGGGCGGTTCCTCACCATGATCGTCCAGCTCAGCCGCGCACGGAACGTGGTCGAGGTGGGGACCTTCACCGGCTACTCGTCCATCTGCCTGGCCCGAGGGCTCGGCCCCGGCGGCAGGCTGACCTGCTTCGACATCAACGAGGACTGGACCGCGATCGCCCGGCGCTACTGGGAGAAGGCCGGGGTCGCCCAGCGCGTCGACCTCAGGATCGGCCCCGCCGCCGAACGGCTGCGGGAGCTTCCGGCCGACCGGCCCGTCGACCTGGCGTTCGTCGACGCCGACAAGTCCAACTATCCCGTCTACTACGAGATCCTCATGTCGCGCCTGGCGCCGGGCGGCCTGATCCTCATCGACAACACCCTGTGGAAGGGGCGCGTGGCCGATCCCACCGTCGACGACGAGCACACCCGCGGGATCCGCGAGTTCAACGACCTGGTCACGGCCGACGACAGGGTGACCTCACTGATGCTCCCGATCGCCGACGGCCTGACCATGATCCGGAAACAGTGACACAGCCCGGGAAAACCCGGCCGCGAGGGGCGGGCTTTCCCGGGGGGTGAGGACTAGCAGATCTTGTGGATCCAGCCGTGGGTGTCGGGGCGGGAGCCGTACTGGATGCCGACCAGTTCCTTGTGGATCCTGGCGGTGACGGGTCCCCGGGTGCCGTCGCCCACGGTCCAGGCGCGGTCGGCGCCCTTGATCGAGCCGACGGGGGTCACGACCGCGGCGGTGCCGCAGGCGAAGACCTCGGTCAGCTCACCGGACTCGCAGCCCGCCTGCCACTCCTCGATCGACAGGCGTCCCTCCTCCGCCTTCAGGCCGAGTTCGGCGGCGAGGGTGAGGATCGAGTCGCGGGTGATGCCGGGCAGGAGCGTGCCGGTCAGGGCCGGGGTGAGCAGGCGGTCCCCGAAGACGAAGAACAGGTTCATCCCGCCCATCTCCTCGACGTAGCGGTGCTCGTTCGCGTCGAGCCAGACCACCTGGTCGCAGCCCTGCTCGACGGCCTGGCGCTGGGCGACGAAGGCCGCGGCGTAGTTGCCGCCGCACTTGGCGAAGCCGGTGCCGCCGGGGGCGGCGCGGGTGTACTCGGTGGACAGCCAGACCGAGACCGGCTTGTCCGCGCCGAAGTAGGCGGCGGCCGGCGAGGCGATCACCATGTAGCGGTAGGACCTCGACGGGTAGTTGACGCCGAGCGCGGCCTGGGTGGCGATCATGAAGGGGCGGAGATAGAGGCTGTGACCCGGGGTCGTGGGCACCCACTCACGGTCGGTCTGGACAAGGAGCTCCAGCGACTCGACGAACGTCTCCTCCGGAAGTTCCGGCATGGCCATCCGCAGCGCGGACTGGTTGAAGCGGGCGGCGTTCGCCTCCGGCCGGAAGGAGGCGATCGCGCCGTTCTCCTGACGGTAGGCCTTCAGCCCCTCGAAGAGTTCCTGGGCGTAGTGGAAGACCGCGGTCGCCGGGTCGAGGCTGAGCGGGCCGTACGGCGTGAGCCGCGCGTTGTGCCAGCCCTCCCCTTCCGTGTAGTCGATGGAGATCATGTGATCGGTGAAACTCTGACCGAACCCGGGATTCGCCAGTACCTGCTCGCGCTCGGCCGCGGTGCGAGCGTGGTCGGAGAGCTGCACGTCGAAGCTGAGCTTCTGAGCGGTGGTCATGACGGGGATCCTTCTCTTTGTGACGGACTGCACCTGAGTCCATTCTGCGATGGAGCAGGTAACGGGAAACTACTGCATCTATGCCGAAATCCGGCACTGTCGTTGGAGGGACGAACAAAAAAGACGCGTCCGGCGGCTCGGGTGAGCCGCCGGACGCGTCTGAGGTCGGGTAGGCGGCTTCTCAGCCGGCTACTCGGGCGGTGATGTCGTCGCCGATCTCGCGGGTGGTCCGGCCGGGGCCGGTCAGGCGCTCGACCAGGTCCTCGGCCACGGCCCGCTCCACCTTGGCGGACTCCTCGGCCAGGCCGAGGTGGTCCAGGAGCATGGCGACCGACAGGATCGTCGCGGTCGGGTCGGCCTTGCCCTGGCCCGCGATGTCGGGGGCGCTGCCGTGGACCGGCTCGAACATGCTGGGCGCGGTGCGGTCGGGGTTGATGTTGCCGCTGGCCGCCAGGCCGATGCCACCGGCGATGGCCGCGCCGATGTCGGTGATGATGTCGCCGAAGAGGTTGTCGGTGACGATCACGTCGAACCGCTCGGGCTGGTTGACGAAGAACATCGAGGCGGCGTCGATGTGGCTGTAGTCGGTGGTGACGTCGGGGTACTCCAGGCTGACCCGGTCGAAGGTGCGGGCCCAGAGGTCACCGGCGAAGGTGAGGACGTTGGTCTTGTGGACCAGCGTCAGCTTCTTGCGCGGCCTGCTGAGCGCCTTCTCGAAGGCGTAGCGGACGACGCGCTCGACGCCGTGGGCGGTGTTCAGCGACTCCTGGGTGGCGATCTCCTGCGAGGTGCCACGGCGCAGCACGCCACCGGCGCCCGCGTACAGGCCCTCGGTGCCCTCACGGATGACGACCATGTCGATGTCCTCGGGGCCGGACTTGCCCAGCGGGGTCTCGACGCCGGGGAAGAGCTTGACCGGACGCAGGTTGACGTAGTGGTCGAGCTCGAAACGGAGCTTGAGCAGCAGGTCGCGCTCCAGGATGCCCGGCGGGACGCTGGGGTCGCCGACCGCGCCGAGCAGGATCGCGTCGTATCCGCGCAACTCCTCCAGAACCGCCTCGGGAAGGACCTCACCGGTCTTGTGGTACCGCTTGGCACCCAGGTCGTAGGTGGTCGTCTCCACCTTCGTGCCGACGGCTTCCAGGACCTTCAGGCCCTCCGTGACGACCTCGGTTCCAATCCCGTCCCCGGGGATGACGGCCAGGCGAATGTTGCGCGAATCCATGCACGCACCTTACCGGTCCGTCTCGTGGAGCGAACACCAATCTCACCCATCGGACACATCTTCCTCTGACGAGGCATAAGAATTTTGTCCTATTTGCGATCTTTTGACCGTTTCGTTAAGGTCCTGGCCATTCGCATCGTCGCCTAATCCTCGCAGGCCACCCCCCTTTTCCGGCCTGCGCGGAGCCGGGGAACCACTTCCGGGATCCACGGGGCGTCCGGAGTCTTCACCTCCGCTTGCCGGAGCACGTCTCCTGCCGTCCCCCGCTGGATCCCTTGGGGCGAATCGGCGCTCTCGCGCGCCGTAGGGCGACCTTCACGTCCGAGCCCGACAGCTCACCCGGCCGGCCTTATGGAAGGAACGATCCTGACCGGCAAGACCTACCCCCGTGTCCTGACCCTGATCGTCACCGGCGCCACCGCGTTCGCGATCCCCACTCTCGCGATGGCCGACTCCGCGCTCGCGGCCTCCTCCCCCTCCCTCACGACAGCCGCCTTCCTCACCTCTCCCGCCCCCGGCCCCGTCGACTCCTCTCTCGCCCCCGTCATATCCCTCGCGCCCGCCGCCCTCACCGGCGCCGACGCCTCCGACGCCCCGGGGGCCGCCGAAACCCCGAAGACCACGAGGAAACCGTCCGCCCCCGCCTGGAAGAAGGCCCTGCAGTGGGCCATGTCCAAGCGCGGCACGCCGTACGTCTGGGGCGGCACCGGCAACGGAGGGTTCGACTGCTCCGGCCTGATGCTCCGCGCGTACGGCGCCGCCGGAATCCACCTGCCGCGGGTGGCCGCAGCGCAGTACTCCGCCTTCTCCAAGAAGATCGCCTGGAAGGACCTCCAGCCGGGTGACCTGGTCTTCTTCCACAACCTCGGCCATGTCGGCATGATCAGCAAGCCCGGGTACATGGTCCACGCCCCGAGCACCGGCGACGTGGTCAAGGTGGAGAAGCTGGGCGCGTGGCGCCGTGACAGCTTCGTCGGCGCCGTACGCCCCGACCCCAAGGGGGTCAAGCTCTCCATCGAACAGGCCAAGGAGGCCGCACAGGCCAAGCGGGCAGAACAGGCCGCACAAGCCGAGCGGGCCAAACAGGCCAAACAGGCTGAGCAGGCCCAGCAGGCCGTCCAGCCCGCACCGACCGCACCGACCACCCCCACCGATCAACCCGCGCCGACGACCGCCGCCCCGGCCCCGGCGCCCGCCACCGCCCCCTGACCCTCCGCCGGACGGGGCCTGTTCCGCGAATCCTCGCCTCCGGCGCAGAGCGGCGGAACGGGCCCCGGCCAGGGCGTCGGACAGGGCTCCGGCCAGAATCCGGGACGAGGCTTCCGCCGGGCGGACCGGCCGTACCGGCCAGCGAAGCGGATCAGCCGTGCCGGCCGGCGAAGATGACGTCCCAGGCCCGGCCGAGCGCGCGCGTGACGGCGCCCAGCAGCACCCCGCTGTCCCCCAGGCTGCTCGTGACCACGGTGGGACGCAGCGGACCCAGCTCGGCGATCCTGGCGGCGATGGAGTCGCCGAGAAGGTCGAGGTTACGGCCGACGCCACCGCTGAGCACCACGATCTCCGGATCGAGAACCGAGGCCACCGCGACGATCAGGTCGCCGATCCGTCGCCCCTCGGCCTCGACGACGGCCAGGGCCACGGGGTCTCCGGCCGCCGCGGCGCCGAAGACCTCCTTCGCCGTCTCCACCCGCGCCCCGGCCGCGCGTGCCGCGCGCACCACGCCGAGGGCGCCGACCGGGGTCTCGGTCGGTCCGTGCTCCAGCGCCTCCCTGCCGGGAACCGGATCCTCCCCGGTGGGCAGGTAGGAGACCTCCCCCGCGGCGCCGCGCGCCCCCGAGTACAGCTCGCCGTTGACGACGATGCCCATGCCGACACCGGTGCCGATGGACACCAGCGCGAAATGGGATCGTCCCTTGCCCTCGCCGTGCGCGTGCTCGCCCAGGGCCGCCAGGTTGATGTCGTTCTCGATGGTCACCTCGGTCCCCAGCGCCGCGCACAGGCGGTCCACCAGACCGGGGGTGCCCCAGCCGGGCAGGTTCGCGGCCAGGTGCAGCCGTCCCGTCTCGGGGTCGTACACGCCGGGACTGCCGACCACCGCGTGGGCGACGGAGGACCATCCGAGACCGGCCTCGGCCACCGCGGTCCGGGTCAGGCCCCGGACCGCGCGGACCAGCTCGTCCTCGGTACGCGCGTCGTTGCGTCCGTCCCTGCGCCCCACGAAGCGCCCCCGGAGGTCGGCCACCGCCACCCGGATCCAGTCGCGGCCGATGTCGACGCCCGCGACGTGCAGCACGGCGGCGTTCATGTCGTAGAGCGAGGTCACCGGGCCCGGCCGGCCGGAGACCTCGCCGACCAGGTGGACCAGGCCGTCCTCCTCAAGACCCGCCAGGGCGGCCGAGACGGTCGGCTTGGACAGGCCGGTGACCTTGGCCAGCTGGGCCCGTGAGGCCGGGCCGTGTTCGAGGAGCCGGTCAAGGAGGCGTCGCTCGTTCATCACCCGCAACAACCGTGGATTGCCGAGCCGGCCTCGCACTTCGCTCTCCTCAGTCCCGGGGTCCCAGGAAAAGGCTAGCCAACGTCCTTGACGGTAAATCGCCTTACTTACCAACCGGTGTCAGGATCGCCCGCGGCGGCCGGGACGCGGATCGGCGGATGTTCCGGCCACGAGCGCGGCGAGGGTACGACCTGTCAGAAACGCGTCGGGGCCCCGCCGTTGTCGCGGCGGTCCAGGGCGGTCTGGAGGGCCTGGGTGGCCTCGTCCTCGGTCTCTTCGGGACGGTTCCAGGGATACATGTCATACATGGTGCTTCTCATCTCGATCGCACAGGAGCAGGAGGAGATGGTCCGGATTCCGGTCACGAATCCGGGCCGGGCCTGAGATCGCGGATCCAGGTCGTGAATCGGCGACGCGGAGCCCGGGGCCGGCGAGCGCCAGCGCACCGCGGCGAGTTGCCGGCCCGCCCCTGTCAGGCCTCGCCGCGGCAGGTAATGAGTACGAGAACCTGGCGCATTTCATGCCATGTTACCTGCCGGTCAAGATGTCGTCTCGCCTGTTGTACAGATTTCTCACATGTTGAGACAACAGAGCATCCGGCGCCGCTCCCTCAAGATCCCGGGCGGGACGACGGGCACAACAACGAGGGCGCCCCCGAGCGCGGTGGCTCGGGAGCGCCCTCGAACGTCACGACGGCGACGCGGTGCGCCCGTCGCGCGGATCCTCGGCACGGTCCCGTGACGGACCGTCCGGCGGGACCCGCGGGCCGGAACCTAGTCGGCCAGGTCGACGGAGCGGCCGCTCTCGGCGCCGATCTCGCCGCCGATCTGCTCGATCACCTCGGTCGGGATGGCGGAGTCGACGGTCAGCGCGATGAGGGCCTTGCCGCCCTTGACGTCACGGGCCACCTGCATGGAGGCGATGTTGATGTTGTGGTCGCCGAGGATGCGGCCGACGATCCCGACGACGCCGGGACGGTCGACATAGGTGAAGAACGACAGGTGGTCGGTCGGCTCGATCTCCATCTGGTAGCCGTTGACCTCGACGATCTTCGTGATCTGACGCGGGCCCGAGAGCGTGCCGGAGACCGAGACCGTACGGCCGTCGGCGAGGACGCCGCGGACGGTCAGGACGTTGCGCCAGTCGGGGCTCTCCGAGCTGGTGACCAGCTCGACGGTCAGACCGCGGTCCTTGGCCAGGAGCGGGGCGTTGACGTAGGTGACGGAGTCTTCGACCACGTCGGTGAAGATGCCCTTGAGCGCGGCCAGCTCCAGCACGCGGACGTCCTCGGAGGCGATCTCGCCGCGCACCTCGACGTCGAGCTTGGTGGCGACCTCGCCCGCGAGCGCGGTGAAGACCCGGCCGAGCTTCTCGGCCAGCGGCAGGCCCGGCTTGACGTCCTCGGCCACGGCGCCGCCCTGGACGTTGACCGCGTCCGGCACGAACTCACCGGCGAGGGCGAGCTTCACGCTGCGCGCGACCTGGGTGCCGGCCTTCTCCTGGGCCTCGTGGGTCGAGGCGCCGAGGTGCGGGGTGACGACGACCTGGTCCAGCTCGAACAGCGGACTGTCGGTGACGGGCTCCTTGGGGAACACGTCGATGCCGGCGCCAGCGACGCGGCCCTCCTTGATCGCGGAGTAGAGCGCTCCCTCGTCGATAATGCCGCCGCGCGCGACGTTGATCAGGCGGACGGACGGCTTGACCTGACGGAGCTCCTTGTCACCGATGAGCCCGATGGTCTCCTTGGACTTGGGCAGGTGCACGGTGATGAAGTCGGCCTCGCGCAGGACCTCGTCCAGCGACGCCAGCCGCACGCCCATCTGCGCGGCGCGGGCGGGCTGCAGGTAGGGGTCGTAGGCGATCAGCTCGACGCCGAACGGCTGCAGACGCTGCGCGACCAGCTGGCCGATCTTGCCGAGGCCGAGGATGCCGACGACCTTCTCGTCGAGCTCGACACCGGTGTACTTCGAGCGCTTCCACTCTCCGTCCTTGAGCGCGGCGTGCGCCTGGGCGACGTTGCGCGCGGAGGCGAGGATCAGCGCGACGGTGTGCTCGGCGGCGCTGGTGATGTTGGAGGTGGGCGCGTTGACGACCATGACGCCGGCCTTGGTGGCCGCGTCGACGTCCACGTTGTCGAGGCCGACACCGGCGCGGGCGACGACCCTGAGCTTGGGCGCGGCGGCGATCGCCTCGGCGTCCACCTGGGTGGCGCTGCGCACGATGAGCGCGTCCACGTCGGCGAGGGCGGGAAGGAACTGGGCACGGTCGGCGCCATCGGTGTGGCGGACTTCGAAGTCCGCGCCCAGGACCGCGAGACCGGCCTCCGAGAGTTCCTCTGCGACCAGTACGACGGGCTTGTTCACAGGCTAGATCCTTCTGAGACGTGGAGGCTGCTGCACGAACCTCACGTAGTCTATCTGCGCTTGTGAACGCATTCACGAGTGTCCCGCGATCCGAGATGGTTACCCACCTCGTACACCTTTCATGCGTACAAAATTCATCTTGGTCTTGATCTAGAGAAATCTTCACGATTACCCTGATAAGCCGTGGTTCACTACCTATGGTTCCTTGTATGAGCATCGGGAACTCCGCTCTCGGCGACGTCCTCGCGCAGCACGGCGGCCCACACCGGCTTCTGGCAGCGCTGGCCGAAGGAGGACTCCTGGTCGCCGTGCGGCCCGACCGTTCGGTCGTGCTCGGCACGACCCAGACAGGCGACCGAGTCCTGCTCGGATACACCTCGCCGATCACCTACGCACGGCACCGGGGCAACCATTCCCTGTCGGCCTGCGACGTCGACACCATCATGGACATCCAGCGCGTCACCGGCGTGCGGGAGATCGTGATCGACGCGGCGGGACCGGCGGCGGCGGCCGTACCGGTCGAGGACCTCCAGCGCTATCTACTCTCGCTCCGCAGTGGTCCCACGCCCGCCCTGTCGAACGCGGCCCCCACGGCGTACTCGACCGGGGCGATGGCCACGGTCTCCCGCACCTCCAGGGTGAACCCACGTTCCGTCCCCACGCCCGCGATGCCGGCCCAGCCGTGGATCCCCGCGCCCCGCCCCCACCTGTCGGGGCCCATGCAGCAGGTCGACCCCGGCTACCGGCGGTGCGACCACCCGATCCTGCCCGCGCTGCGCACCGCGATCTCCTACGTGCTCGCCGACTACCCGCTCGTCCACCACGTGTGGATCTCCGAGGCCCGGACGAGCTCCGGCGCCCCGGGGATCATGCTTCACGTCAAGGTGCACATGTCGGCGGCCGAGGACGTGGTCAGGGACATCCACCGCGGGGTGCGCGCCCGGCTGCCGCAGCTCGCGGCGAGCGAGGCGCCGATCCTGATGGCCCGGGTCGCCGACGCGCGCAGCGAGCGGCGGATGATCGAGCTGGGCGTCCACGTGGTCTGCGCCGACGTCACCGACTGAGCCGGGCCGGGACCGAGTCGGCCCGCCGGGCGGGAGAGCGCTCCCCCGCCCGGCGGTTCCGCTGTTCTCCGGGCTAGCCCATCCGCCGCACCGGCGTGATCCTCGTCCCGGCGAACAGCATGACGACCAGCCCTGCCACCAGGGGCAGCCCGGCCCCCACCGCGAGGAGCGTCGGCCAGGGCACGCTGAAGACGAGCCCGACCTTCTCGTACGGGATCCCGTTGAGCCCCATCGCCAGCACGTCGGAACGACCGATCGTCTGCTGGGCCGCCATGGCGAATCCGGGGACCAGCCCGACGAGCAGACCGGCGGGCACCCCGAACCCGGCGATGAACAGCGCCTGCCCGGCCACCACCAGCCTGCGCGTCCCGGGGCGCGCCCCGACCGCCGACAACGCGTCGAGGTCGGGTCTGGCGTCGGCGGCGGCCAGCCCGGTGACGGCGAACGTGCAGCCGAACACCACCAGCCCCGCCAGAGCGGCCATGATCCAGATCGGGAAGTCCCGGTTCCATCTGCTCTGCGGGACTTCCCGCTCGTACCGGATCGCCACGTTGGGGGTGACGGCGCGCACGGGCCCGTCGATCAGCCGCTGCATCTGCGGGGTCGGCAGGGCGTCCTTCGGAGCGACGATGAGGTGGCCCAGCCTGGCGGTGAACCCCACCTTGCCGAGGGCGGCCGGCGGAACCACCCCCAGCACGGGGGACGGCCCCTGGAAGGTGACGACCGTCGCGGGGAAGGTGACCGTCCGCTCTTCCTGCTGCTCCATGGTCCGGGCCCAGACGGACAGGCGGGTCTCGCCGTTTTCGACCGCCTTCGGGTTGAAGATCACCGCCCTGCCCTCCGCCAGTGCCGCCTCGGCCGCGGCGTCCGTACGACCCAGCAGCAGGCGGAGCAGGTCGGGGCCGCCCGCCGGAAGCACCCCCAGCGGTCCCGTCGAGATCACGCAGTGGCTGCAGGAATCTCCCAGCACCTGAAAGTCGACGTTCCTGCCCTCCGCGTTGACCGCGTGGTAGCCCTCCACCAGCGGCACACCGGGCAGCTTCGCCTCGAGGATCGGGCGGATCCTCCCCCAGGAGTCGTCGGTGACGTCGCCGCCGTAGACGGCCGTGACCCCCACCGGGTAACTCCGACGGTAGGACTCCTCGTCCATCCGGTAGGCGCTGGCGACTCCGACGGCGACCGTGCTGAACGCCGCGGCCGCCGCCAGCACCGCCACGACGGCGGGCGCCGTACGGCCCCGGTTGCGCGAGGCGTCGCGGACGACCAGCCGGAGGGGCAGCGGAAGCCCTCCGGCCAGCCCGCCGATCCGCCGGACCAGCCAGGGCGTCGTCATGACGAGGCCGAGCAGCCCGAGCACCCCGCCGAGGAACATCATCACCCCGCTCCCCCAGATCCCGTAGACCATCGCCGCGATTCCCGCGACGAGCAGGACCAGCCCGAGCAACGGCCATCCGGCCCGGTCCCGCACCTCGGCCCGCCGTCCGGCGAGCGCGGCCACCACGTTCGTCCGCGCCGCCTGCACGGCGGGCGCCACGGCCGCCACCACCCCGCTGACCACGCCGAGCGCGGCGACCAGCGCGACCTGCCCGGCGGGCACCTCGAACGGCCCCAGCTCACCGGCCGGCCAGACGCCGACATAGGACACGATGCCCCTGGCGACCCCGACTCCGAGGGCGACGCCGAGCACGGCGGCGGCCAGTCCCAGGGTCAGCCCGTCGGCCAGCACGACGAGCTTGAGGTGACGCGCCGAGCCGCCCTGGGCGGAGATGAGCGCGAGTTCCCTGCGGCGGCGCCGGATGCCCACGGCGAAGGCGGGACCGGCCAGCAGCACGACCTCGATCACGGCAAGGGTCATCCCCAGGACGGTCGTGAGGATCCCGTTGACGTCCGTCCGCACCGCATCGGGGTCGTACAGGCCGTCGAGCATGGTGCGCCCCCGCTCCGCGGACGACGGCGGATCGTTGAGCACCGCCCGTGACAGCACGGCCATCCCTCCCCGGTTGAACCGGAGGGTCTCCTTCCAGGTGACCGGTGCCGGGGCGTCCAGCAGCCAGAACCTCTCGGCGCTCCGCCGGGCCGAGGCGGAGAGCAGCGAGCCGGGCAGCCCGATGATCGTCTCACCGAGGACGGCCTGCTGGCCGACGACCGTGCCCACCACGCGTTTGGGCACGTCTCCGCGGGTGTAGCGGATCGTCGTGCCGACCGCCGTCTTCATGGGGACGGTGACGAGCACCTCGTCGGCGGCCTGCGGATAGCGTCCCCGCACGAGCGGGAACATGCCGTTCGTCATCGGGTCGCGCGGGTCCGCCTCCCAGACCGGCACCTCGTTGTAGGCGTCACCCGTCCAGTATTCGCCGTAGAACCGGGTCAGCGGGACGATCCGCCCCCCTGCCCCGGCCAGGGCCTGGACCTCCGCCTGGGTCAGGATCCTGGCTCTCCCCTGGAGATCCTGCCTTCGTTTGCCCACGGGCTCCCAGGAGGCGCCGGTCAGGTTCTGCCGGACCGGCACCGGGACCCCGGTGTCGGCCAGCCTGGCGTCGGCCGCGCCCAGGTCCATGGTCAGCCGCTCCCACGGACTCATCTCACGCGTGGCGGACAGCGTGAGCATGGCGGTGGTGGCGAGGATCGGCAGGCCGATCATGACCACGATGAGCGCGCTGCGCGCCCTGGCGCGTCCGATGCCCCTGCGGGAGATCCGCAGCGCGGCCAGGAGCGCGTTCACCGGGCGCTCTCCAGGGGGACGGTGGAGTCGGCGACCTCTCCGTCGCGCAGGAACACCACCCGGTCGGCCCAGGCGGCGTAACGGGGCTCGTGGGTGACGAGGAGAACCGCCGCTCCCGCGTCGCAGCGGGTGCGCAGGAGCTGGAGGATCTCGTCGCCGGTCGGGGTGTCGAGGGCGCCGGTCGGCTCGTCGGCCAGGATCAGCCGCCGCCCGCCGACCAGGGCGCGGGCGATCGCGACCCGCTGGCGCTGGCCGCCGGAGATGTCGTCGGGGAAGCGGTCGGCGACCTCGCCGAGGCCTACCTCCGCCAGGACCTCCAGTGCCTCCTGGCGCGCCTTCCCGAAGGCGACCCCGTCCAGTTCCCGGGGGAGCGTCACGTTCTCCAGCGCGGTGAGCGACGGGATCAGGTTGAGGTCCTGGAAGACGTAGCCGACGCGACGGCGGCGGAGCGCGGCCAGATCCCTGGCCGTCAGAGTCGGCAGCGGGACGCCCTCGACGGTCACGGTGCCCGAGGTGGGCAGGTCGAGGCCGCCCGCGAGGTTGAGCAGAGTGGACTTCCCGGAGCCCGAGGGGCCCATCACCGCGATCAGCTCCCCCGCGGCGACCTCCAGGCTCACCCCGTGTAACGCCCGTACGGCCCGCGGCCCGTCACCGTGCACGCGGCTCACGTCGGTGAGCCGTAAGACCGGATCGAAACTCATGATTGTCGTGTCTCCTGCGTCTGGGGGGAGGCCGTGAGCACGGCCTCGCAGTGGTCGAGCCAGCGCTGTTCGGCCTCGGCGTGGAAGATCATCGAATCGAGCACCAGCCGCTGGGCCGGGCCGTCCGCGCCGGCGCGCTTGGCGCGGGTGAGCGCCTGCAGCGCCCGCATGGTCGCGGTGCGCTGGGTCTGGATGATCGGCCGCACGTCCGCGGACGCGGCGACCGCCATCGCGAGCTTGACGACCAGTTCGTCCCGAGGCCGGTCGGACTGGGCGACGGGGGTGCTGAACCATCGCTCCATCTCGGCCCGACCGGCCTCGGTGATCACGTAGACGACCCGCCCCTGGTCGTCCTGCTCTCCGGGGGCCACCATGCCGTCGCGCTCCAGACGGGAGAGCGTCGTGTAGACCTGGCCGATGTTGAGCGGCCAGGTCGCCCCGGTGGACGCCTCGAACTCGGCCCGCAACTGGTAGCCGTAACGGGGCCCCTGACTCAGCAGAGCGAGGAGTCCATGTCGGATCGTCATGCATACTGAGTATGCATACCCAGTATGGTCACGGCAAGAGATCCGCATATTGTGGACAGGCTCCACTGTTGGGGCTGATACTCGGTGAATGAGCTCGACGCATCCCCCGTCCCGCGCGTCCGATGGGGACCGCGATCGTGCGATCAGCGAGCTCCGTGACCGCGCCGTCGAGGGCCGCCTCTCGCACGACACGTTCCTCGGCCGGGTGGACATGGCGCTGCGCGCCCGCAGTCAGGGCGAGCTCGAGAACCTGGTCGCCGATCTGCCGCAACGCGGCCGGTTCCGCCGGATGGTGACCGAGGTGGTCGCCTCGGCGTCCGACTTCACCAAACGCGTGGAGTCCGCCTGGCGTCGCCCGAGGCTGCCCAGGCTGGCGCTGCCGGGCGACAACCGCACCCGCTACGTGGTCGGCCGGGGGTCGGCCTGCGACCTGGTCCTGGCCGACCTGACCGTGTCCAGGGTGCACGCCGAGCTCCGCCGCGACGGGGAGGGGTGGATCGTCGTCGACCTCGGCTCGCTCAACGGCACCCGGCTGAACGACTGGCGCCTGGTCGGTCCGGCGAAGGTCCACCCCGGAGACGTCCTGTCCTTCGGCGACTGCGTCTTCCTGGTGATCACTCCCCAGCTGATCTGAGCGTCCGCGCGGTGAGGGGACAGCGCCTCGCCGACAGCAGGCGACGACGCCCCGGACGTAAACGCTCCGGACGCCCACACTTCGGATGCCCACGCGGACGCCCACGTGGATACCCACGACGGGGGCGCGCACGTGCGCGCACACGGCCCGAGTCCCCCGGAGAGCACCCTTCCGGCCACTCCCGCCGCCCCGGACGGCGGCCTCCGGGACGAGCCCGGCGAACGGCATGTCACAGACGTCTCTGGGACCACTCTGGTTTACCTGGAGCTCACAGTTATTGTCCGTAATTTAGTGACACGGGCGATGTAACCCCGACAGAATGCGGAATCCATCCAGCGCCGAGCAATCTGGAGGAACCGATATGCGTAGACGGCTGAGGGTGCTCGCGTGCCTCGGGAGCCTGACGGTGTTCAGCACGCCGGTCGCCGCCGCCCAGGCGGCGGTCCCGCAGGCCGCGCGGTCCGAGTGCCGTGTGTACGTGGCCGATCCCTATGTCACCTCGGCCGGGCGGATCCAGGCGTCCGCCGCCCGGCTGGGCTGTTCCGACAGCGCCCTGGTCCGCATCCGGATCAAGCGCGCCGAGGCCGCCGCCGATCCGACCGTCAAGAGCGCGGCCAGGAGGGGCGTCAACGGGCGGGTCACCGTGGCGCTGCCGTGCACCTCGGGCGTCTACTACGCCGCCGCCACCGACTACCAGGGCAACACGGCCCGCTCCAAGGCGGTCCGGCTGTCGTGCTCCCCGGCCTCCGTACCGTCCCCGACGTCCACCGCGAGCCCGACCACGGCTCCCGTCCCCGCCCCCACCCCCACCTCGACCCAGGGCACCTCCGCCCAGGACGAGGTGCTGCGCCTGACCAACGTCGAACGGCGGGCCGGGAACTGCGCCCCGCTCAAGAACGACCCGCAGCTGCGCTCGGCCGCCCAGAGCCACTCGCAGGACATGGCGTCCAAGAACTACTTCAGCCACACCTCCCTGGACGGCCGGACCATGACCGACCGCATCAAGGCGTCCGGGTTCAGCCCGATGTCGGCCTGGGCGGAGAACATCGCCTGGGGACAGCGGACCCCGGCCGACGTGGTCGAGGCGTGGATGAACAGCGAAGGCCACCGGCGCAACATCATGAACTGCGCCTACACCCACCTCGGGGTCGGCATGGCCACCAGCCCGCGCGGCCCCTACTGGACCCAGGACTTCGGCAGGCACTGACCCGGCGGAGCGAACGGACCGGGGGGCGTCCGAGCGGACGGGCCGGAAGGCGCCCCCCGGCGCCCGGCCCTACCCGAAGGCCGCGGGGAAGACCCGCGGAAGAGCGCGGGGAAGACCCGCGGAAGAGCGCGGGAACGGCCGAGGAAGGCCGCGGGAAAGACCGCGCCCCCGTGACGTGAACCGTCACGGGGGCGCGGGCCGCCTGCGGGCGAAGGGCACCCGGACCGTTCCGCCTCCGGCGGGCCGTCCGGGCGGGAGCGGCTACTTCAGCCAGCTCATCATCGGGCGCAGCTTGGCACCGGTCTTCTCGATCGGGTGCTCGGCCAGCTCCTCGCGGTAGGCGGTGAACTTCTTCTGGCCGCCGTCGAACTCCTCGACGAGCTCCTTGGCGAACTCACCCGACTGGATCTCGGCGAGGATGCGCCGCATCTCCTCCTTGGTCTCCTTCGTCACGACGCGCGGGCCGCGGGAGTAGCCGCCGTACTCGGCGGTGTCGGAGACCGACCAGTACATCTTGTGGATGCCGCCCTCGTACATCAGGTCGACGATCAGCTTCATCTCGTGGAGGCACTCGAAGTAGGCGACCTCGGGCTGGTAGCCGGCCTCGATCAGGGTCTCGAAACCGGCCTTGATCAGCTCGGAGACGCCACCGCAGAGGACGGCCTGCTCGCCGAACAGGTCGGTCTCGGTCTCCTCGGTGAAGGTGGTCTTCAGCGCGCCCGCGCGGGTGCCGCCGATGCCCTTGGCGTAGGACAGGGCGAGGTCCCAGGCGTTGCCGCTGGCGTCCTTCTCCACGGCGACGAGACAGGGCACGCCGCGGCCGGCGGTGTACTGGCGGCGGACGAGGTGACCCGGGCCCTTGGGGGCGACCATGGCGACGTCCACGCCCTGCGGCGCCTCGATGAGGCCGTAGCGGATGTTGAGCCCGTGACCGAAGAAGAGGGCGTCGCCCTCGACCAGGTTCGGGGCCACGTGCTCGGCGTAGAGGTGGCGCTGGATGTGGTCCGGCGCGAGGATCATCGTCAGGTCGGCCTCTTCGACCGCCTCCGACGGGGAGAGCACGCGCAGGCCGTCGGCCTCCGCCTTCTCCCGGCTCTTGGAGCCCTCGGGCAGGCCGACCCGGACGTCCACGCCGGAGTCGCGCAGGGAGAGCGCGTGGGCGTGGCCCTGGCTGCCGTACCCCAGAACCGCCACGTGCCGGCCCTGGATGATCGACAGGTCGGCCTGGTCGTCGTAGAAGATCTCAGTCACTCGCTTAGCCTTTCAAGGTTTCTCGTACGGCTCGCATGGTGCGCCGTACGGCTTATGCGGTCCGGTCCAGGGCCCGGAGGGAACGGTCGGTGATGGAGCGGGCGCCGCGGCCGATGGCCACCATGCCCGACTGGACGAGCTCCTTGATGCCGAACGGCTCCAGGAGCTTGATGAACGCCTGCAGCTTGTCCGGTGTGCCGGTGACCTCGATCGTCACCGCGTCCGGGGCGACGTCGACGCAGCGCGCCCGGAAGAGGTTCACCAGCTCCAGCACGCTCGAACGGTTCTCGGCGTCGGCCCGCACCTTGATCAGGGTGAGTTCGCGGTGCACGGCCTGAGCCGGGTCGAGTTCCACGATCTTGAGCACGTTGATCAGCTTGTTGAGCTGCTTGGTGACCTGCTCAAGCGGAAGGTCCTCGACGTTGACCACGATGGTCATCCGTGAGATGTCCTCGTGCTCGGTCGGCCCGACCGCCAGCGAGTCTATGTTGAATCCGCGCCGGCTGAACAACGACGCGACGCGCGCGAGCACGCCGGGCTTGTTCTCGACCAGCACGGAGAGCGTGTGCCTGCTCATGCCTGTCCCTTCGCCCGGCCGCCGGCCGGGGCGCCGCTGTGTCCGTCGGTCCGCTCGCCCATGGCTAGTCCTCGCTGTCCCAGACCGGCGCCATGTCACGCGCGAACTTGATGTCGTCGTTGCTGGTCCCCGCCGCCACCATCGGCCAGACCATGGCGTCCTCGTGGACGACGAAGTCGATCACGACCGGAACGTCGTTGATCTCCATCGCCTTCTCGATGATCGCGTCCACGTCCTCGGGGCGCTCGCACCGCAGGCCGACACAACCGTACGCCTCGGCCAGCTTCACGAAGTCGGGGATCCTGCGGACCGTCTGCAGGTTGGTGTTGGAGTAACGCTGGTTGTAGAACAGCGTCTGCCACTGCCGGACCATGCCGAGGTTGCCGTTGTTGATGATCGCGACCTTGATCGGCACACCCTCGATCGCGCAGGTGGCCAGCTCCTGGTTGGTCATCTGGAAGCATCCGTCGCCGTCGACGGCCCAGACCGTGGCCTCCGGCCTGCCCATCTTGGCGCCCATCGCGGCGGGCAGCGCGAAGCCCATCGTGCCCGCGCCGCCGGAGTTGATGAAGGAGCCGGGGTTCTCGTAACCGATGAACTGGGCCGCCCACATCTGGTGCTGTCCGACGCCCGCGGTGAAGATCGCGTCCGGGCCGACGATCGCGCTCAGCCGCTGCATGACGTACTGCGGGGCGATGGAGCCGTCCTCGAACTCGGTGTAGCCGAGCGGGTAGGTCTCCCGGTAGGCGTCGAGCTGCCTCCACCACTCGCTGTAGTCGCCCTTGCGGTCCTCGTTGCGCACCGCGTTGATCAGCTCGGTGATGACCTCCTTGCAGTCGCCCACGATCGGGACGTCCGCGTGCCGGTTCTTGGAGATCTCCGCCGGGTCGATGTCGGCGTGGACGACCTTGGCGTGCGGGGCGAAGCTGTCCAGGTTGCCGGTGACGCGGTCGTCGAAGCGGACGCCGAGACCGACGATCAGGTCGGCCCGCTGCAGCGCGCCGACCGCGGGCACCGAGCCGTGCATGCCCGGCATGCCCAGGTGCTGGCGGTGGCTGTCGGGGAAGGTCCCGCGCGCCATCAGCGTGGTGACCACGGGGATGCCGGTCAGCTCGGCGAACGCCAGCAGCTCGGCCGACGCCCCGGCCTTGTGCACACCTCCGCCGACGTACAGCACCGGCCGCCTGGCCTCGGCGATCAGCTTGGCCGCCTCGCGGATCTGCTTGGAGTGCGGCCTGGTGACCGGGCGGTAACCCGGCAGCTGCATCACCGGCGGCCACTGGAACGTGGTCCTGTTCGTGAGCGCGTCCTTGGAGATGTCGACCAGCACCGGCCCCGGACGCCCTGTGGAGGCGATGTGGAAGGCCTCGGCGATCGTCCTGGCGATGTCGGCCGGGTCGGTCACCAGGAAGTTGTGCTTGGTGATCGGCATGGTGATGCCGGAGATGTCGGCTTCCTGGAACGCGTCGGTGCCGATGGCGTCGCTGGTCACCTGCCCGGTGATCGCGACGATCGGGACCGAGTCCATGTAGGCGTCGGCGATCGGGGTGACCAGGTTGGTGGCACCGGGACCGCTGGTGGCCATGCAGACCCCGACCCTGCCCGTGGCCTGCGCGTAGCCCTGCGCCGCGTGCCCGGCCCCCTGCTCGTGCCGTACAAGCACGTGGCGGACCTTGACCGAGTCGTAGAGGGGATCGTAGGCGGGAAGAATCGCGCCGCCCGGGATCCCGAACACGGTGTCGACTCCGACGTGCTCCAGCGCCCTCACGAGGGCCTGGGCTCCTGTCATCTGTTCGGTCATCGGCTCGTTCCTTGTGTGGCTGAGCTTGTTTGGTGGCTGAGCTTGTTTAACGGCATAAAAAATGCCCCATCCCGCCTGGGATGGCGGATCTGGGGCGGCGCGCAGGTCGAAGTGCTTCGCTTATCGGCCCGCGCGCCGGCGAAGTACTACGAGAATCCCACGGTGATGCATGGATCCACCTTGGCCGACGGAGAGGGCCCACGTCAAATTCATGGGACGGGAGTCTCAAAATTCGAGACGCGGCATGTCGGGACCCGGACACGGGACCGGCGGGGGACACGACCGGGCCGATTCGTCGATCATGGCTCCGACCAGGCGAAACAGCGCGACACGGGGTGCCCGCCGTCTCCGCGGTCCCCGCCCCCGGGCATCGTCCGGGGGCGTTCCGTCAGACGCCGCTGGGGAGGCTGGAGCGGCTGGTGCGCATGAGGGAGTCGACCCCGCGCGCGGCCATCGGCCGTGCCACCAGGAAACCCTGGCCCCGGGTGCAGCCCATCTCGCGCAGCAGTTCCAGCTGCTCGGGACGCTCGATGCCCTCCGCGACCACGATCAGGCCCAGGTCGTGGCCGAGCCGTACGATCGTGCGGGTCAGCAGCGTCAGCGTCTCGTCGCGGCCGAGGCCGGAGACGAACGACGGATCGATTTTGATCATGTCGACCGGGAGCTGCCGCAGGAAGGCCAGCGAGGCGTAGCCGGTGCCGAAGTCGTCGATGGCCAGCCGTACCCCGAGCTCACGCAGCTCGGAGAGCCTGGTGACGGTCTCCTCGGCGTCCTCCACCAGCATCTCCTCGATGACCTCGAGGGTCAGCGCGCTGGGCGGCAGGCCGCTCTCGGCGAGCGCCGACTCGACGCTCTCCACGAAACGCGGTGCCATGATCTGCCGGGCCGACAGGTTCAGCGAGAGCCCGATCTCCCACGAGGACGCGCGCCAGGTGGCCACCTCCCGGCAGGCCTCACGCAGGATCCACTCGCTCAGCGGCACGATGAGACCGGTGTCCTCGGCGGGGCCGAGGAACTGCTCGGGCGGCACGAAAGCGCTCCCCCGCCACCAACGCACCAGCGCCTCGACGGCGGTGACGCGCGAGGTGGCCAGATCGACCACCGGCTGGTACTCGATCGCGAACTGGTTCTCCAGCAGCGCCCGCTGCAGGTCGGCGGCCAGCTCAAGGCGCCGCACCACGTCGGTGTGCATGTGCGCGGCGAACACCTCGACCCGGCGACCGCCCAGTTCCTTGGCCCTGGCCATCGCCACGTCGGCGTTGCGGATCAGGTCGGCCGAGGACACGTCGTCCACCGCGAAGGCCACCCCCACGCTGGCGGTCAGCGCGACGTCGCGGTCGGCCACCCGGAAGGGCTCGGAGGAGACCGTGCGGACCAGGCGCTCGGCCAGGTCCACCGCCGTCTGGGCGTCCGTCCCCCCCTCCAGCAGCACCGCGAACTCGTCGCCGCCCCAGCGGGCCAGGGTGTCGTCGGCCCGTACGGCCGCGCGTAACCTGCGCGCGGCCTGGCTGAGCAGGTAGTCGCCGCTGGCGTGGCCGACCGAGTCGTTGACCGCCGTGAACCCGTCCAGATCCAGGAAGACCACGGCGGCGGCGCTCGCGCCGGGCCGGGCGAGCACCTCCCGGGTGCGTTCCTCGAAGTAGGCCCGGTTGGGCAGGCCGGTGACACCGTCGTGGAAGGTCAGGTGGACCACCTGGTTGCGCAGGGCCTCCTGGCCGCTGACGTCCCGGGTGGTCACCAGCACCAGCTCCTCGCCGCGCACCTGCCGGGTCGCCACCGACTCGGTGGGCCGCCAGGTGCCGTCGGCCGCCCTGACCCGGCAGGCGACCAGGCAGGTGCCGGACCCCTCGACGGGCTCCTCGTCCAGGCTCATCGCGCGCAGCGCCATCCGGATGCCGGGCACGTCCTCGGGGTGGATGTAGTCGAAGATCTTCCCGCCGACCAGCTCGTCGGGGCGGTAGCCGTACATGATCTCGACGCCCTCGCCGATCTCCCGCACCACGCCCTCGTAGTCGCACAGCAGGACCACGTCGCCGGTGCTCTCGGCCAGCTCGTGCAGCTGGCGCTCGCCGAGGTCGACCAGGCGCCGCATCCGTCCCGTCTCCACCAGTGTCACGAACAGGCGCATCACCAGCACGACGACGACCGAGAGCGAGACGAGGGCCACGACGGCGACCGGCCCCTCGATCCCGCCACCGAGCACGCGTACGAGCACGACGGCGGCGGCCACGACGACCAGGATCAGCGGCGTCGCGGCGATCAGGGGGGAGGTGTCGCGGCCGACGGGCGGCTCGCCGGGCTCGGGGGCGGCCCGGGTCCGTGCCGTACGGTCGCTCCACGCGACCGCGGCCAGCAGCAGGAAGGCGGCCGGGGCCGGCCACATCCCGCTCAGCGGCGGCTCGTCACCGGTCAGCCTGGCCAGCGCGGTCATGGTCTCGGACGCCGTGACCGCCGCCAGCACGGCCAGGGCCGCGAGGCCCACCGGCCAGGCGGACTGCCTGGCGGGCACCACGGCGGGACCGACCGCGCAGGTGAGGACCAGGCAGAGTAACGGCGAGGCGAGGGTGACCGCGAAGGTGCCCGCGTCGCCGGCGTCGCGGTAGGCCGGCCCCAGAAGCAGGACCCAGCCGATGACGAAGATCGAGGCCGCGCAGACGTAGGCGTCGGCGAGATCTCTCAGCAGCGCCTGCCCGTGCGCCGGTCTGACCGCGCACAGACCTGTGCCGACGGCGAGCATGACCGTGCCGACGAGCAGCACCAGGTCGGCGAAGGTGACCGCGAACGGCGTGCCGTCGGCCAGCGGCCGCACGCCGATCCCGACGAGCCAGGTGGCGGAGCCGCCCCCGAGCCAGCGCCAGGCCAGCGCGCTGTCCCGGTCGGACGGACGGCGAGCCGCGACGAACAGCGAGACCGCGGCGGCGGCCGCCGCGGAGACCCCCGCGACCGCGCCGACGAGCACGGCGGAGGCACCGCTGAGAAGGGCGGCAACGAGCCCCGCCGCGCCCGTCACGGCGGCGGCGGTCAGCGCTACCCGGGGGTCACGCCAGCGGATCAATGTCGTCTGCCCATCGGTGTCGATTCGTCTCGCTTCCGCAGCGTTCCTCTCCTTGCTGCGCGCGGGTTGCCGTTGCGAACGGGTCATTCCTCGTCGTCCACGTCCGCGGCGGCACACCGTCAGTGTGTGCGCTCCGGCGGACGCGGGTGGTGACAACGCCGGAGTCGTCACCGATCTGATAACCGGGCGAGCGAACGGGCTCGCAGTAATTCACCGTACGCAGCCCAGGTCACGAGGCAGCCACGGTCGGGAATCCTTTCCCGGTCAGTACGAACCGGTGATCACGTTTTTAAGCGGTTCACCCGCCAGGTAGCGCAGGAGCTGCGAACGGAGCAGTTTCAGCAGGCGCCGCCCCGAGGCGGGGGAGCTCCCCGCGACGTGCGGGGTGACGAACGCCCCCGGTACCGTCCAGAGCGGATGGCCGGGGGGCAGCGGCTCGGGGTCGGTGACGTCCAGCGCGGCCAGGATCCGCCCCTTCCGCAGCTCGGCGAGGAGCGCGTCGGTGTCGACCACCCCGCCCCTGGCCGCGTTCACCAGCAGGGCGCCGTCCTTCATCGCCGCCAGGAAGTCCGCGTCGACCAGCCCCGCGGTCGCGGGGGTCGAGGGCACCAGCAGCACGACCACGTCCGCCCGGGGCAGCAGCTCCGGCAGCTCGTCCTGGCCGTGGACGTCGCCCCGCGCGGTCCGCGCCACCCGCACGACGTCCACCTCGAACCCCTCCAGGCGCCGCTCCAGCGCCTGGCCGATCGACCCGTAGCCGACGATCAGCACCGTGGAGTCGGCCAGCGCGCCGGTGTGGTGATAGGTCCACTCCCCCCGCCGCTGGGCGTCGGTGAAGCCGGGGAACTCCCGCAACACGGCGATCATCGCTCCGACCGCCCACTCCGCGGTGCCCGCGTCGTGCACGCCCCGCGCGTTGCACAGCACGACACCGTCGGGCAGGTACGGCCGGTAGGCGTCCACTCCCGCCGTGACGGTCTGCAGCAGCCGCAGTCCGGTCATCTCGCCGAGCAGCTCGGGGATCCGCGCCGGCGAGAGCAACGGCGGAATCCAGACCTCGACCTCCCCGGCCCCGTCGGGAACCGGTCCCGTGCCGTCGTAGACGACGCACTCCACATCGGGCAGATCGCACAGCACGTCAACGGCGGCCTCGGAGGGGACCCAGATCTTCATGGGTGCATTATTTACGGCGACGTCCGATCGCGTTGTTCCGCACCACCCGTCGCGTCGCCTCCGCGACACCCGGCGGCGCCGCGCCCAGGCCGGTTCACTCCGTCTGGGGGGTGCCTCCCTTGACGCACTTGAGGTCGAGCTCGGGGCGGTAGACCGTGGTGTTCTTGACCCGCTTGATCTCCTTGCCGTTCTGCTTGAAGACGCGCCAGACGTCGATCGTGAAGCCCTGCTGACCCTCCATCGGGATGCAGGTGGGGCCGTTTTCGGTCACGCTCTTGAACGGGGTGATGTTGTAACGGTCCGAGGAGACCGACTCGATGTCGTAGCGCTTGGTGCTCCAGAAGGCGACCGTGACCCCGGCATCGTTGTAGGAGGTCTTCACCAGCACGCCGTACTTGGAGTCGTTCCGCCAGCGGAAGTCGGGCGCGGGCCAGGAGACCGTGGACTCGCGGCCCGCCGGATAGCGCGAGATGTAGAACTCGTGCGCCACGTGCTGGACGTCCTCCAGCCCCCCGAAGAACACCGCGTTGTACATGGTGGTGACGAACTGGGAGATGCCGCCGCCGACCGAGTCGATCAGCCTGCCGCCCTGGATCATGGGCGCCGGGACGAACCCCCTGGCGGTGTCGCGTTCGCCGATGACACCGTTGAGCGAGAAGGTCTCCCCCGGCTTGACGACGTAGCCGTCCATGAGCTTGGCCAGGGTGCGGATGTTGGTCACCCGGGGCGGGCAGCAGACGTAGGGCGTGGTGAACTCGCTGATCTTCTCCTTGATGCCCAGCGCCCGCGCCTCGGCGTCGGAGATGCGCGGCTCGACGGTCGTGAAGGCGACCGGGATCGTACGGCTCCCGCCGGAGGTGACCAGTTTGGCCACGTCGTCGGCGAGCCTGCCGTTGTCGACTCCCTCGCCCTTACGCCCCGGGATCAGCTTCGGCCGGTTCCCGACGATCTCGAAGGCGGGCTCCCTCGGGGCACGGGCCGGATCGACGAGTTCCTTCTCCACCTCCGCGATCGCGCCCCTGGCGTCGAAGACGGGGCGCATGCCACCGGTCTCGTCGGGCTCGAAGGAGAGATGGGCCGCGAGGGTCTCGGCCGTCAGCCGGGCCTGCCTGCCCTTGTGGGTCAGGGTCACCGGCCCGGACACCGCCCGGCCCGCCTTCGCGGCGGCCTCCTTGACCCCCTCGGCGGTGGCCTTGGGCTTGATCACCGAGACCGGCAGCGTCACCTCGCCTCCGGAACCGAGGAAGGCGTTCGTGATGACGCGGGCCGCGCCCTCCCGCTCCAGCGTCCGGCCGTCCCGGGGCAGCACCGCCACCGGTCTGGTGCCCTCGAAGGTGACCGAGCCCTCCCGGACCTTGAGGTCGATCTTCCTCGCCAGGCCTTTGACGGCGCTCTTCATGAGCGCCGCGTCGACGGAGACCTTGGGGTTCAACTCGTGGGTGCCGGTGAGTGCCCGCCAGACCTCCGTGGGGGCGGGGAAGTCGCTGGGCGACTGGTCGATCGTGGCGACGACGTCGAGCCCCAGCCCGGCCTTCTCCGGGCTCAGGGTGTACTTCTCGCCCGCGGCCAGCAGGGTCATCTCCTTGGCCGCGGCCTCGGAGAGCCGCTCCCTGATCAGCTCGGCCGCCTCGGTCGCGGTCAGCCCGCCGATGTCGACCCCCCGGATCCGGGTGCCGGGCAGCATCTTGCCGGACATGACGATCGCGGGAACCGTGTAGGCGAGGCCGGCCAGCAACAGCAGGATCAGGGCGGCCCAGAGGAATCTGCGCCCCTTCCGGCGGCGCGGGGACGTCTCCTCGTGCTGGGGCGGCCCCGGAGGCGAGGACCCGGCGGCGCCACCGGGCGCGAGCGCGGGCTCCTCACGCGACGATCTCGCCGGGGAGGCGCGCTCGGGCGCCGCCATCTGCCACGGCTCGGGCCTGGGCGCCGGGGGTGGCAGCGCGGACGACCCGGGGCCGGGTCCCGGGGGGCCGCCCTGACCGGCCGGGCCCGAGGGACCGAAAATGTCGGGCGAGACGCCCGGAGGGAGACTCGACTTTCCCCTCGGCCTGCCGCCCGGCGGAAGCCGCGGGTCGCGGGCTCCGGGAGGAACGGGATGCGGGGGCAGGGGCACTGACGCGAACGGATCCGTCGGCGGGTCTGTCGACGCTCCGGCGTTCCGCACGGCCTCCGGCTCCTCTGACTTCGCAGTTTCTACCTCCGGCAACCCTAAACCACATCTGTCAGCCAACGCTCTTGATGAGCGGTAACAAATCACCACCTCGTCGGGAGGCGGGCCACGTCACCCGGCCACCGGACGAGAACCGGAGACGGCGGGGGCCGGAACACCGGGGGCCGGGGTGACGGAAGGGCCACCGGGCGAGCGGACGACGGGGGCCACGGAACCGGAAGGGCCGGGAGCGGCGGGCCCCGCTAAGACGCCAGGGAGTCGACGGCCGTGTTCGAGATGCGCACGCCGTCCTCCGTGGCGAAGTAGGAACAGGAGGCCCATCCGGTGGTTCCCGCCGGAAGTCCGGAAGCCGACCTGCCGCTGAGCCGGAATTGACACCAGGTCGACGAACTCACCGCCACTATCCGGCCGTAATCCCCGTAGTAGAGGAAACCGATCACGCGGGTTCCCCCCGGTGTCGACCTCAGACGAACCCCGTTGGCGACGACGAGGGCGTCGACCGCGAATGCCGGGGAGGAGGCGGACGAGGAAGCGGACGTGGCCGCCTGGGCTGGGCCGACGGCGGCGAGCGCCCCGCCCGCGACGGCCGAGAGCGCAGCCAGAAGGGCCGAAAACCTTTTCATGGGAGTTCTCCGTTCTCAGGGCTGTGCGGCACCAGAGAGAAAGGGGAGGATTAATGTGATCACTGTGCAAGGAGTGAAGAATTCAGTCAATACATGCCAGATATAAAAAATCCGAATTACCACATACAGAAAGGCCCCGCCGATCCGATTGGCCGGCGAGGCCTTTCCAGGAAGCACGACGACCGCCGAACCCCTGCGGCCCGGGACACCACCCCGCGAAACTCACACGACCGACGACTCCCCGACGCCCGACGCGTCCACCACGCCCGGAACACCCCCACCATGCCCGGGACACTCCCCCACCCCGTGGAACACCCCATCACCACGCTCAGAACAGTTCACGGCGCCCGGAAACACCCCGCCACCACCGCCCGGCTCCCCCGCGCAGAACAACTCCACCACCGCGCTCAGGACACTCCACGGCGCCGGTACGGCCGGCGGTGACGCGGACCTGGCCGACGCCGGTGAGCGACGCGCAACCCGGTGAACGTTCACCGGCAACCGCACGAACGAGGCCCCCACGGGCGGGAATCGCCCGTGGGGGCCAAGAGAAAACCGGGTGAGAGCCCGGGAGGAACTACTCCGAGACCCCGAGCTTCTCCAGCAGCAGCTCCCGGGCCCGGGCCGCGTCGGCCTTGCCCTTGCTGGCCTTCATGACGCCGCCGACGAGGGCGCCGACGGCGGCGATCTTGCCACCCCGGACCTTGTCCGCCGCCGCGGCGTTCTCCGCCAGAACCTGGTCGATGATGGCCGACAGCTCGCCCTCGTCGTTCACGATCTGCAGGCCGCGGGCGGCGACCACCTCGTCCGGGGAGCCCTCGCCGTTCAGCACCCCCTCCAGCACCTGGCGGGCCAGCTTGTCGTTCAGCGCTCCCCCGGCGACCATCGCGCACACCCGGGCGATCTGGTCGGGGGTGATCCGCAGTTCGCCGAGCGGTACCGCCGCCTCGTTGGCCCGGCGGGCCAGCTCGCCCATCCACCACTTGCGGGCGTCCGCGGGCGGGGCGCCGGCGGCGACGGTCGCCTCGACCAGGTCGATGGCGTCGATGTTGTGCATGGACTCCATGTCCAGGTCGGACACGCCCCACTCCTGCTGCAGCCGCTTGCGCCGCAGGCGCGGCAGCTCGGGCAGCGTCTCCTTCAGCGTGGCGACCCACGCGGGGTCGGGCGCGATCGGCACGAGGTCGGGCTCGGGGAAGTAGCGGTAGTCCTGCGCCTCCTCCTTGGACCGGCCCGAGGTGGTGGTGCCGGTGTCCTCGTGGAAGTGGCGGGTCTCCTGGACGATCTTGCCACCGTCGGCCAGGATCGCGGCCTGGCGCTCGATCTCGCTGCGGACGGAACGCTCGACGCTGCGCAGCGAGTTGACGTTCTTGGTCTCGGTCCGGGTGCCCCACTCGGAGGAACCGCGCGGCATGAGGGAGACGTTCACGTCACACCGCATGGAACCCTCCTCCATGCGCACGTCGGAGACACCCAGCGCGCGCATGACCTCGCGCAGCTCGGTCGCGTAAGCGCGGGCGACCTCGGGGGCGAGCCGGTCGGTGCCGGGGATCGGCTTGGTGACGATCTCCACCAGCGGGATGCCGGCCCGGTTGTAGTCGACGATCGAGTAGTCGGCGCCGTGGATGCGGCCGGTCGCGCCGCCCACGTGGGTGGACTTGCCGGTGTCCTCCTCCAGGTGGACCCGCTCGATCTCGATCCGCACGGTCCTGCCGTCCACCTCGACGTCGAGGTAGCCGTCGAAGCAGAGCGGCTCGTCGTACTGGCTGATCTGGTAGTTCTTCGGCATGTCCGGATAGAAGTAGTTCTTCCGGGCGAAGCGGCACCACTCGGCGATGGAGCAGTTGAGCGCCAGGCCGATGCGGATCGTCGACTCGATCGCGGCGGCGTTGGTCGTCGGCAGCGCTCCCGGCAGGGCCAGGCAGACCGGGCAGACCTGGGTGTTGGGCGGGGCGCCGAACGTGGTCGGGCAACCGCAGAACATCTTCGACACCGTGCCCAGCTCGACGTGCGTCTCCAGGCCCAGCACCGGCTCGAAGCGCTCCAGCGCCTCGTCGTACGGCATCAGCGTTTCCGTGCTCATCGGTCGTTCACCAATCCTCGTTGACTGCGCGGAGCGCTCGTGTCTCACGCGCCGCTCGGCTCACCGCGTCGGGCCGTCTCCCGTTCGCCGGTCGATCGCCCTTGTCGTTCACTTCGCGGAGCGTCCGTACCTCACGTGCCACTCCGCCCACTGTGCCGGGTTTCCTCCCGTTCACAGGTAACCAAGTCCTTTCAGTGCGTTCCGCGTCTCGGCGACCCAGTCCGCGTATCCGGGGACCTGCGCCAGGACGGCCAGGTCGATGTTGCGCCCCAGGTACTCGTAGTAGTCGCCGATCGGCTTGCCGCGCCGGGGAACGGTCGCGGCCAGGAACGCGGCCGGGTCCGTGATCTTCTCGACGTCGCGCGGCCTGGCGGGCAGCAGGCCGAGGTCGCTGCCCTCGATCCCGGCCCACACGCCGGGGTCGGCGAGCAGCCACGCCTCGGTGTCCCCCAGGCCGATCACGGGCACCAGGTAGTGCGAGTGGTAGCGGACCCCGTCGGCCTTGCCTCGCTCCCGCTCCTTGTCGTAGGTGAAGAGCAGGTGGCAGTCGGCCGCCAGCTCCTCCAGCGCCGTGACCATGTGCTCCCGGTCGCACACGATGACCTCCGCCGCCTCGATGTCGACGGTGTACGGCGACATCCACGTCAGCTCGCGCAGCTGGCGGGAGATCACGGTCCCGAGGAAGCGCTCGTCGGCCTCTCCGCGCGCGATCAGGCCGGGGACCAGCGGGCGGCTCATGCCGCCGCTCCCAGGTACTTGCGGATCTGCCGTGGCGAGACGAACGTGCCCGGCTCGCCGTCCGGCTGGACGGGCTTGGCCACGGTCACCCTCGACACCCGGTCCCTGTCGGGATCGACGCGGACCACGGTGTCCAGGAACGTCAGCGCGTCCGGGTCGGCGCGATAGGTCTCGGCGACCACCACCGGCGAGTGGGTGGTCAGGATCACCTGCCGGAAGGGCGTCGTGCCTCCCGGCGCGGCGATCCGCTGCCGGATCCGCCGCACCAGCTCGCCGAGGCGGCCGGGGTGCACGCCGTTCTCGATCTCCTCGACCAGCAGGGTGCTCGGATGGTCAGGATCGTGCAGGGCGGCGAGCAGGCCGAGGACGCGCAGGGTCCCGTCGGACAGCAGCGCGGCCGGGAGCGTCCCCTGCCCGTCGACCACCAGCTCGAAGGAGCACTCGTCCCGCTCGACGCGCGGCAGCAGGGCCGCCACGTCGGGCACGACGCCGGCGAGGTCGGCCGTGAGGTCGGCGAGCGCCGCCGACCCGGCCATCCGCCCGAGCACCGCGGCGAGGTTGCGGCCGTCGGTCGCGAGCGGCCCGTGGTCGGCCGCGGACCAGCGCTTGCGCATCGCCTGCGGCGAGGGGGCGTACCGGTGCCACGAGGAGACCGTACGGCGCGGCGTGACCTCCGGATCCGGGTCCTCCACCATGAGCTCCAGCAGCTCCTCGGGCAGGTCGTGGGCCACGTGGCTGACGACCGTCCCGCTGGACCTGGGGATCCTGAGCACCATCTCGGCGCCCGCGTCGAACCGGATCGGCAGCAGCGCGCCGGGTTCCGGGGCGACCAGGGCCTCGACCGAGACGACGAACCCCGGGACGGGCGTCCCCCGCGCGACCCGGTGGAACTGGTCGCCCGGCAGCCCCCTGGCCGCCGAGAGCAGGCCGCCCTGACCGGTGATCTCGTCGGCGACGAAGCCGACGGCGTCGAACAGGTTCGACTTGCCTCCGGCGTTGGGACCGACCAGCACCAGGAAGGGCGGCACGTCGAGGGCGAAGTTCAAGAAGGACTTGTAACCATCGATCTCGATCCGAGTGATCATGCCGCCGTTCCCCCGTTCCCCACCGTCGCCTCTCGTTCCGTCGTCCGAAGAGCCCTACAGCGCCGGGGCCTTGGACAGCAGGCTGCCACCCCAGCGGTGCTCAAGGGCCTTCTCCACGGCGGCCGCGACCCGGTAGCAGCGGTCGTCGCCGAGCACCGGGGCCATGATCTGCAGACCGACCGGCAGCCCGTCCTCGTCGGCCAGGCCGCACGGCACCGAGATGGCCGCGTTGCCCGCCAGGTTGGTCGGGATGGTGCACAGGTCGGCGAGGTACATCGCCATGGGGTCGTCGGCGCGCTCGCCGATCGGGAACGCCGTGGTCGGCGTGGTCGGCGAGATGAGCACGTCCACCTGGTGGAAGGCGGCCTCGAAGTCACGCGCGATCAGCGTGCGGACCTTCTGCGCCTGGCCGTAGTAGGCGTCGTAGTAGCCGCTGGAGAGCGCGTAGGTGCCCAGGATGATGCGCCGCTTGACCTCGGGACCGAACCCGGCGGCCCGGGTCAGCGCCATGACCTCCTCGGCGCTGCGGGTGCCGTCGTCGCCGACGCGCAGGCCGTACCGCATGGCGTCGAAACGGGCCAGGTTGGAGGAGGCCTCGGACGGGGCGATCAGGTAGTAGGCGGGCAGCGCCGTGGTGAACGACGGGCAGGAGACCTCGACGACCTTGGCGCCGAGCGACTCCAGCAGCTCCACGGTCTCGTGGAAGCGGGCGAGCACGCCCGGCTGGTAGCCGTCGCCGCCGAACTCCTTGACCACTCCGATCCGCAGCCCGGCCACCTCACCGTTGCGCGCGGCCTCGACGACCGAGGGCACCGGGGCGTCGACGGAGGTCGCGTCCATGACGTCGTGGCCGGAGAAGGCCTCGTGCAGGAGCGCGGCGTCCAGCACGTTGCGGGCGAAGGGCCCGGGGGTGTCCAGCGAGCTGGCGAAGGCGATCAGCCCATAACGGGACGAACCACCATAGGTCGGCTTCATGCCGACGATGCCGGTGACCGCGGCCGGCTGGCGGATCGAGCCGCCGGTGTCGGTACCGGTCGACAGCGGGGCCTCGTAGGCGGCGACCGCGGCCGACGAACCGCCCGAGGAGCCGCCCGGGATGCGGGACAGGTCCCACGGGTTGCGGGTGGGGCCGTAGGCCGAGTTCTCCGTCGAGGAGCCCATCGCGAACTCGTCGAGGTTGGTCTTGCCGAGGATCACCAGGCCCGCCTCGCGCAGGCGCCGGGTCACGGTCGCGTCGTACGGCGGGCGGTAGCCCTCAAGGATCTTGGACCCGGCCGTGGTCGGCATGTCCGTGGTGGTGAAGACGTCCTTGTGCGCGATCGGCACACCCGCGAGCGGGCCGAGGGCCTCCCCGGCGGCCCGGCGGGCGTCCACGGCGCGGGCCTGACCGAGGGTCGTCTCGGCGTCGACGTGCAGGAAGGCGTTGACCTGCGGCTCGACGGCGGCGATCCGGTCAAGGTGGGCCTGGGCGACCTCGACGGCCGAGACCTCACCGCTCGCGACCAGCGCGCCCAGTTCGGCGGCGGACTTGTGGACGAGGCTCATGCTTCCTCCCCGAGGATGCGCGGAACACGGAAGCGGTCGTCCTCGACGGCCGGGGCGGCGGCCAGCGCCTCGGCGGGCGTCAGGCGGGACCGTACCTCGTCGGGGCGGTAGACGTTGACGAGCGGAAGGGCGTGCGAGGACGGCGGGATGTCGTCGGCCGCCACCTCGGCGACGCGGGCGACCGCACCGATGATCACATCGAGCTGCGCGGCGAAGTGGTCGAGTTCCTCGTCGGCCAGCGCCAGCCGGGACAGCCGGGCGAGGTGAGCGACCTCGTCGCGGGTTATGGCGGACATGAGTCGTTGAACCCGTTTCGTGGAATGGCAATTGGACACTGTCATCCTAGGGCTCGTGACCTAACGTGCCTGACCCATTAACCTCCGGGAGCCTCCAGGGGGCTGTGTTTCCCATGAGGTGAGTTTCCTGGGGCGATGGGTTTGATTCGAGCGTTCCGGGGCTGTCGAGCACTTGTGGTTCGCGGTTCGTGTCGTGGTGCTCGGGGTTCCGTGGGGTTCGCGCTGCGGTGTTCGGGGTTCCGTGGGGTTCGCGCTGCGGCTTGGGGTGTTTGTGGGTTCGCGCTGCGGCGGGTGGGTGGTCCGGCCGGCCGTCGTTGGTCGCGGTCTGGTGGGGTCAGGCCTTCGGCCTGGCGGGCGCGGTGGTTTCGGTCCTTTTATACGCCGGCCGGACCACCCACCCACCTCCGCGCACGACTTGCCCCGCCGTACGGC
>NZ_JBFBCF010000037.1:0-101287 GCF_040683035.1 Streptosporangium sp. NPDC051022 | reverse complement strand
CATGCAGTACCAGCCCGAGCTCTTGACCGGGTTCGTCGCTCAGACCGGACTCATGGTCTCCGATCCGGTGTAACCCTCAGCTTTCTTGCTCGGTAAGCCGCCAGAACTTCACCTCCGCGTCCCAGTTGCTGACTCGATGGCTGACCCGGTGGAAGGCCATCGAACTGGACGACAAAGGCCTGTACCTTTTCGCCCGATCCACCGCCCTGCTCGGCGACCTTCAACGTGACCAAGGAATCCTTTTGGGGCCACTATCGGCCCACCACTCCTATTCCGACGCCCGCTCGATATACACCCAACTCGACATTCCTCGCCGTGTCGCCCAATTGGACCTGTCGCTGGCAGTGGTCACTGAGATGTCTGGAAAGCTCGACCAGGCCGCCCAGTACTACGAAACGCTCGCCATCGACGACCGGCTCAGTGGACGAGATCGGGCACGATCTCGGCTATGGGTGGGAACCGCGCTGAGCAAGCACGGCCACCACGACTACGCCATCCGCGTCATGACCGCCGCGACGCGCGAGTTCGACCACCTCGGTGAGGCCGACGACTGGTCGGTCGCCCACCAGAAAATCGCCCTAGCCCATCGCGGTGCCGGAGAGCTGACCAAGGCACTGCACTTCATCGACATCGCCCGCGGTACCGCCGCCACCGATTCCCCGATGCAACGGGTACGTCTCGACACCGCTTATGGGCACATCCTGCTGTCGGATCGGGCCACCATGGATGATGGGCTCAGCGTCCTCGATCACGCCGCCAAGGCGGCCGCGCGATACGGCCTGGCACACCAGCTGCGCAGCATCGAGACCATCCGGCAGACAAGCCAAGGGGATGACACCCCCGCGGCGGTGACCAGGGAGCGATCGTGACCGACAACCGGCAGGACATCACCGAAGAGCACTGGCGCCAGGCGAAGCTGATCTGGGACTACCACCAGATGCACCACGCCCTGCGGCCGTGTGACGTGGCGATCGGCCTGGGCAGCCACGACCTTGGCGTCGCCGCGTTCTCCGCCCACCTGTACCACGCCGGCCTGTTCCCACACCTGGTCTTCAGCGGCGGCAACAGCCCGACCACCGCGGCCCGGTTCCCCCGCGGCGAGGCCGTGCACTTCCGCGAGCACGCCATCGAGCTTGGCGTCCCGGACGAGGCGATTCTGCTGGAACCCAACGCCACCAACACCGGGCACAACATCACCCTGTCGCGCCGGCTCCTGGCCGAGACCGACATTCACCCCCGGTCTGTGTTGCTGATCTCCAAGCCGTACATGGAACGTCGTTCGTTCGCCACCGCCCGCAAGGTGTGGCCCGAGGTCGACGTCGTGTGCGCTTCCGAACCGCTGGAACTCGACGACTACGTCAAGGCCATCGGCGACGACAAGCTCGTCATCGACATGCTCGTCGGTGACCTCCAGCGGGTCATCGAATATCCCAGGCTCGGCTTCGCCATCGCTCAAGACGTCCCAGAGACCGTACAGGCCGCCTACGAAGCTCTTCTTCGCGCAGGCTTCGACAGCAGACTCCTAACTCTCTGAGTTGCCCTTGGCAGGTGATGACCATTTGTCACGTATTTGACAGGAATATCCGTTCCCGGGCGACGGATATTCAGATCCAGTCTCATGGTCGCGGCGGTCTCCTGAGAAATAGCCCGTTCACACGGCGCCGGTAATGAGATAAAAACTCCGAGTGATCCCGATCGATGACAATGACCTTCGGCAGATTGGTCCGTACCGCATCGCGGGCCGGCTGGGAACGGGCGGCATGGGGGTCGTGTACGCCGGTCTCGACCCGGATGGTGCTCGGGTCGCGGTCAAGCTCGTCCACGCCTCCCTTGCCGGGGACCCGGAGTTCCGGGCGAGGTTCGCGCGGGAGATCTCCGTTCTCACCCGTGTGCGAGGCGTGTGCACCGCTCGGATTCTCAAGTCCGACGCGGACGCGGCGCGCCCGTGGCTGGCCGCCGAATACGTGCCCGGCCCCACGCTGGACGACTACGTCCGGATGAACGGCGCCCTGCAAGGCGAGCAGTGGTTCGGCCTCGTGGCGGGACTGGCGGAGGCGCTGGTCGCGATTCACGCCGCGGACGTCGTTCACCGCGACATCAAGCCCTCCAACGTGATCCTCTCGCCGAGCGGCCCCAAGCTCGTGGACTTCGGGATCGCACGAGCACTCGACGGGACATCCGTGACCCACTCGGGAGTCTTGGTCGGGACTCCCGGATGGGTGAGCCCAGAGGAGTACCGCAGCGTGTCGGCAGGGCCGGCCGCCGACGTCTATGGCTGGGGGATGCTCGCCGTGTACGCGGCAACGGGCAAGCCGCCTTACGGCACAGGCCGCCCCGAGGTCCTCGCGCTCAAAGTTCTCAACGACCCGGTGGACACCTCGGCGGTTCCCGAACCCCTGCGTGACCTGGTCGACAAGGCACTGGCCAAGGAGCCGTCATCCCGGCCCTCCGCGCAGGAAGTTCTGGCGGAGGTATCCCAAGCATGGCGAATCGGCGGGGTCGACGAGCTGACGACGCGACTCGATCGCACCTGGGTGCTTCCCATCGAGGACATCCCTTGGCTGAACCGCAGTGGTGGTAGCGGTCGCCGGACCGTGATGGCCGCTGTCGCGGCCGCGGTCGTCCTGGGAGTGGCGGTGGCCGCCGTCCTCCGGCTCCTACCGGACAATGCCGGACCGTCCATGCCACCTGCTCTCGCCGCCACTACGGCGACGTCCGGCCCATCAGAGTCCCCGAAGCAGGCCCTCGTCCCGTCGGCGTCATCGAACACATCTTTCGCCCCGTCGACCGTATCCGCCTCGATGCCACCGTCCGCTCCGACACAGTCCGAGCTGCCGCGGACGACCGCCGAGCTCGCCGCCGCCCTTGACCTTGCGCTGGAGATCACCCCCGCGGCGAGCTTCTCCTTCGAAGGCGGCTTCACTCAGAGCGACACCACTGCAAGAGCAACCGGCCGCGTGGTGAACCGCACCAGCCACACCGGCCGCGACGACTTCGACGTCCAAATCGTGAGCGGCGATGATTCGAAGGCTCATCACGTCGTCTACGACGGTGATCTCTACCCCGGCGGGAAGGAGTTGTCGGATCTGGACCCGGCCACCCCCGAATGGGCCGCCCTCATGGTCGCGGGTACCGCCGGACCATCGATCATCGGCGAGGTGGTGGCCAACTCCACGCGGATGGAGCGCAAGGGGCACACCTACTCGGGAACCTTGGCCATCGACAAGACGAACGGACTCCTCCGAAATCTATTCAGCTCCTGGATGGGCGGAGACGTCGCGGAGACGAGCCCTCGTTCGTACCTCACCTACCGCCTCTCCATCGACTCGGACAGCCGACCGAAGAAGTTCAGCCTCGTCTGGTGTTTCCCCACCGGCAACAGCGGCATCTATAGGTCGGAATTCACCACCACCTACAGTGACTGGCGATCCAACAGCAAGGTCGACAAACCGTAGCTGGACATCAGGCATGGAACTGTGAATCCGACGGTTTCTGACCTGCGAGCCAGGGACGGCCCCTATCGGCCGGATCCCACGCAATGTGTCTTACAGCGGGACGCAAGCCACCCTCGCTGAGGCAAGGCAGCGGATTACTCTAGCGAATATCTATTACTCTCCGTAAAAGCAGTACGCCAATACGTGATTATGGCGACAATCGAAGGAGACATGGAACCGCTGATCCACCTCACCCAGCGGGAGGGACGCGCGATGTCAGCCGATGACACGCCGCCTTGGGCTGTACGGCTCCGGACAGAACGAGAAGAGCGGCTCTGGGCCATCCCTGAGATGGCCAGGCAGTTCCGCCAGGCCGCAGATGGCTCCCTGCCGAACCTCGACAGCCTCGTGCGGATGGTTGGTAAGTGGGAGTCGGGGCAGCACCTGCCGGGTGAGCGCTACCAGCTTCTCTACGGCAGAATCTTCGGAATCCCGCGTGAGCAACTGTTCGACACTCCCACACAGCCTGCGGACACCCCCGTGTTGGAGCCGCTCTCCGCGGACGAGGTGATGCGCTTCGGGTCCTGGGCCGAGTGCACCAACGTCGGTCCGGGCAGCATCGGTTACTACGCCGGAGCGGTGAACCGGCTGGCCCGCGACTATCTACGCCAGCCTCCCGCTCCGGTGCGCGTCCGCGCCGCCGTGATGACTCGAAGTGTGTTCGGGCTCGTCCAGAACGGCCGCCAACGCCTCAGCCAGACTCGGGAGCTGTACGGCGTGGCAGCCACGCTGTGCGCGTTCAACGGCTGGGCGGCCGGAGATCTGGGACAGACAGAGGTGGCCGAGGCGCATGCCAGGACAGCCCTCATCCTCGCTGAGGAGATCGACGTACCCGCCGTGCGGGCACTGGCCCTGTCCGTGCAGTCCAAGACCGCTTTCTGGGACAAGAAGCACGTCCAGGCGGCGGCGCTGGCCCGCCGGGGATATGAGTGCTCGCCGAACGACACGATGAAGGTCTTCCTCGCCTGCCAGGAGGCCGATGCCTGGCAGGCAGCCGGGGATATGCCCCGGGCACTGGACGCTCTGCGGCGGGTGGACGACGCGCGAGCGGCGGTGAACCGAGAGGACGAGGTCGGCGGCCTGTTCAGCTGCGGATTGGCCCGTCAGTACAACTACACGATGACGGTCCGTCTTCGCGCCGCCGACGCGCGTGCCGCGATCGCCGCGGCCGAGCAGGCACTGCTGGCCTACGAGGAGGGCGAGGAATGGGCCTACGGCACCTGGGCTCAGATCCGGATCGGCATGGCCCACGCCCACCTGCTGCTGAGCGAGTTGGACGAGGCCGACGACGCTCTCACTCCCGTCCTCGCCCAGCCGCCCGCGCTCCGACTGACGACCGTGGTCACCAGGGTCGGCGAGCTCGGCAGTCTTCTCGCCCAGACTCGCTACCGAGACGATCCGCTGGCGCGTAGTCTGCGAGACCGGATCGATGACTACCAGGCAGGCAAACAGGTAACGGGCACACCGGAAGGCGGCGTAGGTGACCGGGTCTCGGATGCGTGATCACTGGTGGTGGCGGCCTGGCTGGAGGATCGGCCGGCGGCTCTACACCTTCCATGCGACCTTCGATGGCCAGCCCGAGCTCCATCAGCTCGTCACCGCCCATCAGACGGCCCTGAGTGGTCTCGGCAGCCTGGACATCATCCCGCTGGAGTGGCTGCACCTGACCATGCAGGGGATCGGCTTCACCGACGAGGTGGCCGCCGCTGACGCCGACGCGATCGCCGTGGCGGCCACAGCCCGCCTGGCGTCCCTCGGCCCGGTCGAACTGACATTCACCCGGCCGATCGTCGACCCCGAGTCGGTCCAGTTCCAGCCACAGCCCGTCGAGGGCATCGACGAGGTACGGCGAGCGGTCCGCGCTGCGATCGCCCAGGTGCGAGGAACAGAGCAGGTGCCCGAGGAGGAATCCTGGGTTCCTCACATGAGCATCGCCTACAGCAACGCCGACGGTTCCGCCGAGCCGTACGTCGAAGCCCTCGAAAGGGTGCAGACCGAGCCTGTCACGGTGACCGTGCCGCGAATCCGGCTCATCGTCATCCACCGCGATGAGCGTCTATATCAGTGGGAAACGCACAGGGCCATTCCATTGGCCGGAGCGGGCGGAGCATCTGGAACGTCGAACAGGTAGACGAAGAAGTTCTGGCCTGATACTTGAGGCCACCCTCTTGCCTTAAACGGAATGGTGTACCAATCGATTTCCGGAGCGGTACGCACCTCGCGTAAGAGGGAAACGAGACGTTCTCATTCTGTCGCGGGCTTCCCGTTGGCGGGCGGCGATCCGCTCCTACTCGCCTCGCGATCACATCTTCCACCGCTCCTCCGACTACCCTTCCCGATTCCCCTGCCGTCAGCCGTTCTTCTTAATCAGGGCCGCCTGGAGTGGCGTTTGAGCAGCTAGAAGGGGTGCGCCGGGGGCGGGTGCGACCCCGACTCGTTAGGGGTATCCCCTAATCCTCAAAGGCGCGGGGCGTCACCCTATTGCAGCTGTAGACATTTTCTCATCACTCATTCATTTTTTGCCGCCATCAGACAGTCGTCCCATTCTCTCTCTTTTCTTTTCGGTCGGCGGCTACGTCGACTCATGATCATCTGGCACTCTCGTCACCCCTTTGACCTGCGAAAACTCCATTAAATCTTCCGGAATCCCATTGATTCGATCTCCATTTAAGGGTTCAATTGAATTGACCAGGAAAACGGTGGCCTGCATGCCGAAGAGCGTGCCGAAGGTGATCGGAGAGCGATCGTGTCAGGCTGGAATTTCGGAAAAGACGTTCCGTCGAACATTCCCGGCGCCAACCTCACCCCGGAGGACATGGCGCACGTCACGGCGGAAGACTGGGAAGACCTCCGCAAGTTGGCGCGCGGCTACTGCCGTACCGTCGACTCCACCCGTTCGCGCAAGCGGATGGACGGGAGCGTGACCATCGTCAAGGGAGGTTACGCCCCCTATGGCACCGACGACGTCTCGGACGACGTCACGCAGGACGCCGTCCTTCTCTTCGCCCAGCGTCTTCGTGACGTGCTCGGCAAGTGCGCACCGGCTCCCGAGAGCGGTACCACCCGCGAAACTCAGGCGTGGGTCTACGTCCGCAGGGACGGCGGAGAGATGATCATCACCCGTACGACCCTCCACCGGTGGGCGGTTCGCGACGCCGCCGCGCGGAACGGCTACCGGCTGGACGTCCCGCCGGACGAGATCGACGCGACCCCCGGCGCCCAGCTCATGCGCGGGCTTCCGCACGCGGAGAACGCCACCCGCGCGGCTGTGGCGTTCTGCGTCTCCCAGCACAGTGCGGAGATCTTCCGCGCGGCCTTCGCCGACGGCAAGGACTTCCCCGTCCTGCGAGACGCCCTGACCGTCGCCACCCAGGCCGAAGACCTGGGGCGCGCGGGCATCCTCTCCCAGGTCGCCCAGGCACAGCACGGGGGCGCGTACGGCTCCCGCCGGGCCGTCATCCGTACCCGTGACGCCGCGCGCACCGAATGGCGGGAGCTCTCGGAGCGCCTTGACGATGCCAGGAACGCGATGGTCTACGGGAGCACTCAGAGCAGCGCGAACGACTGACAGGCCGTCACGGAGGGCCCCGGGACCGTACGTCCCGGGGCCCTCCGCTTTGCTTCGTCACCTCTCGAAAGAATCTTGAAAAGCGCGGACGGTTGAGCACGTGTGGCGCCCGTATTTATGTGAGAGCGAAAAACGTCCGCGCGGCGCGCGACGCACGGACCGCTCCACACGGCGGCAACGGCAAAGCCACCCGATGCCTACGCGCGCGGCCATCACGTCGGCACGCATGAGCAGCGGAAACGCCACAGCCACAGCACCCTCACACGCGATCGGCATTTCAAAGAATCTTTCCGGTCGCGGACGGTCGGGCCGTTCCGGCTCCCGTATTTAAGTGAGGGCAAGAAAGCGTACTCACGCGGTGCGCTCTCCTCCACTCTCGTGGTCTTCCGGAACCGCGAGGTGATCGTCAGCGGTGAGTCTCCGTCCTGCTCTCCGCACCCGGATGACGTGTCAGGACGGGTCCCCTATCCGGGACCGACGGTCCCGCTGCTGGACCCCAAGGAGAAACCGATGCCCGTCCTCGACGGGGTCATCTTGCCCAGCAGATGGAGAATCTCCTCCCGCCTGCTGGCCGCATGGCCCATCGATGAAGATCACCTGTTGGAGATATGGCCTGCGGGCTACCGGGACGGCCGGATCCAGTGGTACTACCGGCTGTCGCGCAAGCGTCGGACGATCTTCGCGGCGTCCGACATCCGTTCCGCCGCCGGAACGGTGCTCAGCACCCAGGAACTGGTCAACGCCGCCCGAAGTGTGCTGGCCTTCCTGACGCTGCGCCCCGGCGACGTGGAGGCCGAGTACTTCGACGCCTACACCGCCACCCAGCTCACATGGCGTGACCGGTACGCCGAAGAACTGGCCGCATTCGCGATGGAGGACACCTGCGGCTACTGCGGATCCACCGACCACCCCTCACCCGGCTGTCCCATCTGAGGAGGTGACAGGCCGTGCGATGGTACGGCTTCTGGAACGGCGGGAACGGGTACGGCCCGTCGGATCCTGACGACCTGGAGGAGTTCGCCTCCATCGCGGACGCCAGGCGAAAGCTGCTGGAACGCCACCGGTACGGCTACCGGCAGACCTCGGTTTTCGCGTTCGTGCACCGTGAGTCCGTCCGTGCGCTGACGCCGTGCGTCGGGGATGACTGCGAGATCACCCTGTACGGCTCCGCGACAGATCTCTCCTACCCGGCCAGGCGGGTCTACCTCGGAAAGCGAGGCGGCACCCGCATCGACCCCTGCTGAAGCAGCACCCAACCCCTCCATCCCAGCCCCTGGCCGACCGGCCGGGGGCTTCGTCATGCGAGGAAGGGAAAATCCCCATGGACTCTGACAAGGTCCACGTGTCCCTGGACGAACTGGCCGACGTCATCGCGGTCGTGCCGTACCTGCTGGGCTTCCACCCCACGCTCAGCCTGGTCATCCTCGTCATCAACCCGGCGAACGGAGCCGTCACGGCGACGATCCGCTTCGACCTCCCAGACTCCGTCACCGACGGCCCGGAACTGGCCCAGCAGCTGGGCTGCATCGTGACGGGGAACGAGGCCAGTCACGTCCTGCTGATCGGCTACGGCCCCGGTCGGCGCGTGACACCGATCATGGACGCCGTGTGTCGCGTCCTGCACGGCAGACACATCGAGATCATCGAAGCCCTGCGGGTGGAGGAGGGCCGTTACTGGTCATACCTGTGTCCCGACCCCGGATGCTGTCCGCCGGAGGGCACGCCGTTCGACATCACCGCGACCAAGGCCGCCGCCAGCGCGGTCATGGCCGGGGTCGGCGTGCTCCCGAACCGCGATGCCCTGGTGGCCATGCTGTCACCGGCCAGCGGCTCCGAACGGGTCGCGATGCGCACCGCGACCCTGGCCGCGCACGCCCGCGCCGCCGCCATGCTCGCCGACCCGTCCGTTACCGGCGAGACCTGGTACGCCGAGGGACAGGAGCGGATCCGTGAGGCCCTGGCCCGGACGGCGGATGGCGAGGAGCTGTCCCATGAACAGGTCGCCTGGCTCGGCGTGCTGCTCACCATGATCGTTGTGCGGGACATCACGGTCACGTTCATCGACACCTATCCCGCCGACGTCCTGTTCCGGCTCTGGTCGCGGATCACCAGGCTGGTCGAGGTGGCCTACGTGCCCGCGCCCGCCACGCTGGCCGCCATGGCGGCCTACTTCAACGGGGACGGCGCGCTGGCCCGCATCGCCACCGACCGGGCCCTGCCGGCCGACCCCGGCTACCGGATGGCTGGGCTGTTGCAGTTCGCCCTGGACCACGGCCTGCCGCCCCAGGCGATCGGCCAGATCAACACCCCCGACCTGCCGGAGCAACTGGCCGAGCAGGTCCGCGAACACGCCCACGTGATCCGCCCCGTGATCCACCAGCTGGACTGACCTTGCCCGGTCCCCGTATCCGCCATCCATCGAAAAGGCGCCGGACCACCGGCGCCTTTTCCTTTCCGGAAGGAAAGATCATGTCTCGTGAAACCCTGCAGTGGCTCAACGACAACACCTTGATCGGCTTCACTGACAAGCGCGGTACTGCCTGGCACTACCGGGCGACCCTGCAGGGCGCCGAGCCCAACCACTACCCGGGGCCGATCCCGGTGGAGGACGTCAAGCGGCGCCTGTTCAGCTGGGAGGCCCTCTCCCGGCCGGTCTACGTGGAGCACCCCGTCACCGGCGGCCTGGCCCAGATCCCCGACCGGCAGGCGATCCTGCGCAGCGACACCGGGCACGTCATGGGGATCTTCTCCGACGGCTACGAGCCGCACCCCTATGTCGAGTGGCTCATCGACACCATCGCCCGACTGCTGGACGACGACCTGTCGATCGGTTCGGCGGGTTTGCTGCGCGGCGGCGCGGTTGCCTGGGTCTCCGTCGAGGTGCCCGAGAACATCGTCACCCCCGAGGGCGTGGAGTTCCGCCCCCACCTGTTCGGCGCGACCTCCTTCGACGGCTCGCTGGCCACGACGCTCAAGCGGGCCGTCACCAACGTGGTCTGCGACAACACCATGGCCGCCGGTCTGGCCGAGCACGGCCAGCAGGTCAAGATCAAGCACTCGAAGCACTCCAGGCTCCGGTTGGAGCAGGCCCGCGACGCGCTCAACATCGTCTACCAGGTGGCCGACGACTTCGCCGAACAGGTCCGCCTGCTGTGCGAGACCAGCGTCAGTGACCGTCAGTGGGCGGCCTTCCTCGACCAGCACGTGCCCATGCCCGAGGAGCGAGGCCGCTCTTGGACACTCGCCGAGACCAAACGCGACGCACTGGACCGGCTCTGGCGCCACGACCTCCGGGTTGCCCCCTGGGCCGGGTCGGGCTGGGGCGTGCTCCAGGCCGTCAACACCCACGTCCACCACGGACAGGCCGTCCGCGGTGTCTGCCGCGCCGAGCGTAACCTCCTGCGCGCCGTGACCGGCGGCATCGACGACCTCGACCGCGACACCCTCCACACCCTGGAGAAGGTCCTCGGCCGTCCGGTCTTGACCCGCGCCGCCTGACCCATCTCTCCCGGTACGGCCCGCACCCCATCGCGGGCCGTACCCCGGGCACGGAACCACGGGGCGTCTTTCGTTGGACTGTCACCGGCCGGGGCTTGACCGATCGGGCATGATCGGAGGGGAACGCGGGCGTTCGGAGGACGAGATGAACGACGAGACGGCAGCGCTGCTCTTCGACGTGGTCGGACGCCTGGAGAAGAGCATCGTCTCCCGCGACTGCCCCGCCATCGTGCTCCTGGACGGTGACCGCAGGCTGGTGCTCAGCGACTACGACTACCTGCGAGACGAGCCGGCCGCCGTCGCGTTCGAAGCCAGAGCCGCGACCAAGGCCCGCGAGATCGACGCCAGACGGTGGGTGCTGGCCGTCCCGCAGGTGTGGGTGTTCACCCCGCCGAACACGGTCTCCGTACGCGCGGTCTCCAACCATCCACTGCGCGAGGGAGAGCAGGAGGCCATCACCTGGATGAGCTGCGATCGCGACGAGGGCGTGGACTACGGACGGGTGGCATATGCCCGCCGTCCCAGCGGCGAACCGGTCTTCGAGGAGCCCGAGGTGTTCTCCGTGGGAGTCCAGCCGAGTGAGGCCATGCCGGGCTTCAGGATGCTCCAGGTCTACCTCGCGGACGGACCGGACGCCTGACAGAGCGGGCGGCAACGTAAGAAGGGACGGCCCGCGAACGAGCCGCCCCTCCGACCTGTCCCACATCGCATTCGACCAAGAAAACGGTGAGAGCGGTCACGGACCAGCGTACGCCTCGCCACCGGATTTCAGCGGCGAACCTGTGACAGCGCAGCGGATCATGTCTACTTCGCCTCGGCTCGTCTGAGCCTCCAGCGGGTGAGGCCGTAGGCGACGCTCGGCCCGCGAGGGGGATCGGACCGGATTTTGGCGGTAGCGGGTTAAGGGCCGCATTCGGTTCGAGCGTTCATCTAACGGTGGAGATCTCAACACCCACGGGCCTGCATCACGAGCCAGAGGCGAGGCGAACGAAAACGCTGACCTCGTGCTCGGGGTCGGAGGTCACCTCATACCCGGCGCCGGCGGGTACCTCGGTGAGGGCCTGGAGTTCGGCGTCCACGTCGGCGCCGATTATGTGCCCGATCGGCAAGACGTAGGAGTCGCCACGGATGTTGCTGTTCACCGAGAAGCCGAGGGTGTGCCGTCATGCCAGAGCCCGCCGGCCTTCACCCCGCGGCAGCCGTGGATCTTCACGAAGTGGAGTGGCGGTTCGCCGATCTAAGCGCTCAATCACAGGCAACCAGGCCGTACGCCTGTGTCGCCCGTGACTGATGAGCCACAATGGCCTGCATGTCTACCATGCCCGAGAAGCATGTTGAGGCCGCATCTTCGTCGCGATTCAACGACTACGACAGGATCGCCGAAGGGTACACGGCCGTGAACGAGACCAGTCTCATCAACGCGTACTACGCGCGGCCCGCGATGCTGGAGCTCGCCGGGGATGTGACCGGAAGGCGCATCCTCGACGCCGGCTGCGGCTCGGGTCCGCTGTTCTCCGTGTTGCGCGATCGAGGTGCCATCGTGACCGGCGTCGACGTGAGCGCCGGGATGCTCGCGATGGCCCGACGGCGGCTGGGCGCCGACGCAGATCTGCGGGTCGTCGACCTGGCCAGCCCACTGCCCTTCCCCGACGACGCGTTTGACGACGTCATCGCGTCCCTGGTGCTGCACTACCTGGAAGACTGGGGGCCGACACTGGCCGAGCTGCGGCGCGTGCTGAGGCCTGGTGGCAGACTCCTCGTCTCGGTCGATCATCCATTCATGAGCACCCTCATGCAGCACATGGCCGGGGAAAAGCCCACGTACTTCGAGACCCGTAACCGGATCCAAGAATGGACCATGGGCGGGCAGACCGCCCAGATGAGCTTCTGGGACCGGCCGCTGCACGCGATGACCGAAGCCTTCACCGCGGCTGGCTTTCGCATCAGCGTCATCAGCGAACCGCCGTTCGCGCCGGAAGCCCGCGAGATGTTCCCCGAGGAGTTCCGCGAGATCACCGGCACGAGGTTCCTGAGCTTCTTGTTCTTCGTTCTCGAAGCCGGCTAACGATGCCTCGTAATGATCAATTCATGGCTTTGTGCTTCAGCGGGCGATTCCCGCCAGCTGAAGCGCTAAGTCACATACGGCGATGTCCGGAGCACATCGCCGCGACGCTATGACTTGACGTTGGGCTCAGGGCGTCAGCCCCAGCTGGCGAAGCTGTGCTGGCCGCAGGGGTCGCCATCCGCCGGTGTCGAGCTTGGCGGAGCTCAGCCTCGACGTCGACGTTGATGACGCTGAAGAAGTTGATGTTGTCGCCGCCGAACTCAACAACCGCCCCCGCAAGGACCTCGGCTGGCAGACCCCACCGAGCTCTTCGCTAAGCTCGTCGCAACAGTCGATTGACCCCGTGTTGCGAAGATCGCTGGAATCCGCCCGGCCCGACCTGGACCCACTTGACTATCTTCGCCGGGAAGATGTGACGGCTTGATTTGGCCCCACCCGGAGCTAAGCAAGGGCAATGGCGTCAGTGCGGTCTGTGGACTCGGGGACTACCGTCCCCGAACCCCTGCCAGGCTAGAGCATCGCCCGCCTGGCGGGTGCGGGGGCTGGCGTCGTACAAGGCGGTCGACGCCCTCGCATCGGATCACGACGCTGGGACCCTCACGCACCTTCGAACGACACGGGAGCCTTCTCCCGAGCATGTCCCCAGCCCCAAGGTGAGCCGGTCCGCGCAGGTCACCGGACTTCCGAAAAGATCGTGTTCTCGGAGGCGGAGACGGCCACGGCTGCTGAGAACACGCACGGCTGAGAGGCGAAACCCCAGCTTGGCACTTCCGAGAACAGAACCGCGTCGCCAGTTGGCGGCTGGGGACACATTCGGGAGGAGGCCGGGTCAGGCCGACAGGTGTACCCGGCGCTCCGGAGAGTCGGTGCCCTCACCGGTGTTCGCGGTGTCCTCACCGATGAAGACCTCGAAGAGTCGCTCGTGGTCGAGCGCGGTCGTGATGAACGTCCCGCTGCCCGCCGCCGGCAGCGCGCCCCATCCGCTCTCCTCCCGGACCATCTCGACCTCGGCCCACGTGGCGATGGCGCGGTCGATGGCCACGCAGGCCGCCGTGGGGTCGTGCAGCAGCTTCCCCCCGGGCCGCTTGCGCAGGTAGTGCTTCATGCCGGCGAATATCAGGGCGAGCCCGGCGGTGCGGTCGCGGTGTGGGCGCAGCCGCTCGTGGAACTCGCCGTCGTAGGCGACGCCGTGAGTGACGTTCTTGGACACCAGCTCGCGCCGTGCGATCCGGTCCGAGGACAGTGCGAGCAGGGCCGCCCGGGGCTCACCGTTGAAGTTGAACGTCGGGCATAAGGTGCGGCCCTCGAACTTCGTTAACCGGTGCTCGGGCGGTACGACGTTGTCACCCGCGAACCCGCCCTGGGCCATCCACCGGCTCAGCCTCACTCCCGGATACGTGTCGAGGAACCGCCGGAGGTTGTGCAGGGGCCCGCCGGTGAGGAGCGTGGCCCCGGGGTGACACCGTACGGTCTCGGCGATGACGTCAGCGGGCGGGGCGTCCGGCTGGGCCTCGGGAGGAGTGCCGAGCCAGCGGTCGTGGAAGCCCGACACATGGCTCTTGCCCGTACCGGGATCACTGGCGCCCACCGCGACGTCGTCCCGCCCCAGCCGTCGCAGGACGTGCCGGACCAGTCCCACCTGCGTCGGCGACCCCGGAGTGACTGTGACCGCGCGCAGCCGTACGGCCGGATGTCCCGCGACTAGGCACAGGGTCAGTACGTCGTCGGGATCCTGGGTCTCCAGATCGAAGATCAGGTCTAGCATCGCGGGGATGTCCTTCCGTGAGTCCAGGCGAAACCCCCCAGAGCGTGCCGTGATCGTATTCATCCGCCACAAAGCGAAGCGACCGATTTAATCGGGTGTGCGGCTTCACCGGCTGCCGAGCGGACATCGAGGCCGGGCATGCGGCCTGGGGGCCGGTCCCGGCCCGCGCCCGCCCGCACGGCCGTCCGGACCTCGCCGCCCGCCGCAGGCCGGGCGATGACCGGGCGCGCTGGGGCGAGCAGGTGGTCGTCCCGGACCCCGAGACCGGGCGACCGCTCAAGCCGAACCACCCGGTGCGCCCCTCCCGAGACCGGGCTGTCTCCTGCCGACCAGCTCGGCCTCCTCCTCCCGAATGTGTCCCCAGCCGCCAACCGGCGACGCGGTTCTGTTCTCGGAAGTGCCAAGCTGGGGTTTCGCCTCTCAGCCGTGTTCTCGGCAGCCGTGGCCGTCTCCGCCTCCGAGAACGCGATCTTCTCGGAAGTCCGGTGACCTGCGCTGATCGGCTCACCTTGGGGCTGGGGACATGCTCGGGAGAAGGCCCCCTGTTCAGCCTGGCAGGTTCTCGCAGGTCGCGATGGCTTTTCTGGACATGCGAGCAATTACATAGGCGTGCATTTCTACATGCATAAAGGCGAGCGCGCCATGTGTCGGTGTCAACGCGTACGGTAGGGCCGCCCGGCTCTCCCCCTCAAGGACCGGCACATCGACTTCCTGGGCCGCTACCTGTTCAACATCAAGGCCAGCGGTCCCGGTCAGGGTCTTTGCCCCTTCCGGGACCCGGACGCCGTCGAAGACGATGAAGACTGGCTGCCGGCGCACCACCTCTTCCGGGCACGAGTTCAAGCGGGCGGCGTGACCGGGGGCCACGCGCTCATCCTCGTACCCGACAAAGGCGGTGCGGAGAATGTCGGGTGATCGGGGCCGGTGTCGCCACACGATGGGGGCATGGATGACACGACCTTGGTATCCCGCTTCCTGCGCGACGGCTTCGTGAAGCTGGAGGGCGCCGTCGCGCCGCGCGTGGCCGCGGACTGCGCGCGGCTGCTGTGGAGGGAGACGGGCTGCGACCCGGACGACCCGTCGACGTGGACGCAGCCCGTGCACTGGGTGGCCGGCATGGCGCAGGGACCGTTCGCCACCGCCCCCAACTCCCCGTCCCTGCACCACGCGTACGACCTGCTCGTCGGCGCCGGACGCTGGGAGCCGCGCTACTCGCTGGGCACGTTCCCGCTGCGCTTCCCGCACGAGGAGGAGCCGGACGACGCGGGCTGGCACATCGAGGGGAGCTATCTGCCGGAGGGCGAGAGCTGGTACTTCACAAATCTGCGCTCCCAGGGCCGGGCGCTGCTGATGCTGTTCCTGTTCAGCGAGGTCGGTGAACAGGACGCCCCGACCCGGATCCGGGTCGGCTCACACCTCGACGTGCCGAAGGTGCTGGAGAAGTACGGGGAGGACGGGGCGAGCGGGCTGACCCTCGCGCCCGATCTGGTGGCGGCGTCCGACCACCGGCCACTCGCCCTCGCCACCGGGTCCCCGGGCGACGTCTTCCTGTGCCATCCGTTCCTGGTGCACGCTGCGCAACCGCACCATGGGGTGCGGCCGCGCTTCATGGCCCAGCCGCCGCTGATGCCGGCCGCGCCGTACGAACTGGAGCGGGCCGACGGCGCGTACTCGCCCGTGGAGATCGCGATCCGCCGGGGCCTGGGACGGGACACCCCCGGTCCGGACGGGGACGGCACCGACCACAGCGCTGAGTAGACGTGCTTCACGACCATCGTCGGCAAGGTGGCCGTGAAGAGGGATGAGGAAGGAGGCCAGGCATGCTGGAGCGGCTGAACGCGGCCAGATCAGCGCCAGTCCGGCGAGCAGGTCCCCCAGACTCTCGACGCTGTATCCACCCATCATGGCTGCCCCGGGCCTCCTATGATCAGGGCTACCGACGGTACGTCTCGGCCGGTGGATCTCTCAACCTCCGGTGTTCGGCTCCCGAGTACCATCCGGATCAGTCCGGCCGTACCGCACCCACGAAACCTGGACGGCGGATCGGCTCGACGCGCACTCTCGCCCCGGTGAACGGCGCGTTGACCATCTGGGTGCCGGAGACGGCGAGGCCGACGTGGTCAGGCCCTGAAAGCTCGGAGTTCGTCTCGTAGAAGACCAGGTCGCCGGGCTCGATGGGACCGCGGACGCGGGTTCCGTGGTCCCACTGGTCGTAGGTGACGCGGGGGATCGAGATCCCGGCTCTGGCCCAGGCGTACTGGGTCAGAGCCGAGCAGTCGAACCCCTTAATGCCCGCTCCTCTGCCGATGCCGAAGCCAGGGCCGGCCGTGTCGCCTCCGCCCCAGGAGTACGGCGTGCCGCGCATCCTCAGGGCGGCCTGTACGGCTATGGCCGCGCGTCCGGAGACCTCCGCAAAGTCGCTCTCGATTCCCTCCAACCGGTCGTTGATCTCTGCGAGCCTGGCCGTGAGCTCCCGGCACAGGCGCTCGCTCATAGCGGTGACGATCTTCTCCGCACGCCTCTCGTACTTCTCCGGGAGGTTGGCCACCGCGTGGTTCTCCAGTGCCGTACCGCGAAGGGCACGGGCCACGTCGGCAATCACGGCCTGCCGATCGATCCCCAGGGAACCAGCGGCTTCGATGCTTCCCCGAACCTCGGCCAGGACCTCCGAGGGCAGGCCGAACTGCCCTCTCCGAGAAGGCGGGTTCGGTGCCCATGACCGCACGCCGGAAGCCGACAGCGCGGTGACGATCTGTTCGGCGCGGGCTTCGTGCCTGGCGTAGGCGTCCGGGAAGGCGGAGCGCTGCACGGCCTGGGCTGCCGCGGTCAGCGGTTTGGCCTGCCAGCCCTTCACCTGTGCCAGGCGGGAGAAGAACATCCGGGCCGCGTAGCGGGGGTCCGTCACCTGCGCCCGCGTTCCCCAGCCGTTGACGGGCCGCTGCTGGAAGATGCCGAAGGACGTCCCGTCAGTGCTGATGGCCTGCGCGCGCAGGCTGGACTCCTGCAGGGCCGTCGCGACGCCGATGACGGCGGCCCGCTCGGGCAGCCCCAGAGAGTCGGCGGTGCCCACGATGACGCGGGCGTTGGCCAACTGCTCGTCGTTCAGATCGAGCCGACCGGTGGCCGCGGGGGAACCGGTTGTGGTGGTCGACGAGTCGCGCGGAGAAGCGGCCTGGTCGGTGTAGGAGCACACGGCGGCGGCGAGCCTGCCGGGGTCGGCGGAGGCCTCGGCATACCTGCCTCCACCGACCATTCCGGCGATCAACGCGATGCCTGAGACGAGGCCGCCTCCCGCGACGATGGCCTTGACGCCGATCCCGGCTTCGAGGATCACTCGTCGTCCTCCCCGGGCAAGATAGCGGGCTGGGCAGCGGCGTCCCGGGAGCCGAGGCCGGGCCAGTAGAGAGCGAGTTCGGCCAGGCGCAGCCGGGGTCCCTCGGTGTCGGAGGGCAGCCACTTCTCGCCCGCCGGGCCGTCGTCCACGGGGCCGACCAGGGCCGAGGGGCTGCCGGTCGCGATGGGTACGAACATGTGCGCCGGGTGGTGGACGAGCTTGCGGCGGAGGTTGGCCTCGCGGCGCCCGCCCTGTACCCAGAACAGGACGGGGGTGACGAGCTGGGTGGCCTGGGAGAGGGTGGCGTAGCCGTCGAGCTTGCGTACGACCCGGTCCAGGGGCTCGCTGCCGGTGTCGTACTCCAGGAAGAAGTCGACCGTGTACTCGTCCTGGCGCCAGCGACCGTAGGCGTCCGGGCGGACGGTGTCACCCCACACGGAGGCGCAGCGGTTCTCCGGCCACCAGGTGACCAGCTCGGCGTCGGTGTGCCGCCGGGCGAAGCCGTACAGGTCGGCGCCGAAGCCGTTGGTGCCGACGGTGTGGGCCAGGCGCTGGCTGTAGGCGATCGACAGGACCCGATCACGGCGGTAGCCGCAGGCGGTGACGTCCACGCCGTCCTCGGAGGCCAGTACGGCGGCGCCGGCCGGACCGAGCACGTAGTGGTAGGGCGCGGTGCCCATCCCGGGCGGCAGGATGGGCCGGAAGCGGTCCAGCACGCCCATGTGGTGCAGGGCGAGCAGGCGCTTGCGGGCAGCGTCGTCGGTGTCGAAGGCGATCTGGGCGATCTGCGGCGAGGTCAACACGCGCTGCTCCTTGACCAGCCGCAGCAGGCGCCGGTCCCGGAAGGTCAGCCGGGCGGCGAGCTGGGCAAGGACCAGGGGAGTGAAGCGGGAGGTGGACATCGGTTTTCTCCTTCACTTCTGGAGCCGGGGGTCGCCCGGCCGGGATTCGGGGGTGACGGTGGAGCGGCCGTGTGCCCGCGCGGCGGCGGCCCTGATCAGGCGAGCCACGTCCGGTGAGGGCTCGGGCAGGGGACGGGTGCGCAGGGTGAACGGGGGAGCCTCGGCGGAGCGCACCACGAGCCGGGCGGCGGCCTGGAAGGCGTCGAAGTTGGCCAGGTCGTGCGCTCGTAGGTGAGGGGTGAAGTGGTGCTCGACCTCGCGGGCGTCCTCGGGCGACAGCGAGAAGTAGATCTTGTTGCGGGCGTCGGAGGAGACGGCCTGGCGCAGGGTTCGGGGGAGTTGGGCCAGGTGCTGGTGGGCCAGGACCAGCGAGAGCCGGTAGGCACGGGCCTCGGCGAGCATGTCGCTGAGGGCGTGCGGCAGAGTGAGGAAGTTGTGCGCCTCGTCGACGTAGAGAGCGGCCGGGGTGCGGGGACGGCCGAGCTTGGCGCGGTGCGAGGCGGCCTGCCAGATCTGGGCCAGGACCATGGAGCCGAGCAGCCGGGCGCTGTCGTCGCCGAGCACACCCTTGGGCAGCCGGACCAGCAGGATCCCGCCGTCCAGCACGTCGCCCAGGTCGAAGGTCGACTTGGCCGAACCGAGCACGTCGCGGACGAACGGCCGAAGCAGGAACGCCCGCAGCTTGTTCATAATCGGGCTGGTGACGTGGGCCTTGGCCGAGTCCGACAGGTTCTCGTACCAGTGCCAGAACCCGAGCAGCAGCGGGTCCCGCAGGCCGCCCACGAGCCGGCGGCGGTATTCGGCGTCGATGAGCAGGGTCGGGACGTCGGCAAGCGTTCCGCCGTGGCGGGCCAGGGTGAGCGCGCAGCCGCGCAGGATGTCGTCGGTGCGCGGCCCCCAGTAGTCGGCGTAGATCTGGTGGAAGATCCCGACGAGGTTGTCCACCCCCATGTCCAGCTCGGTGCCGCCCAAGACGTTGAGCGACGGCCGGGCGTGGTTGTCGTCGGGGTCGATCAGCACGACCTTGTCGGCGACCCTCTCGGGCATCAGGCCGAGCAGGTCGCTGATCAGGTCGCCCTTGGCCTCGATGACCGCAGTGCCGCGTCCGGCCTCGATGTCGGAAAGGATCATCTGGGCCAGCAGCGTGGACTTGCCCGTGCCGTTGGGGCCGAGGACGTGCACGTGGTGGCAGGAGTCGGCGACCCGCAGGGCGACGGGACGCTCGTGGCCGGAGTCGGAGAAGCCCAGCACCTTGGCGTTCGCCCCGCCATGGGCGATCTGCGGTGACGGCGGGACGGTGTTGGCACCCGCGCGCTGCAGTCCCGGGACCGCGGCGTCGAGCGGCAGGTGCGCCAGGGCGGCCAGCTCGGAGACCGACAGCAGGAAGCCACGCCCGAGCCAGCGTCCCGCGAGCTGGGCAGCGGGCATGAACAGCCGATGCCGTTCGAGCCGGTTGTGTCCCGCGTACAGGGCGAACGCCGAGGCCAGCGCGTGCGCTCGCCCTCTGATCGCGTTGCGGCGCGCGGCGTGGGCGACGTTGACGGCTTTCACGTCGGCGGAGGTGAGCTCGTCGGCCTGCACGGTGTAGCGGATCGCCACGGCATAGCGAGACTGGTGGGCCTTGTCCCTGATCGCGCGGGCGTCGGCCGCCTCCTCCAGCCGAACCGCCTGGTCGCTCGCCTGCCGATACGAGTGCTGAGGGTGCGGGCGCGTGTGCTGTCCTCCGGGCGTCAGCAGGTCGAGCGCGGCCCGCACCGCTCTCGCCGGTCCGCTCCTGATGACGTGGGCCAGACGGCGGCCCGTCGCCGGGCGGGCGAGGATCTGTACGGCGGCGTGCTGCCAGACCGGCATCCCGACGGCTGCCCCCACCAGTGCGCGGATCGGGTCGGTGTCGTGCTTGGAACGGATCGGCAGCCGCTCGCTGCGGGCGATCCACAGGTGCCCGCCGTGCGCCTGGCCGGTGAGCGGCACCGGCGGGGCCACCTCCTGTACGGCGGTGCGCGCCGAGGGCCAGGCGGCCTCGACGGCGTGTTCCACCAGATGCTGGGGGATCACGCCGGGCACCCAGAGCCGGATGCTCACCCCGCCCGTGCCGAAGAGGTACTCGAAGACCAGGTGAGGCTGGCCGAACAGGAGCCGCTTCCAGGCGGGCCGCAGCAGTCCGACGAGGTTGCCCCACAGGGCTTCGGCACCGGGCATGTCCGCGACGGGCGGGGCGAGGATCTCCACGCAGCGCGCGCCCCGGGTGAACCGACGGTGGCGGAGCCGCGCCACCAGCTGTCCGATCAGGAAGGACGTGACGTCCATGGCGAGGCCGAGCGCCATGAGCTGCCACAGGTGGACCCGGAGCCAGGTGAAGGCCAGGTCCAGGAAGGCGGCGGGGTCGATGAGGAGATCGTGGATCATGCTGGGAAACCTCCGTGTTTCACAGGTGGCGTGACTGTCGCCGGACGCGAAATGCGCTGGCGTTCGGTGCTGCGCGCTGTGCACGATGGGCTCAGAGGGCTCGGGCGAAGATCGTGCGACTGGGAGGGCGAGTGGATTGGGCGAGCGCACATGATCTGATGGGGTGTGAGGACCCCGCCGAGGTCGACGCCGCCTTCGAGCGAGGTGAGCCCCTGGTCGGGGTGGCCGTGCTCGGCCTGTCGCTGTGTCACCCTGACGCCGGGGTCATCGCTCCCCGGGCTCGCAGAGCCATCGCCTCTGGTCGGCAGGAGCTTCGCTGCCAGGGGTTGACCGCCGTGTCGCACATGGTCCGCCGTACCGGCGAGATCGATGAGGTGACGCTGGCGACTCTGCGGCTGCTGCTGCGCGATCCCGACCGGATAGTCCGCGAGCACACGGGCAGTGTCGTCGCCGACGTATGGATCTTCGTCCCGCATGCCGGCCTGCCGGGCTGGTTGAGCAGACGGCAAAGACTGCGGGCCGTCACAGGATGGTTTGAGATCAAGTGGTGGGGCGTGATGCACTGGACGGGCCTCATCAAGTACTTCCGATGACGTGATCACAGGTCGGCCTCCTCGTCGTCGAGGTCGGCCAGTTCCTGTGGGTCGCTGGTGACCAAGTCGTGTTCTCGTCTGCTGGCGATCACCTGTAGGGGGACCCGCTGTGCGCCCGCGCCCGCGGTGAGCAGGCCGGTGCCGCGTTCGGCGGACAGCAGGAGCTGGCGTTCTCCGTCGGAGAGCTGGAAGGCGTCGGCGACTCTGCCGATCGCCTGGGGTGCCTGTTTGAGCAGGATCTGGGTGGTGGAGTTGGCGATGACGGCCTGGCCGATCTCGGAGCCGAGCAGGTCGGCGGCGTCCTGGGTGACCACCGACAGGCCGGCCCAGTGCTTGCGGGCGGCCTTGGCCATGCGCAGCAGGAACTTGGCGCCTTCGGGGTCACGCATGAGCAGCCACGCCTCATCGACCACGACCAGCCGGGGCCGCCTGTCGTGGGCGTCGGAGACACGCCGCCAGACGGCGTCCAGGGTCAGGAGCGTGCCGACCGCCTTCAGCTCCTCCGGCAGGTCGCGCAGGGAGAAGACGATCAGATGGGAGTCGGGGCGAGTGGTGGTGGGGCCGTCGAAGAGCCGGCGGTGGCTGCCGGTGACGTACGGCGCCAGCCCGGCGGCCAGTTCCCCGGCCTTCGGGTCGGCGTCCTCGGTAAGGGCGGCTACCAGGTCCCGCATGAGCGGCGGGCGCCGACTCCAGGTGCGAGGCTCGAAGGTGATCCCGACCCGCCGGTAGGCGGCGATGATGGCCCGGTCGAGCGCGGCCTTGCTCGCCCGGTCCAGCGGTTCGCCGAGCATGACCGCGATCAGGGTGTGCAGGAACATCGCGCGCCGAGTGAGCGGGTCACTGTCGCGCTGAGCCTTGGGCGGCAGATCGAAGGGATTGAGCCGGACCCTGGGGGCGCCCAGGTGGATGTAGGCGCCGTCGACGGCCGTGCACAGCCGGGCGTACTCGTCCTCGGGGTCGATGACCGCGACCTCCACCCCCGCGTACAGGGAGCGCAGTGCCTCCAGCTTGGCCAGGTAGGACTTGCCGGCCCCGGAGCGGGCCAGGATGACCGAGTTGTGGTTGTCCTGGGCGAAACGGTCCCAGGCGACCAGGGAGGCGCTGGAGGTGTTGGCCCCGTACAGCACGGCGGTCGGCCCCAGCTCGGCGGTCAGGTCCGGACTGGTGAAAGGGAAGGCGGAGGCCAGGGCGGGGGTGTCGAAGGTGCGCCGCATCCCCAGGTTGTCGTAGGCGAATGGCAGGCCGCTGACCCAGCCCTGCACCTGCCGGAACGTCACCTGCCGGGCGTCCAGCAGCAGCGAGGCGCCCAGCGCCCGTACCTGGGCGCAGGCGTCGTCGAGTTCTTCCTCCGAGGCGGCGTGCACGGTGAGGTAGATCGACGCCCGGAAGAGTCTGGCCTGACCACGGGCGATCCGGGAGGCCAGCTCCTGGGCGTCCTCGGCGGCGGCCTCGGCACCCGGGTCGAGCAGCCGCCCGTGTTCCTGGTCGGCGCGCAGCCCGGACTCCAGGCGGGCGAGTTGCTTGCGGAGCCGATCGGAGGCGACCAGCGACGGCACGGGCTCGATGTGCACCGAGACGTCGAGGCGCCCGGGATAGGTGAGCAGCGGCTCCAGCCAGCCGGGGGCGACCTCGCGCGGAAACCCGGTGATCGCGAGGGTGGCGCATACCCCGTCACCGACGCGCAGCCGCCGGGGCTGGACCTCGACCGCGTCGGGGCCGATGCCCGATGGACGCGGAGCCGTACGGCACAGGCGGAATCTCATCGTCGGCCTCGCCCGGTGACGACCTCGTCGGGGAGGGCGACCTGCGCCTCAGCCAGGGAGGGACCGGCCGGGTCGAAGCAGGAGGCCAGCAACGCCGTCACTGCGATGGTGTCCAGCAGGCGGACGGTGAGCCCGCACGCGCCCAGGACCCGCCCCGCCTCGTCCAGCCGCCGGTAAGCACGGGCGGCAGCCGAGGTTCTGCCGTTGGCTCCCACCGCGGCCTCGCGGATGACCAGCAGGACTTGGCGGCGCAGCAGCTCGTGCCGGGTGGCCAGGTCGGCGAGGAAGGCCGCGTGCTCGCGGGCGGCGTCCGCCAGGGCCGGGTGTGGCAGATCGCGGGCGCCGTCGAGGAGGGCGTTGACGGTCTCGGCGAGCTCGATGCGCTCGGCCCGCACCAGGATCTGTACGGGCCCAGACAGCGAGTTGAGCCAGCGGCCGAAGACCGCGACCAGCGCGTCCTGCTCATCGGGGGTACGCAGGGCGAAGCTGACCGTGGAGACCTCGGCGATGGCGGCGACACCGTCAGGACCAAGATCGATCAGTCCGTCGCCGATCACCCCGCGCGCCGGAAGCCTGAGCAGGGCCGGAAGCGGAGCGGACCGGGCGGCCATCCACGCCGGAGCCGCGGGGACGTCATCGGCGGCGACCAGGTGCTTGGGGGAGCGCTGGTGCCGGATGGCAGCGAGTACGAACCGGTCAAGGCTGATGCCGTCGTGCGTGCCGACCGCCAGCAGGATCCCGAGCACCGCGACCGGCAGGGCGAGCCCGGCGCACGCGGTGAGCGGGAGGCGCTCACCGACGGCCGTGTAGCCGAGGTAGAGGGTGCCGCCGGTCACGCCGAGAATGGCGACCTGTCGGGCGGTGAACCCCCAGACAATCTTGTCTGGCTGCTCGACGTCGGCGGGGATACGTACCACTTCGGCCCAGCTCATGTCCCGTCACCTCCCTGCCGCCTGGACCTGCGACGGCGCGACGAGCCGGACGGAGGCGGCGGGGTACGGCGGCGGCCGGGGTTCTCCGGCCAGTTCAGACCGCCGGGGATCGGCGCGTTCGGGGTGACGATGGGCCGGGCAGGGCGGGAGGGGGTGGGTGGAGGAGTGATGCCTCCGCTTGCATCCGTTCCTTGACCGCGTAGCCGGTGCATCTGGACCAGTCCGGCCGGTCCCCCTGCGTAGAAGTTCTCGCGTGGATATCCGTAGACCGGCGTGGACGGAGGAATCGGCTGCTGCGGGCGAGGCGTGGGCCGGTACTTGCCGCGGACCGGCGGGGCGGTCGGGGCGTGTTTGACCGGCGCCGCCTCCCAGTCCTCGGCACGGGGCGGCCGACGAGCCGCCACGGGAGCGTGTTTGGCCGGGCCGTTGCCGCCGCGTGCTGCGGAAGCGGCCGTTGCCGCCGTGGCAGTGCCGGCGGCAGCCGTACCGGCAGGCCCGGCCGCGAGGGCAGGCAGGATCCTGCCTGCCAGGGCGGTGGTCGCCGTACGCCTGGCCGTACCGGCGGCCCGGCCGCCTCCGCCGCGCCGCAGGTGCAGAGCGCCCAGCAGGGGGCTGGTGAGCTTGTAGGCCAGCGCGTACCTGACGATCCGGACCACACCGAGGCCGCGCCCGCGTCCGCCGGGCAGGAACATCGCCCGCGATACCCATCCCGGGATGCGCACCAGGAGGATCAGCAGGACGAGGGCCAGGAGCAGGTTGTAGAGCTGGCCGCTGCCGTCCAGGCCGACGATCTCGCGGCCGCCCTGGTTGAAGAAGACGCGCACCGCCGTGACCAGGGTGAGCGACTGGCAGATCTGGATCACCAGCAGCCCGCTGAAGACCCGCCACCACAACTGGGCCAGCCCCTCGGTCTGGGGCAGAGCGTGGCAGGCCAGCGCCAGCGGGGCGGCGACCACCAGCAGCGTGGTCAGCGCCACCCGCAGCACAAAGGTGATCAGTAGGGCGACCAGCAGGACCACGGCCACCAGTGCCAGCAGGATGTAGAAGATCTGCGAGTTACCCGGCGGCACGATCAGGAAGCGGATCGCATTGGTGGCTCGCCGGGCGTCGAAGTCCTGCCCCAGCAGGGCCTGGGCGAGGGCGTTGGCGACTTCGATGGCCTTGCTGGCCAGCAGGAAGCTGGCGTTCGCCGCCAAGAAGGCCACGACCAGCCGGGGCAGGATCTCCTTGAACGCGTACCGGGTCTGGACGGTCTCGTATCCCATGACCAGGATGCCGCCGACCACGACGAACAGTACGAAGCCGCCGTTGGCCAGCACCAGGGTGGTCTGCCACAACTCCTGCACCCTGCCCTGGCCGTCGATGCCCGGAGTGGTGAGCAGAGTGGCGGCCAGGGCGTCCAGCAGCGGTTTGATGGCCAGACCGACGAGGTTGGCGAACCAGGTGTTGATCTGATCGCTGATCCAGCCACCGAGGCCAAAGCCGAAACCGGAGGTTCCGGGCATGGCGGGCGGTGGAGCGAGCGGCAGGTCGGGGGTCGGGGTGGGGGTCGGTCGTGTCCACAAGGTGTGGATGGCGGGGGTGAGGGCCATCGCCGTCACCCGCCCACGATGCGCTTGAGCACATTGACGAACAGCGGAGCCAGTACGGCCAGGCTGTAGCCGAGCGCGGCGGCCTTCAGCGCGGCCTTGGCCTTCTGGATCTCTCCTGGATCCCCGCCGGCGACCAGGTACCGCAGCCCGCCGATGGTCAGCATCAGTGTCGCCAGGGTGGCCAGCAGACCGATCAGCCAGCCCCGCAGCTTGTCGAAGACCTGACCGAGTTGGTCGGGGCCTGTGGGTGGCCGAGCAGCCCGGATGCCGGTCGACGGCATCGCCGCAGTAGCAAGTTCACCATTCTCGGCGAACGCGGTGACGGCGATAACGGCAACGATCGTGGCGGTAACGCCGACGACGATCAGGACCTGGAGGACGCGGCGCCGTAGCAGTCGTCTCCGGCGCGCGTTCGCCGATGAGACGATCCCGTGCGCGACAAAGGTCTTCGGCCATCCGATCAGGCCACGGTGGATTCGCGCGGAGCCGGTGGGGCTGCCCCGGCCTCCCTTCGGGTCGACGGTTGATTCGGGCTGCGGATCTGAGGTCCGGCTCCGCGCGGAGATCATGGGAACTTCCTCCTTCACCCCTCTAGGGGCAGGGGAAGTGATCGTTAGGGACACGGCCGCTTCGACTTCTCCACCGAGAACGGCCGTGACCAGAACAGGCTCCGAACGCTGACGGCGCTTCTTGGCTGCCTCCGGAGTCAAGCCGAGTGCCCTCGCGGCGTCGGCCAGGGTCCTGTTCTCCAGCCGGGTCAGGCCGATCAGCTCGGCGTCCAGCCCGCTGACGACGCCCTTGGCCACCGTGTCGATCAGAACAAGATCGGGATGTCCCCATGGCGAGTGCGGTGCGGCCGGCTCGTGAAACAGCAGTCGCCGGGCTGTATCGGCCTCGGCGTTCCGGCGGGTACGCTCACCAGCGCGCTTGGCGGCGGCGGCCATCCGGGGCAGAAGGTTGGGCCGGTTGACGTCGATACCGCGCACAGCCTCGATGAACGCGGTCAGGACTTCGGTGTCGATGTCCTCCGCCTCACCGGCAACGTAGCCGCGGCAGATCCTGCCGCTGACGCGCCGCAGTGCCGGAACGGCAACGCCGACCGCGCCCACCAGCCACTGGGGCCCGTCCTGCCGTGCGTGAGTGACCAGCGCACGCCAGACCGCGTCCCGGGTGGAGTTCAGCAGAGGATGGGAGATCAGCAGATCGCGCAGCTCCGGCAGGAGTAGATGCCGCCGGGGCAGGTCGGGGCCGAGGGCTCTGCCGTCCAGGGCGAGGCCTGCGGGAGCGCATGCCACGAGCCGGAAGATGTGCTCGGCCGTGTCCAGCGGCGAGCGGCTCGTGGTGGTCGTCTCGTACGGGTCGGTACTCATCGGATCGCTCCACTGCGAGAGGAGGTCGGTTCTCGCAGCCCGGTGTACGACTCACCTCTGGCGACCCATACGCGACGCGAAACGACGGCCTTGGACAGACTTCCGTCGCTTCCCTTCGATCTTCACCGGCGCAGCTCCGCCAGAGGCTCGCCGGAGATCGTTATGGGTATGTGGGCCGGTCACGACCACGCCAGAGGTCCGCCAGAGGTGGCTGCTGAAGTACGAGCCGAACTCCTCGCGGGTCATTCGCTCGCAGGAGTCATGCGGATCTGAGGCCCGCCCCAACTGGTGATGACAACGTTCATCAACGCCACACCCACCTGTGCCGCATTGCCGGCACCGATCTCATCCTCGGCATGTTCGACCGCTGAGGAGTCCGGCACCCCGGTGCCGGTGCTGCTGCCGCCCATCACGCCTGTCCAGTGCCGTACGGCATTCGAGCAGGTTCTTCGCGGGGAGAGGCGGGAGCTGTGAGACTGCCTTACTGGAGTGACGACAGCTCCACGCTCTATCTGGGGGACGCCCATGAGGTGCTCTCCGAGATGCCGGACCGGTCTGTGGACTGCCTGGTCACCAGCCCGCCGTACTACGGCCTGCGGGACTACTGTCCGGGGCAGTACAGTCAGGAACCCACACCTGCCGAGTACGTGGAGGCCCTGCGGACCACGTTCGCCGAGGCCAGAAGGGTGCTGGCCGCCGACGGCACCTGCTGGCTCAACCTGGGTGACGTCTACGCCGCCAACTCCGACGGCTACGCCCGCGGTACGGACTACAACGAACGGCAGCCCACCGTACGCCCTCGTTCTCGCCTTGCCGTGCCGCCGAAGAACCTGCTCGGTATGCCCTGGAGGGTTGCCTTCGCCCTCCAGCAGGATGGCTGGATCCTGCGCAACGCCATCGTCTGGCACAAGCCCAACGCGATGCCCCAGTCCGTCCTGGACCGCCTGTCCACCTGCTACGAGCTGATCTTCCTGCTCGTCAAACAGCGTTTCTACTGGTTCGACCTCGACGCCGTCCGCCAGCCGTACACCGGAGACCGCCCCCTTTCCCACCGAGCCCGCCGCAGCGCCACCAAGCTGACCTCTATCCAGACACCTTGGCCACCTCCCAGCACGCACAGCCAGACGGCAACCGACGGCATCCGACACGGCACTGCACTGCCACCAACCGGCCAGACCCACGACCCCACCCACCTCAACGGCCGCAACCCCGGCGATGTATGGACCATCTCCACCCGCCCCTACCGGGGCGCCCACTACGCCCCGTTCCCCGTCGACATCCCCTTGCGTGCCATTGCCGCCGGCTGCCGCCCCGGCGGCACCGTCCTCGACCCGTTCTCCGGAGCGGCAACGACCGCCCTTGCCGCCCGGCACCTCGGACGGCAGTTCATCGGCATCGAACTCAACGCCGACTACTGCGCCCTCGCCAAGGCGCGCCTACTCTCGTCGTGTCCCGATGCGGGAGGCGAGGCCAGGTGACCCCCATGACCATCGCCGAAGTCCAGGCACTCCCTGCGGTCGTTCCCCTCCTCACCGCAGCCCGCGCCCTCGGCCTGAGCCGCAATAGCGCTTACCGTCTCGTCAAGGCTGGCGAATTCCCTTGCCGGGTCATACAAGCTGGCGGAACCTATCGTGTCCCTACGTCAGAGATCCTCCGGATTCTCGGTTTGGCTTGTGGCGCCGTAGCCCTCTGCCGCGAAAGTGATCACCTGATCAAGTAGTCCCACGAAACTACAAATCGGGCCACGTGACGCCTGCACCTGTCACGTGGCCCGATAGCCGTCTTACTTTCTGAAAAGTAATCGTTACGCCCGTATCCCGCCATACCTGCCACTTCGAAGGACCAGATTTTCTGTCGGACACCTCTGGTCCAATGGACCAGGGCATGTCCCATGTCTTTGTGCATGCCGTGCTGGATGGATGGAGGGGTAGAGATGTCGAAGAAGCGTCCGGTGTCGCCCACGGCTAGCGGAGGTGCTGGCACGCTCTTCGAGTATCGAGTCGGTGCGATCATGCTGAGCCACCTGCTCGCAAAGACACACCCGCCTGGACTGTCGATGCCGGTCGTCGGAGTGGCGTGGCAGCAACTGGTCACCGGGCATCTGCTTGATGACATCGTCGTGTACGGCGAGGACGTGCCCAACGGGCTGTGCACCGAATACCAAGTCAAACGAACCCTGAAAGTGACCGCCAGCGATAAGGAGTTCGTCGACGTGTTGGCTCAGGTGCTGCATACCTTGAGCGAACGCGCGGACGCCGTCGCCGGTGGGGAGCTCGCACTCGGACTGATCGCCGATGGCGAGGCTGTCCCGCTGGATCAGCTCAAGACGCTGGTCCAGTATGCGCACGCGCATAGCTCGCATGAGAGCTTCGACAAGGTGTTCGTCGCCGAGGTGGTCAATGAGAAGATACGAAACCGCCTGATCCAGGTTCACCAAGCTGTTGAACAAGCGATTCGAAATGGCGCGCCGGACTTGGGCGGCGTCCATCGCACTGCGCATGCTGCGCTCGCTGTGCTACATGTGTGGCATGTGAGCGACGCCGACCATCAGGAGGCCCTGAATCGGATCAAGCCGGTGGCCGAGGCATTCGATAAGACTCCTGTCGATCTGTTTGGGCACCTCACCGCTCTGGCCGAGGAGTGGGGACCACTTGCGGGCGTGGTTGACGCGGCCAGCGTATGGAGACAGCTCCGGCGACGCGGTCTTCGGCAACGTCCCGTTGAAGGACAATCGCCAGCCGAGCCGGTCGACGCGGACGCCGTAGTCCGTGGCCCCATGGCCTCGCTGACCCTGGAGGATGCGTTCGATGAGGCGAACCGGTTACTCGTAGAGGGGGATCCGTCAGCGGCGCCGAAGTTTCATGAGATTGCTGACAAGTTAGAAGCGAAAGGCTTCGCCCCACACGCGGCCCTGGTACGGCGTCGTGAGGCAGATGCTCTCCAGAAGAATGGCGACGCCGACGCTGCGGTGCACACACGGATCGCTCTCGCCTGGAGCCTTCTCGACGTGGTCCAGCCCTGGGAGGCAGGCTTCGCGCTCAACGACGCGGATCCCGTATCCGAGGCGGCCACCCGTGTTCTGACAGTCACGCAGGCTGCCGTCCAGCTGGCGAAGGGCGGCGACATTGAGCGACTGGCCGTGGCGTTCGATGCTCTCGCGGACGACGATCCGTACCGGGACTGCGCGGCGGCGTTTCTGAGCGAGGAGGCCATCGCCATGGCCGAACCGAAAATCGTCCTCGCGCGGCAACAAGCTCTCGAAGACATAGCACGTTCAACCTCACAGGCCGCGATGCGCGTTCAGATGTGCCTCGGGGATGCAACAGGACAATGGCTGCCACGCTTACGTGATATCCATCGTCGTTTTGACCGGCCGCTGGTGGCCTGGGCACATGCGCGTTTCGCCCGCCACCTCGCACTCACAGGTGACGGGGCTGGAGCGCAGGAGCAATATCTATTGGCCATCGAACGCGCCTGCGTCGCGGAGATGTTCGATGAAGCGGCCGACTGGCTGTACGCGTGGCGTACAGTCCGCTTCTGGTACCACGATTTCGACAAAGATGAGCAACACCCTCTGGCACAGGCGCTGCGGCCCAACGCGCGTCCCAGCCGTCTTCCAGGTTCGGCTCACACGACCAAGCAAGCGCTGCGCGCCATGCAGAAAGAGGGGCATCCGGCTGAAGCGTTGCGGTGCGTACGACTGTGGCAGTGGCAGGCAACAGTGCGCGCCGATCTGAGCGGAGAGGTCGAGGCGGCTCAGACATTGGGAACGCTGCTGCGCCGCCACGAGCACGCCGATGCGGCGATTCCGTGGTTCGTCCGCGCGGGCGAGGCAAAGCTCGCGGCATCAGCAGCCAAGGAGCTTACGAAGGCACCGGCCGAGTTGACTGTATCGGTCATGCCGGCTGTGGACATTTGCAAGATTGCCGTATTTGCCGCCGTTGCAGCCGCCGCCGATCTGCTGGATGACGAGTCGGCCAGAACGTGGGCGGCCCAGGCGCTCATGGAGATCGGCAAGGAACCCATCGATGACCAGGCGGAGGATGTGCGGATACGTGCTTTTGAAGTACTCGCCGCGTTGTGCCCTACGCTTACGGATCCGCAGGTCCACGAATTGCTCCGTGTAGCGGAGCCCTTGATCGAGCGTTCGCCAGGCCAGTATCGCCTCACCGATGAGAGCGTCGCGAAGATCCTTGTCACTCTGACGGAACGGTCGCCGGACGCGGTGCCCCTCATGGCTCGCGCTCTCACCGCCCACGAGCGTATGGCTGGGGTTGTGCTGGATCGCCCTGAACTCCTGGCGGCGAACCGGGACGTCGTGACTGAGTGGCTGGTTCAGGCCGCCGCACATAACCAATTCGCCTGCCTTGGTTTGATCATGGCGGGAGCGGATCCCGCGTCCGTGATCCCGTTGGCGCGGGAGCGAGTGGCTCGTGATCTCCTGCCTCAGGAGCATCAGCAGGGACGGGTCGTTTATCGTGCTGGCGCGGATGCCGCCGCGATCCTGGCCTCTGTCCTGGAACCCGAAATCCGCGTGGAGTTCGCGCGAGCGATGCTGAAGCGAGCCCTCGATCGCCGTGAGACGACGACGAGTCGGCGAGACGCCCTGAACGGTCTCATCAACATCGCCGACGAGATCGATGAAGACTCACGCAAGGCCCTCCTGCCTCAGGTTCTGGAACTGGCACGGGGTGAGTGGGACGGCGGGCCTACCGACGAGATCGAAGCCCTCTGGCGGGGGTCATTCAACGGGGTCACCATCAACACGGGATCCAACACCTTGACCGATCTAGCGCTCCTGAGCGCTGCCCGGCTTGCCGCCGAACCGACCGACCAACTGATGATCGAGCGGATCGGCATGGCGCTACTGCGCGGTGCGAATCAGTCGGCGCAGTGGCGCATCGGACGCGCATTTACTCTTCTCTCCGCCACCAACTCCAGTCTTGACCTTGAAGTTTGCGCCATTCATCCTGTTCCCGCGCTCCGCGCGGTAGCGGCGGTCCGCTGGGCTCGGGATCCTGGATGTCTTCCCGTCGAGCGAGTCGAAGCCCTCGCCAAAGACGACGACTACCTGGTGCGCCGGAACCTGGCCCTCGCGGTCCGCGACAACCACGAGACGATCCCCGCCGACTTACGAGGTCATATCATCGAGGTTCAGTCGTCAGACAGCCATCGGAGTATTCGGAAGTTAGTGATGGGACTGAACCGAAGCAATCTCCTCGGCTTAGGTTCCCTTCAGAGCTGAGCCTGTACGGAATTCGGATCTCTAGGCTGGCCGGAGGCTTCGGACCCATAGGACGGCCCCGCGTACACTCCGCCACCTGGAGGCTGGGGACACGTTCGTGAGCGGGGGGCCAACCAGGAAGGGTGGTCGACGGGCTACCGCCGCCTTCCTGCAGCGGAAACCCTGTCCGGAAGCGGTCACGGCCGAAGGGTGATTTCCCGTCCGTAATCGTCTCTTATGGAGACAAGGCGGCGCACCGCCACCTCCCACTCCAGTTCGAGAGGCCCCCATGGACATCCCGGCCCGAGCCACCCTGATCAACAAGAAGTCCGGGCTCGCCCTCGACATCAAGGAATGCGACATGTTCGACGGTGGCTGGGTGATCCAGTGGACCCCCCACGGCCGGACCAACCAGATCTTCCACCTGGAACCCGCCGAAGGCGGCTACAAGTTCATCGCCGAACACTCTGGCAAGGCCCTCGACGTCACCCTGGCGAACCAGAACTCCGACTTCGCGATGCAGTGGGGCATCAACGGCAGCCCCAGCCAGATCTGGTACCTCAAGGAGCACGAGGCGGGCGTCTACCGTCTCATCGCCAAGCACTCAGGCAAGGTGCTGGCAGTCGCAAACGCCTCCACCGACCCGGGCGCGCGCGTGGTGCAGTTCGAACCAGGTCATGACGAGAATGAACTCTGGCTGCTCAAGGCCGTTCCCTAGCAGAACCTGTACGGAGTTCGGATCTCTAGGCTGGTCGGAAGCTTCGGATCCATAAGACGGCCCCGCGTAGGTACAGGCCGGCCATATAGCTGTTGGGCGTCTTGCTGAACCGGAAGGCCAGCCCACGCCACTGTTTGATCCGGTTGATGCAGCGTTCGGCCGTGTTGCGCTGCTTGTAGAGATCGGAATCATGGGCGACCGGCCGGTCACCGGCAGAGCCGCGCCTCTTGCGGTTGGCCGCTTGGTCGGCCTTCTCCGGGTAGGTCTCATTCATTGCTCGCTGCTCCACCGAGACCCCGAGCAGGTTCTGCTCGGTTGACTGGAGCACAGTCAAGTTAGCTGCCTTAAGTCGGCGGGCGAGCTCGCCGCTGTGGAAAATCCCTCCATCTCGAAGGTCTCGGGCCAGCGCTGTAGGTTCACCGTCGATGAGGTGACCAAGACGGCGGAGACTCCAACGAGTCCAGAGCAACGCGGCTTCGACGCTGAGGGAGATCATTTCTTCGGCGATTTCAGGCTGCACCTGACGCCCGTGGCCAGTCCCGTACTGGTTGCGGACCTCCGCCAAGTGAAGCACCATCTTCCGTGCCTCCTGCACCACGTCCCGCAGGGGAGGGGCATTCGCTAGCCCCTGGCCCGGTTGACGCTCAAGACCGCGTGAGCGCCCTGTACCACCTTCGGGAAATCCTCGTTGCTTGGAGGAGTTCGTCCACGCGCATCGAGAATGACCTTGGCGGTGGCTTCCACCAGTTCCTTCGCTGTACCGATCACCAGAGTGTGATCTTGATCACGAAGAGCCCGCTCGAGGTGTGCTCGATAGCCCTCGATAGAAGATCAGGTAGAGGCATCGAGACCCGCAGGGCGAGGGAGTTCCAGATCCATCCCTAACTCTGAGGCCTCGTGAACTCCTGGTGCGTTTGAACCAGGTAGGTCGTCCTGAGGCTTACTGCAAGAGATCAAGGTGCCCAGGAAAACTCACTTGAACACGTCGATGCCCTCTGATGAGGTTCCGGTCGACGGTCGAATGACCGTCAAACGATCAAGAGGCTAGGTCCGTGATCTTGGGACCTAGCCTCTGAGCTGGTAAAACATGGTGGACGATACAGGGATTGAACCTGTGACCTCTTCCGTGTCAGGGAAGCGCTCTCCCGCTGAGCTAATCGTCCTTGGGGGATATCAGAGCGGAAGACGGGATTCGAACCCGCGACCCTCACCTTGGCAAGGTGATGCTCTACCACTGAGCCACTTCCGCGTGTCTGCTCCGGGTTTCCCCTCGGCGGCACCTGCGCTACTTTACCGGATCCCGGAGGGTCCCGATGTCGGCGCACTGAGGTGGAGACGGGATTTGAACCCGTGTACACGGCTTTGCAGGCCGTTGCCTCGCCTCTCGGCCACTCCACCAGTCAGACCCCGAAGGGCCTGCTGGAGCGGAAGACGGGATTCGAACCCGCGACCCTCACCTTGGCAAGGTGATGCTCTACCACTGAGCCACTTCCGCGTGTCGCCCGGAACCGATGCCCGGGTGCACGTGAAAACTCTAGCGCTTCTGGCGGGTGGATGTGCGCAACCGGAGCGCATGGGAGACATTCTCGTCGGTGACCACCTGGACGTCGGAGGCCCTGACGAACATGACCCGGTGGCCGAACTGGATCTGGCGGTAGCGCGCGTCCCCCCTGATGATCCGGTGCCGCGTCTTGGCCGTGGTCCCCGACCGCAGGTAGGAGCTCTGGCTGGTCAGGCCGAGGCTGTAGAACTGCCCGGCGGGCATGGAGTACTGCAGCGGGACCAGTTGCTGCGCCGGGACCCGTCTGGGGTAGGCGGAGGCCTCGGGGTAGGCCCTGCCGTACACCTTGACCGACGACAGGCCGGGCCGGGGGGTCACCAGGCGGCCCGCGGCCGGCATGGAGGTGCGGGCGTCGACCGGATCGAGGAACCAGGCCTTCTGTCCGAGGTACCAGATCGCCGTCCAGTCGCCCTCGCGGCCCGCGAGCGCGTAGCGCTGGCCGGTGGAGGCGCGGGCGGCGTGGTCGTAGACGCTGTAGGTGGAGTCTCCGTCGGGGTGCCTGCCGATGTCCTTGACGAGCGGGGCCGACGTCGAGGGGCGGCTGTACAGCCAGACCGAGGCCGACCCCCGGGGCGGGCAGTCGCCCGACGTGGAGCAGCCGGTGAAGCGCGGCTGGTTGAGGGCGTAGTCGGGCTTGATCAGCACCGAGTGCGCGTCCGGGTTCCGCGAGCCGGTCAGCGGACGGCCGAGCAGCTCGAAGTAGTGGCTCCAGTCCCAGTAGGGGCCGGGGTCCTGGTGCATGCCGCGCACGGTCTGCGGGGTGGTGCCCGGCACGTTGTCGTGGCCGAGGATGTGCGCCCGGTCCAGGGGGATGTCGTAGCGCTGGGCGAGGTAGCGGACCAGGTTGGCCGAGGCCATGTACATCGCCTCGGTGAACCAGGCGCCCCTGGCCACGTATCCCTCGTGCTCCAGGCCGATGGAGCGGGAGTTGAAGTACCAGTTGCCGGCGTGCCAGCCGACGTCGTCGCAGCGCAGGTGCTGGGCGATGTGCCCGTCGCCGGAGCGCAGGGTGTAGTGCCAGCTCAGGTACTCGGGATTCTTCACCAGCCTGGTCATGACGTCGTAGCCGGTCTCGCCGTCGTGGATGACGATGTAGTCGATCTGGCGGTGCCCGTCGTAGCGGTCGTGGTTGCCGTGGTCGCCGTTCCCGAGCCGCCGGTAGGCGGCGGGGATCCACTCGCAGGAGACGGTCGCCGGGCAGTCGGGCGCCGTGGTGTCGAGCGCGCGGCGCGGCGCGGGCCGGTCCGGCGGTCCCACCGGGGGCAGTTCCGGCGTCGCGGGCAGGATCACCAGCTCGCCGTCGTCGGTCACGCGGGTGGCGCCGGCGCGGATGACGGCGTAGACCTCGTCGGCGAAGATCCGTGCCGCGGAGGTGTCCGCCGAGCCCGAGTAGCGGGCCACCGCGTCGTACCAGCGCGCCGGGTCCGTGCTCGGCGCCCCGCCGGCGCGCCGCTGGTAGTCGGCCAGCAGCGCGGCCCCCGCCTGGACGTTGGCCGTCGGGTCCGTGCGCAGCACGCCGGGGGCGATCCCGGTCAGTCCGGACGCCCTGTGCAGGGTGTCCTCCGGCGGGACCGGGGCGATGTCCGGGACCTTGATCGGGTGCGGCCGGGTCTCGTCGCCGCGCGGGTCCCCGACGGTGTGGTGACGCGGGCCCGGATCGGCCTGGCCGTCGACCAGGTGCATGGGCCCGTAGCCGCCGGAGACGCTGGGCAGCCCGTCGTTGTCGTCCCACCGGGACTCCATGTAGGAGACGGCCAGCAGCACCTTTTCCGGCACGCCGTACGCCCGTGCCGCCAGGGCGAACGCCGCCTGCCGGTTGCCCCTGCCCGTGGGCGTGCCCGACGGCAGGGCCCCGCCGGCCGCGCCGGTGGCGCCCGTCGCGCCGGCGGCGTCGCTCTCCCGGGGGACGGCGCGCGCTCCCGCGGCGGCTCCGGCCGCGGAGCGGCGATCCGGGCCGGCTCCGGCCGCGTGACCGGTCTCGCCGTCCGCCGTCCGCCACGCGGCGGCCGGGACCAGCACGGCGAGAGCGGCAACGATTGAGATCCCCGGCAGATGGCGCATGGTGGTTTCCTCCCGTCCGAATGACTACCCAGAGTGAGGAGATGATACTGACTGTTTCCGATGAGGGGCCGGGGAGATCGAAGGCAATGTTTTCTGCCCGAAATCGGGCAGGAAATTTGATAAACCGGTTTATGGCTGCGTATGGTCCTCGTCTGTGTCGACGGCATGGCATCCCCACGAGGACCTGATCGCCCACCTGACCCGGACGAGCGCGCTCGGCCCCGGGGAGGCGGCGCGGGTCGTGGCGGACGTGCTGGCCTACTTCTCCGAGCCGGTCGAGGAGTTCGTCCAGCGGCGTCACGCCGAGCTCAAGGCCAGGGGGCTGGTCAACGACGAGATCTTTCCCCGGATCGCCGTCGAGCTCCGAGCCCGCCGTGTCGCGCCACCGGAACTCTCCCTGCGCCAGCTGCGCCGGGTCGTCTACGGGTAAGGAGCGGTCGGATGTGCGGAATCGTGGCCTACGTGGGACCGAAGGACGCGGCCCCCATCCTGCTGGAGGGCCTGCAGCGCCTGGAGTACCGCGGCTACGACTCGGCCGGCGTGGTGGTCTCCAACAAGGGACTGAAGATGCGCAAGGTCAAGGGCAGGGTCGCGGACCTGGCGGCGGCCGTACCGGCGCGGTTCAAGGGCACCCTGGGCATCGGGCACACCCGCTGGGCCACCCACGGCGCGCCCAGTGACGTCAACGCCCACCCGCACCTGTCCGGCGACGAGCGCATCGCCGTCGTGCACAACGGCATCATCGAGAACGCCGACGAGCTGCGCGCCAAGCTGGAGGCCGACGGCGCGGTCTTCCTGTCCGAGACCGACACCGAGGTGCTCTCCCACCTGATCGCCCGCACCGTCGAGGACGCCGACTCGCTCCAGGAGGCGGTCCGCGCCGCGCTCAAGCGGGTCGTCGGCACCTACGGCGTCGCGGTGATCGACGCCCAGCGGCCCGGCGAGGTGGTCGTGGCGCGCAACGGCAGCCCGATCGTGCTGGGCATCGGCGAGAAGGAGATGTTCGCCGCCTCCGACGTGGCCGCGCTGGTCCGCTACACCCGCCAGGTGGTGCACCTGGAGGACGGCGAGCTCGCGGTGCTGAGGGCCGACGGCTTCCACACCTTCTCCAGCGACGCGCGGGAGACGGCCAAGGAGCCGCTGACCGTCGACTGGGAGGCCGGGCACTACGACACCGGCGGCTACGAGCACTACCTGCTCAAGGAGATCTCCGAGCAGCCGGAGACCGTGGCCAGGACGCTGCGCGGACGTCTCGACGACCGCTTCCACATCGCCCACCTGGGCGGTCTCAACATGGACGCCCGGGAGACCCGCTCCTTCCGGCGGGTGAAGATCATCGGCTGTGGCTCCGCCTACTACTCGGGCCAGATCGGCGCCCAGCTCATCGAGGAGCTGTCGCGGATCCCGGCCGACGCCGAGCCCGCCAGCGAGTTCCGCTACCGCAGCCCGGTCGTGGAGCACGACACCCTCTACGTGGCGATCAGCCAGTCGGGGGAGACCTACGACACCCTCGCCGCGGTCCAGGAGGTCAAGCGCAAGGGCGGCAGGGTGCTCGGCATAGTCAACACCGTCGGCAGCGCCATCGCCCGCGAGGTCGACGGCGGTGTCTACCTGCACGCCGGCCCCGAGGTCTCGGTGGCCAGCACCAAGGCGTTCACCTCGACCGCGGTGGCTTTCGCGCTGCTGGCGCTCCACCTGGGCCGGGTACGCGACCTGTCCCCGGCGGACGGCCGCCGCATCTGCGAGGGCCTGCGCGCGCTGCCGGACCAGATCAAGCAGATCCTCGCCCTGGAGCCGGAGATCAGGGAGCTCGCGCACAAGTACGCCGGCTCGCCGAGCATGATGTTCGTCGGACGGGTCCGGGGATACCCGGTGGCCAGGGAGGGCGCGCAGAAGCTCAAGGAGATCTCCTACGTGCACGCCGAGGCCTACCCGGCCAGCGAGCTCAAGCACGGGCCGCTGGCGCTGATCGGTCCCGAGATGCCGACCGTGGCGATCGTCCCGGACGACGAGCTGCTGGACAAGAACCTCACCACGCTGGGGGAGATCCGCGCGCGCGGCGGGCGGGTGCTCATGGTCGGGCACCGTACGGCCGACCCGAAGCTGGCCGACGACTGCCTCGTGGTGCCCAAGAACGAGACCGAGCTTGACCCGATCCTGCTGTCGATCCCGCTGCAGCTGTTCGCCTACCACGCCGCCGTCGCCCTGGAGCGGGACGTGGACAAGCCTCGCAACCTCGCCAAGAGCGTCACGGTGGAGTGATCTCGCGAGGCTATACCCCCGACATGTACTACGGAAAGTAATTGCCCTGTAGCGTGAAGTATCTAGAGGTTTGGGGGATCTCGGGCTAAGGGGTGCTTATGCACCGTAGGCGGTTCTTCGCGCTCGCGCTGGGGGTCATGGCCGCCACCTGCGGCTGTGACAGGCTGGGCGACTCCGGCGCGGCTCCGGCGGGCAGGCTGACCATCGTCGTGCCCGCCCCCCGCGGGCAGGGGTGGGACCAGGCCGCCCGCGCGCTGGCCGCGATCCTGACCGGGGACGGGCTGGCCGGCGCGGTCGAGGTCAGCAACCAGCCGGGCGGGGTCGGCGCGGCCGCGCTGAGCGCCTTCGCCGCCCGCGGCCCGTTCGCGCGCGACGGCAGGCTGCTCCTGGCGGGCATGCCGGTGGTGGCGGGCGCGGAGATCGCCAACGTCGCCTCCGTGATGGCGGCGACCACCCCGCTGGCCAGGCTGGTCGGCGACTGGACCGCCCTGGTCGTCTCCACCAACTCCCTGCTGCGCACCTTCGAGGACTTCGCCGCGGTGCTCCGCCGCAACCCGGCCGAGCTGGTGGTCGGCGGCAGGCTGGACGGCGGCTCCGACCACGTGCTCTACGGCATGATCGGCAAATGCCTCGGCGTGGACGTCAGGCTGCTGGACTACGCGGGCTACCCCGGCGGGGCCGAGGGCGTCGAGGCCCTGCAGGAGGGGCGGGTGGCCGCGCTCCTGGGATCGGCCCGGGCCTTCCTGCCGGAGATCGCCGCGGGCCGTGTGCGGCCGCTGGTCGTCTCCTCCAGCGAGCGGATCGACGGCATCGACGCGCCGACTTTGATGGAGCGGGAGATCCGGCTCGAGTACGCCGACTGGTGCGGCGTGTTCGGCCCGCGCGGCATGAGCCCGCGGGACCGGGACGAGGCCGTCGCGCTGTGCGACCGGATCGACGCCTCGCCCCGCTGGCAGGCACTGTGCGCGGCCAACGGCTGGAACCGGGTCTATCTGAGCGGCGACGAGTTCCGCCAGTGGATCGTCACCGAGACCCGCCGAACCCGGGGAGTTCTCGGCGAACTCGGGCTACTCAGCTCCTTCGACACAAGTTGTTGGGGTAGTTGCGTCGGGCGGCACTAGATGTAGGATCCTGCTTGTTGCTGGTTCGCCCGAGGGGGCGAGGTAAGAGGGAACCCGGTGCGAGTCCGGGACTGCCCCGCAGCGGTGAACGGGAACGACCGCCGTCATGAGCACTGGGTGAGCCATGCCTGGGAAGCGACGGCCAGTAGAAGTGTGCAAGGTGCCTGTGAGTCCGAAGACCTGCCGGTGACACGTGGCTGAGGAAGCCGAGCCGGGCACCGGGGGACGCGCAGAGCGGCCCGCGGCGTGCCGGGCGAGGTGGGCTCGGCCATGGGAACTGTCCAGGGCCTCGAGGGAGGGTCCGCGGAACGAGGCGGTCCGGCGTGCCCGGGGACCGCCCGTGGACGCGCGTCCTCCGGCGGGAGCCGTACGGGGAACACGAGCGCGCGAGGGGTAACACGTGACACAGACCTTGATCGATGTCGCGGAGGAGAGCGGGAGAGAGCGGGACGACCGCAGGCTGGCCATCGAGGAGGCCGCCGCCCGGGTGATCACCGATCCGGAGAACTCCAAGGTCGCCGCGCGGTTGCTGGCCGAACTGATCGCCGACGAGGCGGCCGGGCACGGGGTCCGGACCTTCTCCGAGTCGATCGCCGCGACCCACGCCGCCGGACTCCTCCAGGACCGGCTGGCCGCGTTCGTGGCCGCCCACGCCGAGGCGCTCGACGCGCTGATCGCGCCGGACGCCGACGACCGGTTCGAGTACTTCGGGCTGCGCACCGTCTACGACCGCTACCTGCTGCGCCACCCGCGGACCCGCAAGGTCCTCGAGCGCCCGCAGCACTTCTTCCTGCGCGTGGCCTGCGGCCTGTCGGAGACGGTCGAGGAGGCCGCCGAGCTGTACGCGCTCATGGCCGCCCTGGCCTACCTGCCCAGCTCGCCGACCCTGTTCAACTCCGGCTCGCGCAGGCCCCAGCTGTCGTCGTGCTTCCTGCTCGACTCGCCCCGTGACGAGCTGGAGGCCATCTACGAGCGCTACGGGCAGGTCGCGCGGCTGTCGAAGTACGCCGGGGGGATCGGCGTCTCCTGGACCCGCGTCCGCTCGCGGGGCTCGCTGATCCGGGGTACCAACGGCCACTCCAACGGCATCGTGCCCTGGCTGCGCACGCTGGACGCCAGCGTCGCCGCGGTCAACCAGGGCGGCCGCCGCAAGGGCGCGGCCTGCGTCTACCTGGAGCCCTGGCACGCCGACGTCGAGGAGTTCCTCGAACTGCGCGACAACACCGGGGAGGAGGCCCGCCGCACGCACAACCTGAACCTGGCCAACTGGATCCCCGACGAGTTCATGCGCCGGGTCGAGGCCGACGAGACGTGGTCGCTGTTCGACCCCAAGGAGGTGCCGCACCTGACCGACCTGTACGGCGACGCCTTCGACGAAGCCTACCGGGCCGCCGAGGCCGAGGGCCGGTTCGTCAGGCGGGTCCAGGCCCGCGCGCTGTACGGCCGGATGATGCGCACCCTCGCCCAGACCGGCAACGGCTGGATGACCTTCAAGGACGCCGCCAACCGCACCTCCAACCAGACGGCCCGTCCCGAGAACGTCATCCACCTGTCGAATCTCTGCACCGAGATCCTGGAGGTCACCGGCGACGCGGAGACCGCCGTCTGCAACCTCGGCTCGATCAACCTCGCCGCCCACCTCGGCACCGGGGAGGACGGGCGGGAGATGGACTGGGAGCGGCTGCGCCGGACCGTCCGCACCGCGGTGCGGTTCCTGGACAGGACCATCGATCTGGGCTTCTACCCGACCCCCGAGGCCCGCGTCGCCAACGAGAGGTGGCGGCCCGTCGGGCTGGGCGTGATGGGCCTGGCCGACGTCTTCTTCGCGCTGCGGCTGCCGTTCGACTCCCCGCGGGCGCTGAAGCTGTCCACCCGGATCTCCGAGGAGATCGCGCTCGCCGCCTACGCCACCTCCGCGGACCTGGCGGCCGAGCGGGGACGCCACCCCTCCTACGACGACACCCGCGCCGCGGGCGGCGTGCTGCACCCCGACCACTACGGGGCCGGGCGCTCGGCGGAGTGGACGGCGCTCAGGGCGCGGATCGCCGAGACCGGCCTGCGCAACTCGCTGATCGTCGCCATCGCCCCCACCGCGACGATCGCCTCCATCGCGGGCTGCTACGAGTGCATCGAGCCCCAGGTCTCCAACGTCTTCAAGCGCGAGACCCTCTCCGGGGAGTTCCTGCAGGTCAACCGCTACCTGGTCGGTGACCTTTCGGACCGCGGCCTGTGGACCCCGCAGATCCGCGACGCGATCAAGCGGGCCGACGGGTCCGTCCAGGACGTTCCCGGCCTTCCCGAGGACCTCAAGGAGCTCTACCGGACCGCCTGGGAGCTGCCGCAGAAGGCGCTGATCGACCTGGCGGCGGCGCGCGCGCCGTACATCGACCAGTCGCAGTCGCTCAACCTCTTCATGGCCACCCCGACCATCGGCAAGCTGTCGTCGATGTACGCCTACGCGTGGAGGTCGGGCCTCAAGACCACCTACTACCTGCGCTCCCGCCCGGCCACCCGGATCGCGCAGACCACCGTGACGAGGGCCGTCCCGGAGGCCGGGACCGAGAGCGGAGCCGTCGCCTGCTCACTGGAGAACCCCGAGTACTGCGACGCCTGCCAGTAGGACCCCGTACGACGAAAGGCTCCCCCGATGTTGCTCGACCCCGGCATGGACCTCACGCTGCGGCCCATGCGCTACCCGGACTTCTACGAACGCTACCGCGCCGCCATCCGCAACACCTGGACCGTCGAGGAGGTGGACCTCAACTCCGACCTGGCCGACCTGGCGAGGATGACGCCCGAGGAGCGTCACCTGATCAACCGGCTCGTCGCGTTCTTCGCGACCGGCGACTCGATCGTGGCCAACAACCTGGTGCTCAACCTCTACCAGCACGTCAACGCCCCCGAGGCGCGCCTGTATCTCAGCAGGCAGCTGTTCGAGGAGGCCGTGCACGTCCAGTTCTACCTGACCCTGCTGGACACCTACCTGCCCGACCACGAGGAGCGGGTCAAGGCCTTCGCCGCGGTCGAGCACATCCCCTCGATCCGGGACAAGGCCGAGTTCTGCTTCCGGTGGATCGACTCGCTCGGCGGCCTGACCCGGCTGGAGTCGCGGGACGACCGGCGTGCCTTCCTGCTCAACCTCATCTGCTTCGCCGCGTGCATCGAGGGCCTGTTCTTCTACGGCGCCTTCGCCTACGTCTACTGGTTCCGCTCCAGGGGCCTGCTCGGCGGCCTGGCCACCGGGACCAACTGGGTCTTCCGCGACGAGTCCATGCACATGGAGTTCGCCTTCGGCGTGGTGGACACCGTCAGGGCCGAGGAGCCGGAGCTCTTCGACGACGAGCTCGGCGTCCAGGTCACGCGGATGATGGAGGAGGCGGTCGAGGCGGAGCTGGCGTTCGCCGCCGACCTGTGCGGCGACGGCCTGTCGGGGATGAGCGCCGATCGGATGAGGCAGTACCTTGAATACGTGGCCGACCAGCGACTGGCCCGGCTCCAGCTGCCCGTCCGGTACGGCACCGCCAACCCGTTCGCGTTCATGGAACTGCAGGACGTCCAGGAGCTGGCCAACTTCTTCGAACGGAGGGTGTCGGCCTACCAGGTGGCCGTCGAGGGAAACGTCGCCTTCGACGAGGCCTTCTGAACAGGACGACTTCTTCTGAATAGGCGGTGAGCGCGGGGGCACTCAGTCCGGGAAGCGACGACCGGGGGGAAGCCGTCAGTGTCCAGATGGATCATTTTGATCATTTCGGTGCTTGCCGCCGTCGCCTGCGTGGAGATGGTGCGGCGGGCGTTGCGCTGGAGGCTGATCGGCGAGAAGTGGGCGCTCGCCGCCCCCCTCGTGCGCCGTTGCACCTGGCCCGCGTTCGCGCTGGCGGGCGTGGCGACCGCCAACCTGCTCTACCGGCCCGGCATGGCCGAGGGGGCGGTCGAGGACACGATCGAGCGGACGGTCAGCCTGCTCATGATCGGGTGTGTCACCTGGCTGGTGATCCAGGCCGCGTACGCGGTCACCGACGTGGTGCTCGACCGCCTGGTCACCGTCGAGGGCGAGCGCAACCGGCGGGCCAGGCGGATCCGCACCCAGATCACCCTGGTCCGCCGGGTCGCCTCCGCGGTGGTCATCGTGCTGGCGCTGGGCGCGATGCTGTTCACCTTCCCCGAGGTGCGCGCGCTCGGCGCCGGACTGCTGGCCTCCGCGGGCATCGCCGGAGTGGTGGTCGGCATCGCCGCCCAGTCGATGCTGGGCAACCTGCTGGCCGGGCTGCAGCTGGTCTTCAGCGACGCGCTCAGGCTGGACGACGTCGTGGTCGTGCAGGGGGAGTGGGGCCGGATCGAGGAGCTGAGCCTCACCTACGTGGTGCTGCGCCTGTGGGACGAGCGCAGGCTGGTGCTCCCGGTCTCCTACTTCACCACCAACCCGTTCGAGAACTGGACCAGGCACACCAGCCGGGTGATCGGCGCGGTGATGTTGCGGGTCGACTGGACGGTCCCGGTCGACGAGTTGCGCGTCGAGCTCTACCGGGCCCTGCGCGAGCACCCGCTGTGGGACCAGAAGGACTGGACCCTCCAGGTCACCGACACCCTGCCCAACGGGCTGCTGGAGGTGCGCGCGCTGATGAGCGCCGCCGATTCCCCCAGCGCCTTCGACCTCAAGTGCGACATGCGCGAGCACCTGGTGAAGTACGTCAGGGACAAGTATCCCGAGGCGCTGCCCAGATTCCGGGTGGACACCTGACCTCCTCGCGGCGCCCGGCGGTGTCGGGGGCCTGGGCGCTCGCGGGCCGGTGTCCCCCTCGTCGCTCCGTCGCCTCGCTCCCGCGTTCCTCTCAGCCGTGGTCGGCCAGGTGAGGGGCGCCGGGTTGTGCCCGGATGCCCATGAACCGGTGCGCCTCGGCGGCGCGCAGGACCCGTGAGGCGTTGCCCGAGGCCACCGACTCGATCATCTCCCGGTGGATGGCGAGCCGGCGCTGGATGTAGTCGGCGTCGCTGTCGCTGCGCACCACGGTGTCGAGGTGGGCCTCGATCACGGAGAGCAGGCCCAGGTAGGTCGAGCGCAGGACCGCGTTGCGGCAGACGGCGGCCAGGCGGGCGTGCAGCCGCCAGTCGGCGCGGTAGTACTGCTCGGGGTCGTGCGCGCACGCCTCCATCTGGGCGATGAGGATCCGGCAGTCGGCGATGTCCTCCTCGGTACGGTACTTGGCGGCCTCGGACAGGAGCAGCGGCTCCAGGGCGTCGCGGACGTGCAGCGCGTCGGCCACGGCGACCGGGTCGGCGTTGACGGCCAGCACGGACTCACCGAAGCCGAGAAGCTCGACGGGGGAGTGCGCGGCCGCCTCGCCGCCGCTCAGCCTGCGCATCGCGGCGACGAACCGGGCGGTGTCGATGTCGACCAGGTGCCGGCTGAAGTGCTCGGTGATGTCGCTGAGATAGCGCGCCTGGGCGCCGCGGAACCTGACGGCTCCGGCGTCGGTCAGCTCCAGGGTCACCGCCCGCCCGTCGTCGCCTTGCTTGGTGCGCCGGACCAGGCCCTCCTGCTCCATGCGGGTGACGAGACGGCTGACGGCGCTCTGGCTCATGGTCAGCGCGTTGCTGAGGTCCTGCTGGACCACCGCCCGCCCCTCGTTGGCGGTGAGGACCGCCAGCGCCTCGAACCAGCGCAGAGGCATGCCGCACTCGCGTTGCAGATTCTCGTCCAGCGTGCGGGTCACCGCCGCGTGTGCCCGGGAGAACTCCTGCCAGGGCTGATATCCCAGGGTTTCCAGCGCTGCAGACTCCATGGGGTCATCGTAGTGCTTGTGCATGCATCCATCCAGGCTGTACGGTTCGGCGTTATGTGCAACCGCATGCATCTTGTTTGTCCCTGGGGCCGGTGAGCCGCCGACCGACGCCGTGCCTCACCTTCGACCGGGAACCCGTGCCGCCGGACGGCCCCCTGACGAAGCGGGCGGACGTGCTGCTCACGCCACACGTGGCCTTCCACTCCGAACAATCCTTGATCGAACTGCGCCGCCGTGCGGCCGAAAGCGTCGTCGAGCACGCTCGACGGAAAGGGACCTGACCCATGCGTATCGGAAATCTGGCGGGCGTGCCGGTCCTGCTGAGCGAGGCCGGCGCCTTCGACCTCGCCGCCGCCTCGGACGGCGCGTACCGCGACGCCCAGGCGATCCTGGACGACTGGGACGGGTTCCGCACCTGGATCGACGGGCGGTCGCCGAGCTGGGAACCGTACGACGCCGAACTGCTGGAGGCGCCGGTTCCCCGCCCGGGGCAGGTCTTCGGGGTGGGGCTGAACTACGCCGGCCACCTCGCCGAGGGCGGCCACGACACGACCCACCGGTCCCTGCCGCAGGGGTTCACCAAGTTCCCCAGCTGCGTCACCGGGCCCTACGGCCAGGTGGAGCTGCGCGGGGACACCGTCGACTACGAGGTGGAGCTCGTCGCCGTCGTCGGCCGTCACGCGGACAACGTGCCCGCCGCCCACGCGCTGGAGCACGTGGCCGGATACCTCGTGGGGCAGGACATCAGCGACCGGGCGGTGCAGGGCTCCGGCCAGCTCAGCCTCGCCAAGTCCTTCCGCACCTACGCCCCGACGGGACCGTGGCTGGTGACGAGCGACGAGATCCCCGACCCGCAGGCGCTGAGGCTGCGCTGCCGGCTCAACGACGAGCTCGTCCAGGACGGCACCACCGCCGACATGGTCTTCGGCGTCGCCGAACTCGTCGCGCTGCTCTCGGCCGTCACGCCGCTGCGCCCCGGCGACCTCGTCTTCACCGGCACCCCCGCCGGTGTCGGCGTCTTCCGTGACCCGCCGGTGTTCCTCCGCGCCGGCGACGTCGTGCACACCGAGATCCCCGGCATCGGATCGCTGCGCAACGTCTGTGTCACGGCGCCGGATCCGGCCGACGACCTCGGCCGGATGTGGCGCGACCTCACCCTCCGGTAGTGACAGGAGGCACATCCCACGGACATGACGCCGGTCCTGGCCGGGCCGCGCCCCTCCGGGGCGCCCTCCTGGGCGCGCCGGGAAGGTGAGCCTAGGAGGAGGCCGGGGCCGGGCGCAGCACCCGGGCGGCGCCCGCGATCAGGGCGGTGGCCAGGATCCAGCCGGAGACGACCAGGGTCCAGGCCAGCCATCCGGTCCAGCCGACCGGCTCCCACGCTCCGCGCTGCTCGAAGACGCTCACCGGGGAGAGCAGGTCCAGCGTGTAGACGAACGGCTGGAAGCTCCTGATCTGGTCCGGGTCGATCTGCCGGGGAGGAACGGCGGAGAAGGCCAGGGTGCCCGAGGTCAGCAGCACCACCGCCCACAGGCCGGCCAGCCAGGGGCGGTAGCCGTACCCCACGACGAGGTCGAGCAGCCTGCCCCAGATCCTGCCGATCGGCCTGAGCGTGGGGCGGCGCCGGCGCTGCTTGGCCAGCAGCACCCGCCGGGCGTCGGGCTCGTGGCCGATCCGGCGGAACCAGGCGGCCAGCTGCTCGTACGGCTGCGGGCGGTAGCCGTAGGGATCCTTGTCCACCCATGTGAGGCGGTCGGCCACCGTCCAGTCGGCGCCGCGCAGCGCCTCGTAGACCAGCCCGTTGAGGTACACCCCGTCCGGGTAGCCCGACGGGCTGTCGAGCAGGACCCCGATGCGGGAGTAGGCGAGGTTGACCTCCCCCTTGATGGAGGCGGGCCGCAGGATCAGCTCCTCCACCTGGGCGTGGCTCAGGTGGAGGACCCGGCCGGGGGCCTCCAGCGTCGCCCCGTCGAAGGACAGGACGCCGTTGATGCGTGAGCTGCGCATCCGGACCGTGCCCGTCGCGGTGAACCCCGCGCTGAACTCCGCGGCCCCCGACTCCACGAAGTCCGCCTGGACGGCGTACTGTCCCGTGGCGGTGATGACCGACCTCTGCAGGTAGATGCCGCCGCGGAACTTCGCCCCGATGAACCGCAGGCCGCCCTCGATGGTCATGTCCTGCATGAAGGCCCCGCCCTCGACGGTCAGGCCGCCCGCCCACAGCGCCCACCGGCTCCGGCCGGGCCGCGGCTCCTGCGGCTCCGTCTCGCGGGGGGTCCTGCGCACGTCCTGCAACTTGCTCTCCGACCCCCGCGGTTCTTGCGGCGGGGCCGACAGCCGCACTCCGTTGAGCTGGAACTGACCCTTGACCTGGGCGTTGTCCAGCCGGATCCCGCCGTGGACCGTGGAACCGTCGAAGTCCATCAGGCTGTTGACCGTGCACCTGGCCGCCCTGACCCGCCCCATCTCGCATCCCCGGAAACGCACGCCCGAGGTGGTGGCGTCGGTGAGGGAGACCCCTTCGGGGAGGTGACAGTTGAGCAGGTGCAGCTTGCCGGTCAGGGTGGCGTCCGACATGTCCAGCAGCCCCGTCACCCGGGCGCCCGCCAGCCGCAGCCCGGCGGTCCTGCCGGGCTCGGCCTCCCGCGCGCCGAGCAGCAGCGCCGCGAGGATCTCCGCCCTGACCGTCCGCTCGGGGCCCCACTCCGCCCCGTTCACCGGGTCGTCGGCGCCGGGTTCCCCGGTCCGCAGGTCGACCCAGGCGCCCGACGGGTAGGCGTCCCAGACCCGCCGTTCGGCGGGGCTCAGCCGCCGGAAGGGGCGCGCCAGTCGCATGGGGATCTCCTCGGGGGGTTCGCGGGCGCGGCGGCCGTCGCGGGGGGTGGGAGCGGTCGGGGCGGGTGGACGGCTCCCCGGGGATCCGGCCTCTCGCGGTGCGGGGGCGGCCGGTGCCGCGGTGGGACGTCCCGGGAGAATCTATCCCGTGAAGATCTCCGATGGTTTTGAATTGTCCGTCGGCGACCACGTCGCCACGTTACGGATCGACCGTCCCGGCAAGCGCAACGCGCTGAGCGCGGCCATGTGGCGGGCACTGCCCGGCATCGTCGCGCCGCTGGCGGCCGATCCGGCCGTACGCGTCCTCGTGCTCACGGGCGCCGGCGGTACCTTCTGCTCGGGAGCGGACATCTCGGAGATCGCCGGGCTGGCCGACGGCGACGACGACACCGGTCTGACCGTCCTCGCGGAACGGGCGCTGGCGGAGTTCCCCAAACCGACGATCGCGATGATCGAGGGCTTCTGCGTGGGCGGCGGCTGCCAGCTCGCCGTCGCCTGCGACCTCCGCCTCGCCGCCGAGGACGCCCGCTTCGGCATCACCCCCGCCAAGCTCGGCGTCGTCTACCCGCTGAGCTCGACCCGCCGCCTCGTCGACCTCGTCGGCCCGTCGACCGCCAAGCTCCTGCTCTACTCGGCGGAGTTCGCCGACGCCGCCACCGCGCTGCGCACCGGGCTGGTCGACGAGGTGCACGCGCCGCGGGCGCTGCGCGAGCGGGTGTACGGCCTGGCCCGCACCCTCGCCGGTCGCTCCCAGCTCACCCTGGCCGCCACCAAGGAGGTCGTCGACGGCCGGGCCGACGAGGCGCGGTTCCGCCACTGGCAGCGGGAGTCGCGCGAGGAGACGGCCGAGGGCGTCGCCGCCTTCCTGGAGGGGCGGCCCCCGCGGTTCCCCTACCGGCTCCCGGGAGGTCACTCGGAGGACATGACCTCGTAGAGGTTGCGGACCTCGTCGACGAAGAACAGCCCGCGGGGGCGGAGCGGGTGGTCGATGCGGCCGTTGTCGGGGTGGGCCGGGTGGTTGCCGTACGGCACGCCGCGCTCCCGGAGACGGGCGAGGATCCCGTCGAAGGTCGCAGGGTCCACGTCGAAGGCCAGGTGGTGCCCCCGGGGATCGTCGACGGTCATGTAGTCGAGGGTGAGGGAGGTGTTCACCCGGACCGGGGCGAAGTGGCCGCGGGCGCCCGCGGGCGGCAGGCACTCCAGCCCCATGATGTCGGCGAAGAACCGGGCGGCCCTCTCGTTGTCGGCGGCGGGGACGATGGTGTGGTTCAGCGTGACGGGCATGACGGTCCTCTCAGTTCGCGGCTCGGTTCAGGGCGCCGTGGACGAACACGTCCACGAGGTCGGCGGTGCTCAGCTCGGGGTCGCCCGCCGGGTGGCGGGTGGCGGAGAAGACCAGGTTCAGGAAGAGCGCCGCCAGACGGTCGGGGTCGAGGCGCAGCTCGTCGCGCTCGGGTTCGAACAGCTCGGCCAGCGCCTCGCGGGTCTCCTTGAACGAGGCGGCGCGGTCCAGGGGGGACGTGCCGAGGCGGCCGGGGGAGGGGAGGCGGCCGCGCCGTTCTCCGGCGGTCTCCGGAGCCGGGCCGTCCGGCGCGCTCTCCCGGGCGGAGTCCTGAGCGGAGTCCCGGGCGGGGTCCCGGGCGGGTTTCCGGGCGGGGTCCGGGACGAGGCGGTCGCGGGAACGGCGCCCCGACGCGTGCAGGGCGCCCAGGACGGCGCCGATCCGCGTCGCGTGCGCCCGCATGGCGTCGGTGGCCTCGGCCAGGCGGGCCGTCAGCGGCCGGTCGAGGGGGATGGCGGCGAGCTGCTCCAGCACGTGGTCGGGGCGCAGTGCCTCCACCACGCAGGCGTCCAGCAGCTCGTCCTTGTCGGTGAACACGCGGAAGATCGTGGCCTCGCCGATCCCGGCGGTCCTGGCGATCTGCGCGGTGGTGACCGCCGCGCCGTGCTCGGCGACCAGCGGGAGCGCGGCCAGGACGATCATCTGACGGCGTTGCTCGGGACTCATTCCCGGCGCGCGCCGCCGCGGCTGTGGTGTCGTCATGCCACCCATGATGCGAAGTGAGTACTCACTCCGTCAACGGGTTTTGGGGGAACGGCGAACGGCCGCCCCTCCCGCGAGGGGAAGGACGGCCGGTCCGAGACGGTTCCGCCACCGGGTGGCGCGCCGCCGGTGTGTTCTAGCGGTCGACGATCTCGTTCTTGCCGATGACCACGATGCCGTTGCCGGTTACCGCGAAGCGGCTGCGGTCGTACTCGGGGTCGAATCCGATCCGGGCGCCGTCCGGGATGACCACGTTCTTGTCGATGATGGCCTTGCGGACCATGGCGCCCCGCCCGATCTTCACGTTGCCCATCAGCACCGAGTCCTCGACCCGGGAGTGCGAGTGCAGCACCACGCCCGGGGACAGGATCGAGCGTTCGGCCAGGCCGCCGGAGACGATCACGCCCGCCGAGACGAGCGAGTCGATCGCCCGGCCCACCCGGTCGCCGTCGTTGTGCACGAACTTGGCCGGGGGCAGCGGGTCGTGACCGGTGTAGATCGGCCACTGGCTGTTGTAGAGGTTGAAGACCGGGTGTGCCGCGATGAGGTCCATGTGGGCGTCGTAGTAGGCGTCGAGGGTTCCGACGTCCCGCCAGTACGCCCGGTCGCGCTCGGTCGAGCCGGGCACGACGTTGTCGGCGAAGTCGTAGACCTCGGCGGTGCCCGACTTCACCATCATCGGGATGATGTTGCCCCCCAGGTCGTGCTTGCTGGTGGGGTCGAGCGCGTCCTCCCGCAGCGCGTCGAGCATCGCCTGCGTCCTGAAGACGTAGTTGCCCATCGAGGCGTAGATCTGGTCGGGCGCGTCGGCCAGGCCGACGGCGTCCTTGGGCTTCTCGCGGAAGGCGACGATCCGCCGTCCCGCCGGGTCCGTCTCGATGACGCCGAACTGGTCGGCCAGCGATATCGGCTGCCTGATCGCCGCCACCGTCACGTCGGCGCCGGAGTCGACGTGCTGCGCCACCATCTGCCGGGGATCCATCCGGTAGATGTGGTCGGCCCCGAACACGATGACGTGCTCGGGCATCTCGTCGTAGATCAGATTCAGGTTCTGGAACAGCGCGTCCGCGGATCCGGAGAACCAGTGCGGCCCGAGCCGCTGCTGCGCGGGCACGGGTGTGACGTAGTTGCCCAGCATGGACGACAGCCGCCAGGTCTGGGAGACGTGCCGGTCGAGGCTGTGGCTCTTGTACTGCGTCAGCACGACGATCTGCAGGTAGTGACCGTTGGCGAGGTTAGAAAGCACGAAGTCGACGAGCCGGTATATCCCCCCGAAAGGTACCGCGGGCTTGGCCCGGTCAGCCGTCAGCGGCATCAGCCGTTTGCCTTCGCCGCCGGCGAGCACAATCGCGAGGACTCTCATATCAGGACCCTAACCAGACGCGCGGAAACGAAACACTAGGGTGATCGTATGCGCGTTGATCTGCTGAGCCGTGAGTATCCCCCGGAGGTCTACGGCGGGGCGGGGGTCCATGTCGAGTACCTCGCCCGGGAGCTGCGGCGCCTCGCGGAGGTGCGCGTCCGCTGCTTCGGCGCGCCGCGTGCCGAGGACGGCGTCGAGGCCTACCGGGTCCCCGGCGGCCTGGCGGCGGCCAACGCCGCGCTCCAGGTCCTGGGCGTGGACCTGGAGATGGCGGCGGGCTGCGAAGGCGCCGACCTGGTGCACAGCCACACGTGGTACGCCAACTTCGCGGGCCACGTCGCCAAGATGCTCTACGGCACGCCCCACGTGGTCACCACCCACAGCCTGGAGCCGCTGCGGCCGTGGAAGGCCGAGCAGCTCGGCGGCGGCTACACGCTGTCGTCGTGGGCCGAGCGCGGCGCCCTGGAGACCGCCGACGCGATCATCGCCGTCTCCGAGGGGATGCGGCGCGACGTGCTCGCCTGCTACCCGGGGATATCGCCGGAGAAGGTCTCCGTGATCCACAACGGGATCGACACCGGCGAGTACGCCCCGGACCGGGGCACCGACGCCCTGGCCGGGCACGGGATCGACGCGGGCAGGCCGTACGTCGTGTTCGTCGGCCGGATCACCCGGCAGAAGGGCCTGGTCCACCTGCTCCACGCGGCCAAGGACTTCGCGCCCGGCGCGCAGCTCGTGCTCTGCGCCGGAGCGCCCGACACCCCGGAGATCGCCGCGGAGGTCACCGGGCTCGTGCGGGAGCTGGAGCGGGAACGGGAGGGGGTCGTCTGGATCTCGGAGATGCTCCCGCGCCCCGAGGTGATCCAGATCCTCACTCACGCCACGGTGTTCGTCTGCCCCTCGATCTACGAGCCGATGGGCATCGTGAACCTGGAGGCGATGGCCTGCGAGACCGCCGTCGTGGCCACCGCGACCGGCGGCATCCCCGAGGTGGTCGCCGACGGTTCGACCGGCCTGCTGGTCCCGATCGCGCAGTCCGCGGCAGACGGCACCCCCGACGACCCCGCGCGGTTCGCCGCCGACATCGCCGAGCGGGTCAACCGGCTGCTGGACGACCCGGCGCTGGCCGCCGAGATGGGCGTGGCCGGGCGGGCCAGGGCCGTCGAGCACTTCTCCTGGGCCCGGATCGCCGAGCGGACGATGGAGCTGTACCGCTCGGTCGGCGGACTCTGACCGATCGGCCGCCCGTTCCCCGTTCCCCTGTTCCCCGTTTTCCCCGTTTCGCCCGCCCGTTCCCCGTGCCCGGCCGACCGGCGGGCGCGGACCCACGGTCCCACCGGGTGGACCCTGTCCCTCCGCGTCCCTCCGCGTCCCTCCGCGTCCCTCCGCGTGCCCGGCGTTCTCCCGCGTGCCCGGCCGACCGGCAAACTCCGGGTGGACGGTGCTTGCCCGCGCGTGTGACCTGCGGCGGATGTCCTGGTGAAGCCTTCAGGGTTGGGGAGGTTTTCCGAGAGCGGGATCAGCTCAAGATCCACGATATGGCGACGGCTGAGTTTTTCCGCGGGATGACAGTGCGGGACCCGCTCTCGTGTGGACGTGCCGACGGCTCCCGCGCGAGGACTCACGGGGGCCCGCGGGGGCGGGGGAGAACGCCCTGCCGTCCCGCGGGAGCGCGCCTCGCGGCGGCCCTCGGACTGCTGGCGGCCCTCGCCGCGCTCGAGGTCCCGGCGGTCGCGGCGGTCGCGGCGGCCCGGCCGGCCGCCCCCTCCACGGTTCCCGTCATGGCGGCACCCGGCTCCGCCGCCCTCTCCGCGGCGGCGTGCGATGCCTCCGGACGGGGAGGAGCAGGCGGGGGAGGCGGCGATCAGGGCGTCGACGTGTGCGGCGGCGGCGTACCGTCCCGCAGCGCGCAGATCTCCAGCGGCTGGACGGTGCCCTGGGGGGTCGCGTGGCTGCCCGACAGGCGCACCGCCCTGGTGACCGAACGCGACAGCTTCCTGGTCTTCAGGGCCACGCTCACCGGTGCCAGGAGGGAGGTGGGAGAGGTTCCCCAGACGGTGACGACCGACGGCGAGGGCGGCCTGCTCGGCGTCGCGGTCGATCCGGCCTGGACGAGCAACCACTACGTGTACTTCATGCACACCGCGCAGGAGGGCAACCGGATCGTCCGGATGACCTACGACGGCGAATCGCTGAGCGGTTACACGGTCCTGGTGCGGGGCATCGCCAAGAACCGCTACCACAACGGCGGACGCCTCGGCTTCGGCCCCGACGGCTACCTGTACGCCACCACCGGCGACGCGCAGAACCCCGCCGACGCGCAGGACCCCGACTCGCTCAACGGCAAGATCCTGCGGATGACCACCGCGGGCGCGCCCGCGCCCGGCAACCCCTTCGGCACGCTCGTCTACAGCTACGGCCACCGCAACCCGGAGGGCATCGCCTGGGACTCCCGGGGCCGCCTCTGGGAGGCGGAGTTCGGCGCCAACGCCTTCGACGAGCTCAACCTGATCAAACCGGGGCTCAACTACGGCTGGCCGATCTGCGAGGGCTACTGCGACACCCCCGGCATGACCAACCCCAAGCGGACATGGCCCGTCTCCACGGCCTCGCCGAGCGGCATCGCGATCGTCCGCGACGTCGTCTACATGGGGGCCCTGCGCGGCCGGCGGCTCTGGCGCATCCCGCTGTGCTCGGGCGAGGGCACCGCCACGCCCGAGGCCTACTACGTGGGCACCTACGGCAGGCTGCGCACCGTGAGCAAGATCCCGGGCGCCGACCGGCTCTGGATGACCACGAGCAACACCGACGCCAACGGGGGACGACCGCCCGGCTTCGACCGGATCATCCGGGTCACCATCTCCTGATCCGCCCTTCGTCCCCCGGGCGGAGCGGCCGGATCACCGTCCCCCGATCCGGCTCCACTCGGTCCCGCCGCGGCCCCGGCCGGGGCTCAGGCGCCGCTGATGAAGTGCAAGATCACGTTGTGCACGTGGTGGGCCTTGTCGTTGCCCCGGAACTCCACCTCGTAGGTGTGGGTCCCCACGTGGATGGCGATCGCCCCCGAGGAGAAGAACGAGCCCGCGAAGGACTTGTTGCTCACCACGCTGACCGCCGAGACCTTGCTGTACGGGATGCTCGTGATCGCGACCCGCTTGCCCACGAAGGACTTGTCCTGCACGATCACGCGCTTGTCGGTCAGTCCCAGGAAGCCGGTACCGGCGCCGATCGCGTCGTAGACGGCGATGATCTGCTCGCCCGGGAGCAGTCCGCTCTCGATCTGCTGAAGCTGTTCTCTCCGGTCATATGCGACCTTTGTCATGACGCTCCCAATCTGCAGGGGATCTGTCGCTTCACATAACGAGTGCGCCGAGAAGGCGGTTCCGTCGATCGGTAAGGTCGGGGCCGTGAACTTTCAGATGAGGATCACCAACCGCCACGGCGGTACCAGTGCGGAGCCGTACGGCAGCCGCAACCTCGGAGGCCTGTGCGGCGACGACCCGGAGGCGGTCGCCGCCAACCGGGCCAAGACCGCGGCCGAGTTCGGCCTGGACCGGACCGTGTTCATGCGGCAGGTGCACAGCGCCGACGTCCGCTACGTGACCGAGCCGTTCGGCGACGACCCGCCGCCGCTGGACGGCGTCTTCACCGACGTCCCCCACCTCGGCCTGGCGGCGCTCTGCGCCGACTGCGCCCCCGTCCTGCTGGCCGACCCGGTGGCGGGCCTGGTCGGGGCCGCGCACTCCGGGCGGGTCGGCACCGTGCTCGGCGTGGTTCCCGCCCTGGTCGAGGCGATGGCCGGACACGGCGCGGACCCGGCGAGGATGACCGCCCTGATCGGCCCGATGGCCTGCGGCAGCTGCTACGAGGTGCCCGCCGGGATGCGCCGCGAGGTCGCGGAGGTCCTGCCCGAGGTCTGGTCGATCACCCGCGACGACACCCCGGCGCTCGACCTGCGGGCCGGGATCACCTCGCAGCTGGCCAGGGCGGGGGTACGCGACGTCACCCACGACACCCGCTGCACCATCGAGACCCCGGACCTGTTCTCCCACCGCAGGGACGGGCGCACCGGCCGCTTCGCCGGTTACGTCTGGCTGGAGGCCTGAGCCTCCCGGCCGGCCGGGACCGCGGGCGCGCGACCGGCCTTGCACCGGCCCGCGTGTCACCCCCATCGTCGTGGGGACACGAGGGTCACGAAGGGACCCGCTCCAGCACGACCACCGGGATCTCCCGGTCGGTCTTCGTCTGATATTCGTCGTAGGGAGGCCAGGCCGCGGTCATGATCGGCCAGAGCTCGGACTTCTCCCCGGGGGTCGCCGTGCGCGCCCTCGCCCTGAACCGGTCGCCCAGCACCTGCACCTCGACGTCGGGATCGGCCCGCAGGTTGAGATACCAGGTCGGCGGGGCGTCCGCACCGCCGTTCGACGCCACGACGAGGTAGTCGTCGCCGTGACGCTGGTAGATGAGCGGCGCGTCGCGTTTCTCGCCCGTCCTGCGTCCCGTGGTGGTCAGGATCAGGGCCGTGGTGCCCTGCCAGTCGTGTCCCTCGGCGCCGTCGGTCGCCCGATAGCGCTCGACGTGCTCTTTTCCGAACAGCATGATCGATCCCCTCTGGTGGTGGCCGTACCAGGCGAATACCCGCCCGAGGGGATCTCTCACGTCAGCCCGCGGCCAGGACGCTCCCGTAGGCGCGGGCGGCCAGGTCGGCGATGAGCCCGTGCGAGCCGAGCGGGTCGGCGCAGTCGGCGCCGATCCGCGACGCCGCGGCCTCCGCCAGGCCCGGGGCGATCTCGGGACCGATGGCGCACGGGGACAGTGCGATGCGCAGCGCGCCGATACCGCGCAGCCGGTCGGCCGCGCCCGTGACGTCGGGCGCGCTGTCCAGCGAGGCGACCAGGACGGGCAGCGTCAGCCGGGAGGCGAGGAGCACGGCCGTCGGCTGCGCCTCGGCCGCCGCGTTCTCACCGCCGATGGTGACCATGACGACCGCGTCGACGGGGCTGGAGACGTTGAGCAGCCGCATCCGGTCGGCCCGGGCGAGATCCTTCTCGGCGAGGCGGATGTGCAGCGCCTCGGCCAGCAGCGGGTGCGGTCCCAGCGACTCCGTGACCGTCACCGTGACACCGCTCGCCGCGACGGCCCTGGCGATCAGGCGGTCGGCCACCGGGTGCGGCCCGGTCAGCAGAGGCACCACGACGGCGGCGGTGCCGTCCGCAGGACGCACCCGCGCGGCGTCCTCCAGCTCGGCGGTCAGCTCCTTGCCGTCCTCGCCGAGGCCGGCGAGGCGAACCTCGATCTGCGGGTTGTCCCCCTGGACCAGGGCCGCGAGCTCGGCGGCGACTCCCGAGGCGTCGCCGAGCGTGGCCAGCACCAGCGCGGGTGCCTCGGGCGGGAGGTGGGAGGGCACGGGTCTGCGGTGCCGCCCTGAAGGCCGCACGGCGCGTCCGCGCACGGGGAGGATGGAACTCTCACTCACATGCGCGGACTCTAGGCCCATTTCACGCTCTTTGGAGCCGAAAAAGGCGGCAATTCCGTCACGACATCTCCGGAAGGGGATTTCCGGCTCCGTGGCGGGCCCGTAGATCCCTGAGCTGAGCCAGGCTCAGCTCCTTCCAGTAGGTCAGACCGAGCGCGCGGTGCGTTTCGAGGGCGGTCTCGGCGTGCTCCAGCGCGGCGGCGGTACGGCCCAGCCGGTCGGCCAGCCCGGCCAGCACGTGGTGCGCCGAGCCCCAGCCCACGCAGCCCATGCCCGCGACGATCAGCTGGTCCGCCTGCGGCAGCAGCCTGTCGTAGAGGGGCGCGGGATCGGGGACGCCGAGCCCGGCCGCCACCAGCCCCCAGACGGGCAGCAGGAAGTCGGCGATCCAGTTCTCTCCCACCTCGCCGCCCCAGCGCCCGGCCAGCTCCCGCGGGAGGTCCTCCCGGCCCGCCTCGAACGCGGCCAGCACCGTGACCGGCCGCAGCGGGACCATCGAAGACGGCGATCATCTTGCCGTCCACCGTTCCGTAGGGACGCCGGTTCCACACGGTGAGCCCGCCGAACACGGTGACCGCGGAGGCAAGCGCCGCGCGGTCGCCCGTGCGCAGGGCCAGGTCGATCGCCTCGTCCAGGTCACGGAAGGCGCGCTCGGGGTCCCCCAGGGTACGGCGGGCCTGCCCTGGTTCGGTCAGCACGGCGCACCTGCCCGCCTCGTCGGCAGGGGGCAGGCAGGCCGGCGGGAGTCGGCACCGGTGGCCGGTGGGCGGGCCGTCCGGTGCCGGGACCGGGGCTCTCGGCCGCTCAGACGAGCCGGTATCCCTCCCACTCGTCCTCGAGCGCGGAGTGGACGACGGAGTCGCGCCAGGCGCCGCGGGCCCGCACGTGGTGCCTGATCCTGCCCTCCTCGACCATTCCGGCGACCAGCATCGTGAGCTGGGCGGCGGTGTTGGCGGGGGAGCGGGCGCCCCAGACGCGGTGCAGGCGCAGGTGCCGGAAGCCGAGCACCAGGATCAGCCTGACCAGGTCGGTGCCGATGCCCCGGCCCCAGTGGTCGGGGCGCAGGCCCATGCCGATCTCCGCGCTGTGCGGGTGGTCGGCCTCGATGTGCAGCCTGGCCACGCCGATGGTCCGCTGCTCCTCCAGATCGACCACCGCGAGCACGTACAGCCGCCGGGGCTCGGTCTCGGCGGCCCGGATGGCCTCGGCGACGATCCCCTCGACCTCCTCGCGGGTGCGGGGGTCGAACGGCAGGTGCTCGGTGGCCGTGGAATCGCCGTAAACGGCGTGCAACGCGTCCACGTCGTCGACGGTGACCTCCCTCAGACGGAGGCGGGTACCGGAGATCTCAACGTGGCGCATGCGCAGACGGTAACGCCTCGGGAAGTTTTCCCGCTAGGGATCGTTCCGTATGACAACTGTCCCGCGGGTAACAAATACGGTCGGCCGCCCGGCGATTTTTTGCCAAAAAGGACAAGCTACTTGAAACGATGGCAGAGGCGTAAGTTTCTCTGCAATCTCCGCGTCTCATGGCCAGACGGCGCTGGTGGGCCTTTCGGCCGCCCGGGTTCCGGCCGCCCGGGTTCCGGTCGCCCGGGTTCCGGTGGCGCGGGCTTTGGCGGGGCGGGTTCCGATGGTGCGGGCTTTGGCGGGGCGGGCGCGGAGGCGGACGCCGCCCCGGGAGGTCAGCCGTCCTGTACAGGGGAGAGCGGGCGCCAGGGGACCGGGCTGGACAGCACCATCATGCTCGACGGGTGACCGTACGGCGCGAGCTTGTCGATCAGCTCCTCGAAGGCGATCATCGAGGAGGCGGCGACCCGCAGCAGGCAGCACGTGTCACCGGTCACCCGATGCACCTCCAGGATCTCCGGCCAGGCCAGCGCCTGCTCGTCGCGGAGCACGCAGCGCGGCCCGTAACACGTCATCCTGATCAGCGCGGCCACCCCCCGCCCCGCCAGCGCCGGGTTGACCCGCGCGTGGTAGCCGGTGATCACCCCGGTCTCCTCCAGCCGCCGCACCCGCTCCGCGACCGCCGGGGCCGACATGTGCACCCGCCGGGCGAGCTCGTTGTAGGACAGCCGCGCGTCGCCCTGCAGCTCGGCCAGGAGGGTCCAGTCCATCGCGTCCACTATCACGCTCCGCTATCCGCCAACCAGATCAACTCCGGAGCCTTCTGTTCCAAAGGCCCCAAGCCCGAATCGCCTTCCTAGCATATTTCCATACGGGTCAATCGGTCGCCGGTCACGGATGTCCCTCGCGGCCGGCCGGCCGCGGTGATCCGTGCCCCAAGGCGCGGCAAAGCGACACGACACAGCCTTCCTATCACATAAAGTGATCGAATGATGACTCTAAGCCTCTGTCGGGGGGAAGGCGCGGGCGGCGGTCAGCCGGAGATCGACGAGCGCAGGGCCCCGGTGAAGGCGGCGAGCGCGGGATGGGCGGCGGCCCCCCTGCGGAAGGCGATCTGCGTACGGCGCCGCATGGACAGCTCGGTGAGCCGGACGTTCTCCGGGGGATCGGCCGCCCCCAGCTCGGGCACCATCGCGACCCCCTGACCCGCCGCCACCATCGCGAGCACGGCGGCGAAGTCGTCGATGTGGTGCCGGATCCTCGGGGCGAACCCGGCGGCCTGGCAGGCCCGCACGGTCATCTCGTAGCAGAGCGTGCCGGGCTTGGAGACGATCCAGGAGGTGTCGCGGCACCGTACGAGCGAGTCGCGGCCGTCGCCGGAGGCGAGGTACATCGGCTCCTCCAGCAGCGGCTCGGTGTCCAGGGCGAGGTCGGGGGCCGCGGGCACGAAGTCGTACTCGTGGACGAGGGCCACGTCCAGGTCACCGGCCCGCAGGCGGGGGGCAACCTCGGCGGGGTCGATCTCGTCCACCATCGGTTCGAGACCGGGGTGGTCGCGGCCGAGGGCGGCCAGGGCGGCGGGCAGGATGGTGCGGGTCGCGGTGGGGAAGGCGCCGATCCTGATCGTCCCGACCAGGCCGGTGCGGGCGGTGGCGAGCTCGGCGGAGGCCTGCTCCAAGCGCTCCAGCACCGCCTCCGCGTGCCCGACCAGCGCGATCCCCGCCGGGGTGAGGGTCACCCGCCTGCCCGTCCTCTCCAGCAGCGCGACTCCGGCCTCCCGCTCCAGGGCGGCGAGTTGCTGGGAGACGGCCGAGGGGGTGAACAGCATGGCCTCGGCGACCGCGGCGATCGTGCCCCGGTAGGACAGTTCGCGGAGCAGGCGGAGACGTCGCACATCGAGCATCAGTCCAGCTTAATGGTTTCGGAAGAAAACAGAACTGGACCTGCACGGTCGTCGACCGCGACCCTGGAAGCATGACTCTCAGCGGTGTTTACCTTCCTCTGATCACCCCGTTCGCCGAGAACGGCGAGATCGCCCTGGCGGCGCTCGAAGACCTCGCGCACACCGCGCTCGAGGAGGGTGCCGCCGGACTGGTCGCGCTCGGCACCACGGCCGAGGTGGCCATGCTCGCCGAGGAGGAGCGGCGGGCGGTCGTCGAGCTGTGCGCGAAGGTGTGCCGGGGGCGGGGGGCCGAGCTGATGGTCGGGGCCGGGTCGAGCGACACCCGGACCTCCGCCGAGGCGCTGCGCGCCCTGAAGGCCTGGCCCGAGGTGACGGCCGCGCTGGTCACCGTGCCGTCCTTCGTCCGCCCCTCGGAGGCGGGTGTGCTCGCCCACTTCACCGCGCTGGCCGAGCAGACCCCGGTGCCGATGGTGGTCTACAACATCCCCTACCGGACCGGGCAGTCCGTGGGCGCGGCCACCCTGCGACGGCTGGGAGAGCTGCCCATGGTCGCCGGGGTCAAGCACGCGGTCGGCGGCGTCGACCAGGACACCGTCGCGCTCCTGGCCGACCTGCCGGAGGACTTCGCGGTGCTGGCCGGGGACGACCCGTTCTTCTCCGCGCTGCTGGCACTCGGCGGCTTGGGAGGCATCCTCGCCTCCTCCCACCTGCACACCGGCCGCTTCGTCGAGCTGGTCGAGGCGTGGCGCTCCGGAGAGGTCGCCCACGCCCGCGCCCTGGGCCACCGCCTGTCCGTCATGTCGGCCGCCATGTTCGCCGAGCCCAACCCCACCGTGATCAAGGGAGTGCTGCACGCCCAGGGCCGCATCCCCACCGCCTCGGTCAGGCTCCCGCTGGTCCCGGCGAGCCAGGACTCCATCGAGGCGGCGGCGCGGCTGCTCTGACTGGGGGGTCCGGCGGCGATCAGGCGGCCTGGCAGCCCGGGCACCAGAAGAGGTTGCGGCCCGAGACCACCCCGGTCCTGACCTCCGAGCCGCACAGGAAGCAGGGCATTCCGGAGCGCCGGTAGACGTACACCTCGCCGCCGTGCTCGTCGACCCGGGGCGGGCGGCCCATCGCCTCCGGGGTGTGCTCCGGCCTGACCGTGTCGATCCGGCCGACGCGCACCCCGTCGGCCATGAGCAGCACCAGGTCGTCCCAGATCGCCGTCCACTGCTCGCGGGTGAGGTCGCGTCCCGGACGCGCGGGGTCGATCCCCTGCCGGAACAGCGCCTCGGCGCGGTAGATGTTGCCGACCCCCGCCACGACCGACTGGTCCATCAGCAGGATCCCGATCGGGGTACGGCTGCGCCCGATCCGTCGCCAGGCGAGGTCGGGGTCGGCGTCCGCGCGCAGCGGATCGGGGCCGAGCCTGGCGTGCAGCGTCTTCTTGTCGGCCGGGTCCAGCAGCTCACAGGTGTTGGGACCGCGCAGATCGGCGTACTCCTCGGCGCCGCTCAGGCGCAGCCGTACCGCGCCCGTCGGGGGCGGGGCGGGCGCCGGGCCGAAGGCGTACTTGCCGTAGATGCCCAGATGGATGTGGAGCCAGCGGTCGTCGTCGAAGCCGAGCAGCAGGTGCTTGCCGTGCGCGTCGGTCTCCTGGAGCACCCGCCCGTCGATCTGGCGCGCCCCGGCGGCGAATCTCCCCTGCGGGCTCTCGGCGTGGACGACCTCGCCGCGGAACATCCGCCGGTGCGCCTCGGCCAGCCGGTGAATGGTGTGTCCTTCAGGCATGGTCCGCTCATGATACGGCCTGCCCGCCGGTCGTCCCGGCGCTTCGGCGGACGCGACGGGTACGGCGGGCGAGCGCGTGTGCCGCCGCGGCCAGCGCGGCTCCGGCGGCGTAGGCGGCCAGGTCACCGACGCCGAACGTACTGCCGAACACCAGCCTGGCCAGCACACTGGCCTCCGACAGCGCCGCGGGGACGGGGGTCAGCTGGGCAAACTCGATCGTCCAGCTGACGGCCAGGGCCCAGGCGGCGGCCAGGCCCGGTGACAGGCGCGGCCGGACGAACAGGACCAGGGCGTAGACGAGCACGGTGTAGAGGGCGTCCCCGGCGTACTTGGCGAACCAGCCGCCGGTCACCGCGCGGACCGTCAGCCCGGCGGCGACGGTCGCGACGGCCGCCGACGCGGCGGGCAGCCGGTCGCGGACGGCGGGTGGCAGCCGGGTGAGGAGGGGTTCGGGCACCCGCCCACGATAACGATCGGACACGCCGCCGCCGAACCCGTTCCGCCCGGGGAGAGACCGGAGGCGGCGCCCACGCCCGCCGTCCCGGTCACGCGGTCCCGGTCAGGCCGCCGGGCCGTCTCGGTCAGGGCAGCGGCGGGAGGCGGGAACCGTACAGCCACGAGGTGAACAGCCCGTCGAACGAGTGCGTCGTGTACTGCAACGCCAGGTCGAGGAACATGTCCGTGGTGACGTTGCGGTGCCGGTTCGCCGTCGTCCACTCGCGCAGCAGCGCGAAGAACGCCAGGTCGCCGAGGACCCGCCGGAACGCGTGCAGGGTGAGCGCGCCGCGCTTGTAGACGCGGTCGTCGAACAGGCGCCGCGCCCCGGGGTCGGCGAGCACGAAGTCCTGGGGGAGCGCGGACAGGCGCCGGTGCCAGCGCACCGCGTGCTGGTCGGCCGGCTCCCCGCCGGAGGCCTCCGACCAGATCCACTCCGCGTAGGAGGCGAAGCCCTCGTGCAGCCAGATGTCCCGCCAGTCGGAGATCGTGAGACTGTTGCCGAACCACTGGTGCGCCAGCTCGTGGGCGACCAGCCGTTCCTCACCCCGCCTGCCGTCCACGTGGTTGAGGCCGAAGATCGACATACCCTGCGCCTCGACCGGGATCTCCAGCTCGTCGTCCACGACCACCGCGGTGTAGGAGCCGAACGGATAGGCGCCGAACCGCTCGCTGAAGACCGCCATCATCTGGTTCTGCCTGCCGAAGTCGTTGCGCACCTTGCTCGCGAGCCCCGCGGGGAAGGCCAGCCGAGTCCGGGCGCCCAGCTCGGCCTGCTGGTAGCGGCCGATCTGGACGCTCGCGAGATAGGAGGCCATCGGCTCGCGCTGCTCGTAGACCCACGTGGTCGCCGACGCCGCCCGCCGTTTCGCGGTCAGCTCGCCGTTGGCGATCACGGTGTACGGCGACGCCGCCGTCACCGAGATCCGGTAGACGGCCTTGTCGTCGGGCCGGTCGTTGCAGGGAAACCACGACGAAGCCCCGATCGGCTGGCTGGCCACGATCACCCCGTCGGTGAGCTGTTCCCAGCCCAGCTCCCCCCAGTGGCTGGTGACGGGCCGGGGCGAGCCCGCGTAGCGGACCTCGACGGTGAACGGCCCCGGCTCCACCCGCCGCGCGGCCTTGTGGGAGACGTGGAGCTTGCCGCCGCGATGGACGAACCTCGCCGCCCTGCCGTCGAGCAGCACCCCGTCGACCCGGAAGGCGCCCAGGTCCAGCGACAGGCGGTTCAGCGGGCGCAGCGCCCTCCCCGAGAGCCGGGCGACCCCGCCGAGCCGGTTGGGGCCGACCCGGTAGTCGAGGGACAGGTCGTAGTGCTCGACGCGGTATCCGTCGTCACCGTGCGCGGGGAAGTAGGAAGGGCGGGAGGTGCTGGGAACCACGTGTTTCCTCTACGACGTACTGCTGTGTGCTGCTATGTGCGTTTGTGCCATGCCGCGATCGGGTTGCCGAACCAGCGGGTCCCCGGCGGCACCGACTCGCCGCGCATGACCAGGGACGCCGGGCCGACCGTGGTGTTCTCCCCGATCACCGCCGCGGGCAGCACCACCCCGTGCGGGCCGAGCGTCGATCCGTCCCGCAGGACGACAGTATCGATGCTCATGACCCGGTCATGGAACAGGTGGGTCTGCAACACGCAGCCCCGGTTGACCGACGCCCCGTCGCCCAGGGTCACCAGGTCGATCTCCGGCAGCCAGTACGTCTCGCACCACACGCCGCGGCCCACGCGCGCGCCGAGCGAGCGCAGCCACAGGTTCAGCGGCGCCGTGCCCAGCCACGGCTGGGCGAACCAGGGGGCGGCCAGCACCTCCATGAAGTTGTCCGCCAGCTCGTTGCGCCACACGAACGAGCTCCACAGCGGCCGGTCGCCGGCCGAGATCCGGCCCAGCAGCGCCCACTTGGCCACCGTGGTGACCGCCGCGGCCAGCACTCCGGCGCCGGACAGCACCACGCCGCTCAGCAGCGCCGCGACGGCGAAGCCGTACGCCCCGGCCAGCCACAGCAGGCAGACCGCGACGAGCACGCCGACCGCGACCGTGCACATCGCCGGGACGATCCGGCACATCTCGACGGCGGCGCGGGCGGCCCTCAGCCGGAACGGCGGGTCGTAGGTGCGGCTGCGGTCAGCGTCCTCGGCCGTACGGCGCAGCTCGACCGGCGGCATGCCCAGGTAGGACGAGCCGGCCTTGGCCTTCTTCGGCGCGGCCGACAGCACCGCGACCAGGCCGTCCTTGGGCACCTTGCGCCCCGGCGCGGTCATCCCCGAGTTGCCGAGGAAGGCGCGCTTGCCGATCCGCACGTGCCCGACCCGGAACCGCCCGCCGTCCAGCTCGTACGGCGCGACCATCGTGTCGTCGGCCAGGAACGCGCCGTCCCCGACGGAGGTCATCGACGGCAGCGCCAGCACCGTGGACAGCTCCACGTCCCTGCCGACCTTCATGCCCAGGGCGCGCAGCCAGACGGGGGTGACCATGCTGGCGTACAGCGGGAACAGCCAGACCCGCGCCATCGACATCAGGCGCCCGGTGGACCACGCCTGCCAGGCCTGGCGGCTGTGCACCGGATGGTGACCGGGGCGCAGGCCGATCGCCAGCAGCCGGACCAGGACGAGGATCGTCAGCGCCAGGGCGGCCATCGAGGTGACGGTGGCCAGCGGCACGCCGTACAGCAGGCCGGTCAGGGAGGTCACGTCGCCGCGCAGGAGCACGGCCAGGCCTGGCAGCGCCGCGGCCACCGGGACGAGGCCGAGGACGAGCGCGGACAGACCGTAGATGGTGACCCAGCGGCGCGAGCGCGGCGGCCGGTCGGCGGGCTGGCGGGCCTTGCCCATCCGGATCGCCGGAGCCCCGGCCCAGCGCTCTCCGGACGGGACCGCCCCCGCGACCGCGGAGCCGGGCGCGACCTGCGCGTTCTTGCCGATCCTCGCGCCCGGGAAGAGGGTCGTGCGGGCGCCCACCGTGGCGGAGGCGCCGATCTTGATCTCGCCGACGTGCACCTGGTCGCCGTCGATCCAGTAGCCGCTCAGGTCTACCTCGGGCTCGACGGCGGCGTTCTTGCCCAGCTTGAGCATCCCGGTGATCGGCGGCGCCGAGTGCAGGTCGGCGTCCGCGCCGACCTGCGCGCCGAGTGCCCGCGCGTAGTGGGTGAGCCAGGGAGCGGCCGACAGCTCGGCCACGCCGAGACGCTCGGCGAACCGCTCGGCGAACCACAGCCTCAGGTGCGCCGAGCCGCCCCGGGGATAGGTTCCCGGCCGCAGCCCGCCCAGCAGCAGCCGGGCCGTCCCGGCCGACAGCGCGATCCGTCCCGCGGGGGAGACGAACACGAGGGCGCCCAGCAGTACCGCCCACCACGACACCGTGGGCACCCCGGGCAGCGCGACCAGGTTGGCGAGCACGGCCAGGCCGACCAGCCAGCGCAGCGCGCCCGCGGCGAGCAGCGGCACGGTGAGCGCCGCCTGCGCGAGTGCGGCGCGGCGCGGCATCGGCGCGACGGTCCGTCCCGTCGTCACGACCTCCGTCGCGTCCAGCGCGGACAGGTACGCGGCGAGCTCGCGCAGCGTCGGGTGGTCGTAGACGTCGCCGACGGTGACGGACGGGTGGCGGGTGCGCAGCGCGGAGACCAGCCGGGCCGCGGCGAGGCTGGTGCCGCCCTCGGCGAAGAAGTCGCCCTCGGTGCCACCGAGGACGTCCTGCCAGCACTCGGCGACCCACGGGTCGACGTCCGGCCGCTCCTCCGTCCTGTCCTCCGCCTTGCCGAGCCGGGGCAGCGGCCACGGCAGGGCGTCGCGGTCGATCTTGCCGGAGGTACGGGTCGGCAGTTCGTCGATCAGGGCGAGGCGCGGGACCAGTGCGGCGGGCAGCGCCTCCCGCAGCCGGTCCCTGGCACCCGCCTGGTCGAATCCCTCGCCGGGCACGACGTAGCCGACGAGCAACTGGTGCCCGCCGCCGGTCGTGCGGACCGCCGCGGCCGCTCCCGCGACCCCGGGCAGCGCCTGCAGGGCGGCGTCCACCTCGCCCAGCTCGATCCGGCGCCCGCCCAGCTTGATCTGCTCGTCCGCCCGCCCGACGAAGATCAACCCTTCGGGCTCGGCGCGGACCAGGTCACCGCTGCGGTAGGCGCGCTCCCAGCCGAGGGAGGCGAGCGGGGCGTACTTCTCGGCGTCCTTGACCGGGTCGAGGTAGCGGGCCAGGCCCACCCCGCCGATGACCAGCTCACCGGTCCCGCCCACGGGCACCGGCTCGCCGTCGCCGCCGACCACGGCCAGGTCCCACCCGGCCAGCGGCAGCCCGATCCGCACCGGGCCCTCCCCGGTCAGCGGGGCCGCGCAGGCCACCACGGTCGCCTCCGTCGGGCCGTAGGTGTTCCACACCTCCCGCCCGGGTACGGCCAGCCGCTCGGCCAGCTCCGGCGGGCACGCCTCACCGCCGAAGATCAGCAGGCGGACGTCGTCGAGCGTCTCGACCGGCCAGAGCGCCGCCAGCGTCGGCACCGTGGACACCACCGTGATGCCCATCTCGATGAGCCACGGACCCAGGTCCATGCCGGTGCGCACCAGCGCGCGGGGCGCGGCGACCAGGCAGGCGCCGTGCCGCCAGGCCAGCCACATCTCCTCGCAGGAGGCGTCGAAGGCCACCGAGAGCCCGGCCAGCACCCGGTCACCGGGGCCGAGCGGGTCCTTGGCCAGGAAGAGTCCGGCCTCCGCGTCCACGAACGCCGCCGCGCTGCGGTGGGAGACCGCGACGCCCTTGGGCTTTCCCGTCGACCCCGAGGTGAAGATGATCCACGCGTCGTCGTCCAGCCCGGGCCGGTGCGCCCGGCCGCCTTCGCGCTTCCCGCCGAGGCCGGAACGTGTCCCCGTCCCCGCCTCCGTCCCCGTTCCGGCTTCCGTCCCCGTTCTGGCTTCCGCCTCCGTCCAGGTCTCCGTCCCCGTCCCCGGCACCGTTTCCGACTCGGTCTCCAGGATCCTGCTCAGGGTGCCGAAGACCGTGATCTTCCCGCCCTCGCCGACGACGGCGCTCACCACCGCCTCGCCGAAGACCAGCTCGGCGCGCTCGTCGGGGTCGTCGGCGTCCACCGGCACATAGGCGGCGCCCGCGGTCAGCACGGCCAGGATCGCGACGTAGAGCTCCACGGTGCCCGACGGCACCCGCACCCCGACCCGGTCGCCGCGACCGATCCCGGCCTCGCGCAGTTCGTCCGCCATCCGGTTCACCCGCGCGCGCAGGCCGGTGTAGTCGAGCCTGGTGCGCCCGTCGTCGAGAGCGGCGGCGTGCGGATGGCGCCGGGTGGTCTCGTCGAGGATGTCGATCAGGGTGCGGGCGGGGGCGGCGGCCTCTCCCGCGAAGATCGCCGGTATCGGGGCGCGCTCGATTTCCACCGTAATCGGATGCAAGATCTCTCCAGTCGGACGACCGTTGGCTTGCGTCGGATTACGCTCGCCGCATGTGGCTCTCCGTGACGCCACTCTTTGACGCCGTCATCCAACGATCCTAGAACACCCGCTATTCCAGCATTTTTTAACTTTTCACGTTATTGCTGGTCACGGGGGTCGCTACTCAGAGTGAGCGCGGGCCGCGCAACCGTACGGCGACTGTGATCCCGGTCACTTTCGTCGCCAGGGCTTGCGGGCCGGCGATTCGCCGTTATCCCAGCTCCGAGGCCTGATCCGCACTTTCCGCCGATCGTCCGGATCCGTCCTTTCTCTGTCGGTCTCTCGGCGGACCCCGGGGAACTTCGGCGTGTGCCGGGAGATGTGGATTCGTCCCCGTCCTTGAGCTGCCGCTGAAATCGTTTGTTTATTATTTGTAAAGCAAAAATTCACCAAAGCTGGGCGTGGGGTGATATTTCCCGATATGGGGGATTGGGGGCGTCGTTGCACTGTGCCGGTCGGATGCTTCCCGAACACCCCGGAGGCTCCGGTGGCGCGGGAGTGGGTGCCTGTTGACGCCTGTCGGACACGTAACTAATCTCAACAAGTAGTGAATTATCCATGGTCCACACCGGCCGCTCGCGGCCGATGTGCGATCGGAACGCGGGGAGGGACACGATGCGGAGAACGCCCGCCGCCCTCGGAAGCGCCGTCTTCTTCGCCCTGGCGCCGGGCACCGTGGCCGGGCTGGTGCCCTGGCTGATCACCCGCTGGGAGACAGGGGAGGCGCTACCCGGCGCGCCGTACTGGACCCAGACGGCACTGCGTCTGGCCGGAGCGGCGCTCGTGGTCGCGGGCGCCGCCGTACTGGTCAGGTCCTTCGCCGGGTTCGTGGTCGAGGGACTCGGAACCCCCGCCCCGATCGCGCCGCCCGAGCGCCTGGTCGTCGGCGGCATGTACCGCCACGTCCGCAACCCGATGTACGTGGCGGTCCTCACGACCATCGCCGGACAGGCCCTGCTCCTCGGCAGGCCCGTCCTGCTGCTGTACGGCGCCGCCGTGGCCGTGCCGGTCGCCGCCTTCGTCCGCTGGTACGAGGAACCGACCCTGCACCGCAAGTTCGGCGCCGAATACGACAGATACCGCGCAGCCGTCCCCGCCTGGTGGCCCCGCCTCCACGCCTACGAGCCCTGACCTCAGAGCAGGCCCGGCGGATCCCCGACGGATCTTCGTGGGATGGCGGCGTGATCCATGCATTCGATCAGGGCCACGCCACGAGCTGGAACCAGACCGACTTGCCGTAGGGGTTGAGGGTCCACCCCCAGTCATGGGAGAGGTCGTGGACGATGGCGAGGCCCCGGCCCGAGGTCTCCAGCGGATCCGGATGGCGCATGTGGGGGAGCGCTGTGCGGGAGTCGTAGACATCGACGGTCATCAGCTCCTTTTCCCTGCCTACCGTCACGCGAATGGCGCTCGCCCGGGGAATGGCCGCCGTACCGTGCGCGATCGCGTTGGTGACGAGTTCGGAAACCAGGAGCTCGGCGATTTCCGGGACCTCTCCCGCCGCGTTCCAGTCGGCCGCCGTATCACGCACGAACCGGCGGACGGACGCCACACTTCTCTCCTCGCGGAGTATCCATTTCTCGCCCAGCACGGAAACGGCGGGATCCAGCGTGTGACGATATTCGGTCAGCACCACACTCGCCTTGACGGCCTTGTCCATGAATTCTCTTCCTCTGTCTCGGATTTCGTGTGTCCAGAATGCCGAGCACGGCTACGCTTGGTGGCGAAACGATTACCAGGGGCGAGCGTTGGGGCTCGTGTCATGGCCGTTGAATTCCGGCAAGGAGGGCATCGTGGTCAACCTCTACACGCCTCAGGCGATATGGGGCCGGGAGCTGCGCCACTACCGGAAGGCCGCCGGCCTCACCCAGGGCCAGCTCGCCGAGAAGGTCCACTTCAGCGAGTCACTCATCAGCGGCGTGGAGACCGGCCAACTCCCGGCCAGCCCCGAGTTTGCCGAGACCTGCGATGAAGTTCTCGGCACGGGCGGAGCCCTTCAGCGGCTCCTTGACTGGAGAAAGGGAAAGGTCTTCCCTGCCTGGTTCGGCAAGTGGCGCGACAAGGAGCAGGCGGCGATCACTCTCCGGACGTACCAGCCGCTGGTGTTCCCGGGTCTGCTGCAGACCAAGGCATATGCTCGCGTGCTGCTTCGGGGGAACGAGGCCGCGGTAGAGGCCCGCTTGGACCGCCAGTCCATCCTTGTCCGAGAGGATCCGCCACCGCCCATCCTTCGATGCGTGATCGACGAGGCTGTTCTCTATCGCCCGATGGGTGGCGCCGAGGTTATGTGTGAACAGTTGAACCGTCTGCTCGCAGCCATCGGTCCCCGCCTGAGTGTGCAGTTGGTTCCTCACGGAATGAACTCGGGCTTGATGGGAGGGTTCGTAATCGCGACTCTAGATGGAGGAAAGGACCTACTGTATGCCGAGACGGCCGTGCGCGGTATAACCAGCAGTGACGAAGAAGACGTCGCCATGGCCGTAGAGCGGTTCGAGGCCATTCGGAGCGAAGCGTTACCGATAAACATGTCCATCGATCTCATCCAGAAGGCGGTAGAGGAAAAATGGACCTGAGTGACGTCAGGTGGATCAAGTCCAGTCTCTCCGGCGACAACGGCGGGGAGTGCATTGAGGTCGCGGACCTCAAGGACGTTGCCGGTGGCCCCGATCACAAGGTCGGGCACACTGACCTGATCGCCGTGCGGGACTCCAAGGACCCCGACGGCCCCAAGCTCTTCTTCACCCCCGCCGAGTGGGATGCCTTCCTCAGCAGCGTGAAGGCCGACACCTTCGATCCCCGATAGCCCGCGAAGCCCCCGGTTGTCCAAGAAGGATCATTTCGGACAGTCGGGGGCTTCTGCTTGAAGAGATCAGTTCAGTAGACCGAAGACGGTGTGCAGAGCTTCGTCCATCTCTTCGATCTCGGCCGGGTCGAGTCGGCCCGCGAAGTCGCCCAGGCGATGTGGGGCGACGGCCATGGTCTGTTCGACCATGATGCGCGTCTGTTTGCCGAGAAGGTCGACTTCGGGACGGAACGGGGCCGGTGGCGCGCTGGCCGAGGTGGGGGCGATGAGCACCGTGGAAAGACGGTTCAGGAAGTCCGACTGGAGGATCACGGCGAAACGTTCGCCTCGCTGCTCATGCCCCATCGCATCACGGGGAGCGCGTAGCCGATACACGTCACCACGCACGCAGATGCTCCGTATCCTTCATGATCGCCTCTGCCTCGGCCCTGTCTGCGGGGTCGTGGGCCAGCCTCTCGGCCGAGACGCGGGCCGCCTCCAAGCGGTGGAGGCGCTGGGCGATGACAAGTGCTTCACGGACGACTTCGGTCGGGGAGCGCCCGTCGGAGGTCAGCTCACTGAGAGCCTTCTCGGCCTTGGCGTCGAGATCAACGGTCAACATGGCCATATCCTCACTGTACGACGGCAGGTCTCGCGGGCCTTTCAGTGAAATTCGTGATCGATCAACTCCTTAGAGTGATCACGGTAGATCGAGAGACGAAGACTGTGATCTATCGGCCTCGTTGGACGGCGGGTGGGGGCGCCCTCTCCCGCCGACTGCCACTGCGCACACCGCCACTGGCTGACCGGACACACTCTCGTTCCGGCCTGCCGGGCATACGATGCTCGATCTCCACACCACACTCGGACACCGCCGGGACCGGCAGTCGTGGCCACGACGTCGGGAAGAGGGGCGACGGATGAGTAACTCGGGGATCACCGCTGTCCGCTTGGCTGTCGCCACCCGGTAACAGCGCCATAGCATCCGGGCATGGACATGTTGTCTGATCATGGCTCCGCGCTGGACGACCTGTACGCGGTCTTCTCCCGATATCCGCTTCCGGCCCGGACCGATGTGTGCGACCACTGCGTGTCACCTGAAAGCGTTCAGGCGGCGCGGGCCGTACCACTCCGTATGCTCACCGCGTCCGCGCTGAGTTCGTACGCTTCGCACGCCGTGTCCACGTGGGGAGACTTCGAGGAGTTCAAGCATTACCTGCCCCGGCTGCTGGAACTGCTCATCCTCGAAGAGCTCGATGGCTTCCACGCCGTCACTGTGATGCGCTGGGTCGGCGCCGGTTGGCAAAGCCTGAGCCAGGTGGAGCAGGAGGCCGTCGTGGCGGTCGTCGACGCGTGGTGGCGGTGGACCCTGCACGACTATCCGCGTGACGTCGACGTCATGGTGATGATCGAGATCATCGCGGACGATCTCGATCTGGATCTGGCTCCCTACCTGGCCGAGTGGGAGACACTCAACGCGGAGACGGCGGCCCGTCATATGGCATGGCTCGTGGAGGACTTCACTGTCCACTCTGTTAGTAGAACTGACTGGTACGCGGGCTTGGAGGCTTGGATGAACGGGTCGGCACCCGCGACGATCCTGAGAGCCGGGCTCGCCTCCACCGACTCACCCGAAGTCGCTCAGGAGCTCTCGAACGCGCTGGAGATTCATCGCGCTTGGAACAGGTAGAGCGGTGACGTCGCGGCGGGGCGAGGCGGCCGGGATGGTCAGGTTGGCGGAGGTACGCGTGGTCACGCGGGAAGTTCGCCTGTGGCCACTCGCGTCGCCCATGAACGCAGGGCGTCGATCACCTCGGCCAGGCGAACATCGTCAGCCGACCCGGCCGGTGCCCACGGCTCAGTCCTCAAGTCGTTCTCCATGTCGAGCTCGGCCCACAGCCATTGGAAGGAGTCTCTGATCCCAAGCTCACGGGGATCCGACGCTTCGAACAGTCCCCGAAGATCTTCAACCAGCTTGGGGAGCGATGTCTGGCTCGAGGCGTACAGGTCGAGGTGCTCGACCATGCGGCCGATCAGCGCTCGCTGGTGGTCCTCCACAAGGTCACATTTTTGATCGTCACACGATCAGCGTGCAATCAGGCAGGCGACTCCCATCACCTGCTCCACTTCTTCAGCCAGCCTGACCAGGCGCCCTCTCAAGCCTTTTCACTTGCCGACCCCGGACCAGACGGACCCGACACGTCGAGCGAAACCCCGCTCGGTTCGGCGACACCCCTGAACGGTCGATCAGTTTCCCAGGTCTCCCGTAACACCGAACCAGGCGGAGCGGGGCAAACGGGTGCCTTGCCGCCTTCGGTAAAGGGCTTCCCGCTAGATCACGGCGTGGATGTGATCGGCGATCTGTCGAAAGACGGTCCTGTGCTGGGCACTTCAGATCCGGCTGAGGTCTGAAGCGCCCAGGAGCAGGCCACATCGAGATCCTGGAGCGAATGGCCGTACGGGGTGGTGTGTCCGGTCCGAGGACGGACAATACGTTCATTGTCTCCTGCGGCACCAACTTATCCCGCATCGGAGAAACGGAGAATTCATCGCGCAGCGGTGTCCGGTTGGAGTCGGTTTCCCCTTGGCGGTCTCTTTCATGCTTTCTCCCTCTGTCTCGGGTTTCGTATGTTAAGAATGTCGGCGCACGGCTGTGTTCGGGAGTCGAACGGCTACCAGGGGCGAGCTTTGAGGTTCGCTTCGTGGCCGTTGAATCCCGGCAAGGGAGACGTCTTTATCGAATCGTATGCGTCTCGGTCGTCAGGGGGAGGCAGGGACGGTTTCGTTATCGGTGGTCGGCGGCCCTGGCCCGGAGCTGTTCTCCGGAAAGAGCCGGCCCGGTGAGCCACCCACCCCTCCACCCTCTTCCGTGCGGGCCCAACCTCACTGTTCTCCGATACGCGATCGGTGAGATGGCTCTCTGTCGCCTGACGGGTACGGATTCGCAGCCGTTTCTCTTCCAGTTGCTCTGTCCACTCTATGAATCGGAGGTTTGGTGTCCGACCCGAATGTTCCCCTGGACGCGCTCCCGTCGGCGGACCCGCCGGAAAAGGAACTCATGCCTGCGGAGGTTAAGGAGGCTCGGCGCCTCATGTGGGTACAGTCGTTCCTCGGAATCCAGGGTATTCTCTTCGCCCTTTTTCTCTACGCCCTCAACACCGGGCACATGCCGTGGATCATCTGGCCCCTCGCCGTTCTTCCGATGCTGACGGGTCCGCTATCGCTTCTGCTCGGGACGCGGATGAGGTGGGTGCTCGCCATGGTCCTCGTGGTCGAGGGGGGCTCGATTCTGGAGTTCGGCTACTGCCTGCTTCTTATGCAGGCCATGGGAATCTTCATGTTCGCCTACATCATCCTGGGGGTCGTCGTGATCGCCAGACTGGCAAAAGTGCCGCCGGGGAGCTGGTTCGATCGATAGGAGCAAGCGGAGCGGGGCGGCCTTTCAAGAACAGGCCGCCCCGTTTTGCTGTCACCCGTGTACCGCTAGGGACTTCGTGTGTCGCTGGTGCGCCAATTTGTAGGGGTTTGTACACCAGATTTCCGATGTGGGCGACTTCAATCTCAGATCTTGATCCTCCGTAGTCTTGTGTGGGACTCTGGCGCATTGTGGCGGGGAGTGCGACGGGGGAACTGGAAGCCGCGTTATCGCGGGTCGTACGGCTGGGGGCGGATCACGCCTCGATGCTCGATTCGTGCGCGCGATGCATGGCCGCGCACGCCTGGGTCGGTGGGGGAGCCTCGGCGTTCACGCAGGCTCTCGCGGAACGGCGCGGAGCTTTGCAACGAGCCTTCACGTCAGCGGCCGAGCTGATAGCGCAACGCGTCAGACAACTCGGTGGACAGGCACATGTGCCGTCTTTCTCGACACCGATGACTACAACGACAGCGGCACCTAACGCCTTTTCCGGAATGGATGTCGCCGCCGTAACTCGCATGGTGGCCGACCTGCAACGGGCCGGGCAGGATCTGTCCAGGGCCGGGCAGCGGCTCGGCGCCGAACTGTCGACACTGTGCATTCCCGCGTCGTCGGGTCAGCAGGTCATCGATGTGGGAGTGTGGGCGGACGAGCAAGTGGCGGACCTGAGGCGGCGGCTGACGACGATCCAGCAGACGCATGATGTCCCCACAATCACCCAGGCAACGGCCGCCTTCGGGCTGTTCGGGAAATACGCACCTGACTGGGGCGGGATCGCCGATCTGACGGCCGCCGCGGGGAAGGGGGATGCCATGGCTTTGAAGACGCTGGTGGACATGCAGAACAGCGGCAAGAACATGACCTTGGCCGCTCGCCTCAACGCGTGGTGGGGGCAGCTGAGCCCCGAGGCCCGGAATCGACTGATAGCCACGTCCCCGAGTCTGGTGGGCAGCTTGGACGGTCTCCCCGCGACGGTGCGTGACCAGGCCAACCGGAAGTTCCTTGCCGAGAGCAAGGCTGAGATCGCCGACGAGCTGAGCCGTCTGCAGGCCTCTTCGGAGGAAGCGACGAAGGCGATCGAAGGGCTGAAGCTGAAGATGCGGCAGATCGCGTCGGTGGAGAAAGGGCTGGCACGGGGTGGGAAAGACGGCATTCCCCCGGCGCTGCTCCTGCAACTGGAACTCGAGGGGCGGGGCAAGACCGCGATCTCCTACGGCAATCCCGACGAGGCCGACAACATCGCCGTCTACGTTCCCGGCACCGGCACCATACTGGACGGTTTCGGGGACGACGACGCCGAGCGTGCCACTGTCATGTGGCAACAGGCGCACAAGTTTCAGGAAAGCAAAACGCATGCCACCATCGCCTGGCTCGGTTACGAGGCCCCCCAATGGGGTGTGAGTTTTGTGATGCCAAACGAATCGCCTGCCGCGATGTTCGCCGCCTTGAACGGTGCTCCGTTGCTGGCCAGTTTCACCGACGGCCTGCGAGCCGCGCACAAACCGGCTTCCAGCGCACGGCTCACCGTGCTGGGACACAGCTACGGATCAACGGTAACCGGTGCGGCCGCCCAGCGTCGTCCTCCGGGCGCCTTCGCTGATCAGGTGATCTTTGTGGGAAGCCCGGGGGTAAGCGCCACGAAGGCGAAAGACCTGGGAGTGAACGCCGTATGGGTGGGAGAGGCGCCCAACGACCCTGTGGGTGATTTTGGGTCTATTCCATCTGTGCCCGTGCACATCTCGAAGGAAGGGGGGATGAAGCTCTACTCAAAGGAGAGCGCCGTACTCGGCATCGATCCCAGCGATTCTGCATTCGGTGCGAAACAGTTTTATGTTGAGGACAGCGGAGACTCCCTCAGCAGCTTCAAAGCTCACTCTCTCTATTGGAACCGTCGCTCCGTGTCACTCATGAACATCGGACACCTGATCAACGGCCAGTATGACGCCCTCGTCCCTTTTCCCAAGCCGGCTCCAGTCGTGACACCTCCTCCTCCAACCGCTCCACCCTCCCCGGCGCCCCGACCGGTGCCGACTGAAAGTCCCTCACCTCATCCACTGCCCTCGCCTTCGCCGGCTGGAGAATAGATGTCACGTCTTGTCGCGATGATTGTTGTGGTCGTTGTTCTCGCCGCAGGATGCGGGCAAGGAGGATCCATGAGTGGCCCCACGATGACCCAGGTGCAGGCGCTGGCCCGGGTCGAGCAACTCATCGGGGAGACGGTCGCTGTGATCACGCCCAAACCCCGCTTGGACCTTGACCGCCCCAGTCTCACACCCGACAACTGTCTCGACCCATCCGACGGTGGTTCCAAGGATCGCATCGTGATCGACCGTGGATATTACCTGCGTGACATTCCCAAGGATCAGGCAAGAAAGGTCGCCGGTCAGATCAAGCGCTACTGGGAGCAGCAGGGGCATCACATCGAAGGGGTTTCCCCGAATGGCCTTACCGTCGCTGGGCGCTCCAGGCCTGACGACTTCCTGCTCTCGCTTACGTCGACTGGCGATGACAATGTGCTGCTTCTTGGAATCTCGTCTCCGTGCATATGGCCGAACGGAACGCCGGAGCCTTCCTCTAGTTCCTGATATGTTCGGTGTGAACGCTCACTTCCCGTGCGATCGGTGTGGTTTTCTCTGCTTCCTCTGGACGTTTTCTTGCCGTTCTGAGATGATCACCCGTCGGTGGCGCGCCAGTGAGGGACGTGATCAGTGACTGACGGAGAACCGGTCCTGCGGCACATCGAGGCACTGCCTCCCGGCGACCCCACGGACATCGGCCCCTACGGGGATAGGGGCTCGACGGGTCAGCTTGCCGTCCGAGACGGGGCCAGGCGACGGAGGGTGGCATAGGCCAGCAGTACCAGCACGACCGCGTCGATCGTCAGCGTCACCAGCGACCGCAGCACCAGCCAATCGCCCAGCGTCGCGACCAGCCCGGCCGCCACCAGCCCCATCGCAGCCAGCAGCCCCAGTCGCACCCCTGGGCCCGGCTGGGGTACCGGCTCGCTCAGTGGCCTGCGCCACAGCCACCAGCAGGCCCAGCCCAGTGCCGCCAGCGTGATCAGCGAACCCACCAGATGCACCCCCTCGTCCTCCAGCAGCACCGGGTCCCCGGCGGCCGCCAGCCACTCATCCACCAGGCGATCCCACACCAGATGGGTGGCGACCCCGACGGTGGCGGCCACCGGCCACCACGCCCAGTGTGCCGCCCGCGCCCGGCCGTGACGCCCCACCCGCCGGGCCAGCGTCTGGGGTAGCAGAGCGCGGGCCGGGGCGGCGCACACCGTGATCACTCCAGCCGGCGCCAGCGCCAGCACCACAACGGCGGCCAGCGCGTCCACCTGCACCCTGTGGGTGTATCCGGCATCCAGCAGCTGCCACCAGGGCCCGAGGGGGATCACATCGACGATCCCGTAGGGGACGAAGTAGGGAAGGTCGGGGGCCATCGCCCCGGCGGCCAGCGCCACCGGCGGCAGAATGCGACGCAACGGTACCGCGACAACGGGATGAATCAGGGTAAATGGCACGGCATGGCACACTATCGGCCACATCAACTGGGTGTGGGGCCTAGGTCAGTCCGTAGCCAGGCTCCGGCGCACCAGTGCTTCACCTTCGTTGTCGGGGGCGTCGGCGGGGAAGAAGGCGGCTGCTTTTTGAGGACGGGGGTGCACTTGTGTCGGAAGCGGCGATGATTCTCACCCACAGGCGCCTAGGCATCTGTCGCCTGGAAGCCCCGTTCTAGCCGACAGACGTCGATTGACCGAGGGTGAGCGGCCCTGACAGGCTCTGAGCGTCCGCACAGCAAGGAGAGCCATGACGGACCACCAGGATGCCGACGCGATCGTCGTCGGTGCGGGAATCTTCGGCGCCGCCCTCGCCTACCATCTGCAGCAGCTGAACGTCGGCCGCGTGGTCATGCTCGACGCCGGCGAGCCCGGCAGGGCGACCTCCGGCTCGGGCGCGGGTTTCGTCGGTTACTGGACGGCCGGCTACATGCCGATCCCCTCGACGGACGACCTCGCCCTTGAGGACTACGGGGTGCGCTTCTACCGCTCGCTGTCCGAGCGCGGGAAGCCGATCGACTACCGGGGCGGCGGAAGTCTCTTCGTCGCGACGTCCGAGGCCGGCGCCCCGCGCGTGGCGAAGCTGGCCGACCACCCGCTCGCGCCGTCCGGCACCCGCGCCCTGGATCCGCTGGAGACCGCGAAGGTGACCGGGAACCTCCTGAGCGCCGACGCCGTCACCACCGCCGTCCTCCATCCCGGCGGCATACAGATCAGCGCCGGCCGGGCGACCCGTGCGCTGGCCGCGCTGGTCGGCGACGAGGGTGTCGACATCCGGCCCGGCACCCCGGTGACCAGGCTTCTGGTCGACGGCCGCGGTGTCCGCGGCGTCAGCACCTCGGCCGGTGACCTGCGCAGCCGTACGGTGATCCTGGCGTGCGGCGCCTGGACCAACCATCTGCTGAGCCCGCTCCAGGCCACCGTGCCGATCGCGCGCGTCATCGCGTCCCGTGTCGTCTCGCCGCCTTCCGGCGTCGCTGAGACGTCGCCGACCGTCATGGTCCCGGAGTGGAACGGTCTATGGCTGCGTGAACACCGCGGCGGAATCACCTGGGGGAACACCGACGGCTACGCGCCCCTGTCGGAGTACGCCGACCGGGTCGAGACGGGCGGCCACCCCCAGGTCAAGGAGCTCGTCGACGCGATGAGCGCCGCGCTGGGGCCCCGCCTCGACGTGCTGGTCAACGGCCACGACCGCTCGGTCGCCGCCTGGACCCAGGGCCTGCCGTGCTACACGCCCGACGGGCGGTTCATCGCCGGCCCGGTGTCCGAGGTGCCCGGCCTGCACGTCATGGCGGGCGACAACGAGGCCGGGGTGACCCACGGCCCCGGGCTCGCCCGGATGGTCGCCGACCTCGTCGCCGGCAACGCGGTGGACTACGTCGACCCGTCCGTCTACGCCGTGGACCGGTTCGAGCGCGGGGAGATGACCGAGGAAGAGATCCTCAAGGCCGCACCGGAGTACGAATGAGCGCGCCGACCTCGGGGCAGGACCTGCCCGACCACCTGCTCCGGCTGGCCGCGGAGCACTACGACGCCCTCGGACGGTCGAGCCACGGCGTCCCGGCGAGCGCCGAGAGCCTCACGGTCTCGCCGGACGGCAGGCGGGTCGGCTTCACCGGGACCGTCGCGGACGAGGACGGCGGCACCGCCCAGGCCGCCTGCGTGCTCGACCTGGAGACCCGGGCGCTCCACGTCGCCCCGGAGAGCACGTCGGAGACGACGCTGCCGGTGTGGTCGCCGGACGGCACCCGCCTCGCGTGGGTGGTGCAGGACCCCGCCCGGCCGTCCGTGCTCGTCGGTCCCTGGGACACCGGCCGTCCCTTCATCGGCGAGGTGCACCCGCTGCCGGCGGGCGTCGTCGAATCGCTCGCGTGGTCCCCGGACGGGAGCCGGCTGCTGGTCGGCCTCGCCGAGCCGGGCGCCAGCCTCTCGGACGCCTTCGGCTCCGGCCGGATTCCGTCCCAGCGGACAGAGGACGACGCGTGGCGCCCGATCCTGAGTCCGCAGCACGACGGCGACGGCCCGCGACGGGCCCTTGTCCTCGATCCGGCGACCGGGGCGATCGTGAAGCCGGTGGACGACAGGACCGTGTGGCAGGCGTGCTGGGCCGGTGACGGGGCGCTCCTGTGCGTCGTCTCCGCCGACCCCGACGAGTCCGCGTGGTACACGGCCGACCTGGTGCGCGTCGACCTCGAAACCCTGCGTTCGACCCCGCTCCCGCGCCCCGCGGAGCAGGTGGCCCGGCCCGAGGCGAACCCGTCCGGGAGCCGGCTCTCCGTCGTGGCGGGCCTGATGAGCGACCGGGGCCTGGACTCGGGAGACCTGTACGTTCTCGATCAGGCCGACGGCGACTGGCAGGTAGTCGACGCCCAAGGGGTGGACGTCAGCGACCAGCACTGGATCGACGAGACCACCCTGGCCTACGCCGGCCTGCGCGGCCTCACCACCGTGATCGCGACGTACGACGTCGCCGGGGGGCGGACCGTCACTCTCTGGGAGTCGCAGGAGACCTGCGGCGAGCCGGTTCCCATCTTCGCCGCCGGAGGCGGGACCGTCGCGATCACCCTGCACGGCTACGGGCGTCCGCCCGCGCTCGCCGTGATCGAGGACGGCGACGCCCGCGTCCGCCTGGACCTGCGCGGACCCGGTGCCGAGGAGGTGATCGCCCGCGCGGGGGCGATGCGTCCCGTGGAGTGGGAGGCGCCGGACTCGACGCTCGTCCAGGGACTCCTGGCGGTCCCGGACGGCGACGGGCCGTTCCCGCTCGTCGTCGAGGTGCACGGCGGCCCGGTCTGGGCGTGGCGGAACTCCTGGATGACCGGCGACGCGCTGACCCCGCTCCTCGTCTCGGCCGGCTACGCCGTGCTGCACGCGAACATCAGGGGCAGCACCGGCCGCGGTCAGGAGTTCGTCCGGGCCGGCCTGAAGGACATGTGCGGAGAACGGGACGTACCCGATCTGCTCTCCGGCGTACGGCACCTGGTCGACATCGGCCTGGCCGATCCGGATCGCGTCGCGGTCTCCGGCCTCAGCTATGGCGGCCTGATGGCGGCCTGGCTCGTGACCGCCACCGACGTCTTCGCGGCGTCCGTCTCGAGGTCGCCGGTCACCGACTGGGTCAGCCAGCACTACGCGTCCAATCTGCCCGGCTTCGATCGGATGTGCCTGGACGGAGATCCCCTGGACCCGTCCTCGGACTACCGGACGCGCAGCCCGCTCCACCGTGCCGCGCTGGCCGGCGCGCCGGTACTGCTGATCGCCGGAGGCAAGGACCTGGCGACCCCGGCCGAGCAGGCGCTGATGTACCACCGGGCACTTCGTGAGCACGGCGTCGAGTCCGAACTGGTGATCTATCCGGAGGAGGGGCACGGCGTCCACGACCCGCGGGCGCTCGTCGACCACGGGGCCCGGATCCTCGATTTCCTGGCCCGGCGGCTGAGACCCGGAATACCCGGTGACACGGGTGAGGCCCAAGGGGCGCGGCAACGGTAACAGCACGACGATCGTCGACAGCAGGCCAGCGAACAGGCATCGAACATCGATTTCCGTCCCTCGGCCGGTCAACCACAATCTCCACACATTCCGTGTTCGGCACGCGACGTCCGCTGATCCAGGAGGCAGACGCATGAGACTCCGATCCACATTGATCGCCGTGGCCGGGATTGTCGCCCTGGCCGTCGGCTGTGGAGGCCAGGGCGCCCCGGCGACGACCGGCAAGGGCGCCGTCGACTCCACGGCCGATTCCACGGCGACCTCGGCGAAGCCCGAGCGCGCCGATCTGAAGGTCGCCGTGCCGAGCAAGATCGACAGCATCGACCCGCTGATCGCGTCCGGCGTCACCGAGATCCAGGTCCTCCGCCTGGTCGCGGGCACCCTCTTCACCCTCGACTACGACGGCAAGGGGGTGACGCCGGGCCTCGCCAAGTCCGGCGAGTTCGCCGCGGACGGCAGGTCGTACAAGGCCACCCTCAAGGAGGGCCTCACCTTCAGCGACGGCAGCCCGCTGACCTCGGCCGACGTCGTCGCCACCTTCGAACGGGCGCGCGCCTTCGAGTCCAATGTCTACGCCGGCGAGTACGCGCCGGTGCGGAAGGCGACCGCGGTCGATCCGGCCACCGTCGAGTTCGCCTTCACCCGGGCGTTCCCGTCGTTCGAGACGATGATCTCGTTCCCGGAGTTCTCGATCCTGAAGAAGTCGGAGATCGGCGCCAAGGGAGCTATTCCCCCGTCCCCGACGCTCGCCGGACCGTACGTCGTCGAAGGCGACGTGCACGGCAACTCCTACGCGTTGACCCGCAACACCGCCTACTCCGGCCCCGAGCCGTCGGTGAAGAAGATCTCGTTCTCCGTCGTCCCGGACGCCTCCGGCCGGCTCACCCAGGTGCGCGGCGGCCAGGCCGACCTCGCCGTCGACATCGGTGTCCAGGCGATCTCGCAGTCCCTCTCAGGGGTGAGCGTGCACGCGAACCCGTCGATGATCATCACGCAGCTGACGTTCAGCGCCAACACCGCTCCGCTGACCGACGTGAACGTGCGCAAGGCCATCTCCGCCGCGCTCGACCGCAAGAAGATCAGCCAGATCGCCTGGGCGGGGGCGATGCCGCCGAACGCAGGCCTGCTCCCGACCGGGTCGATCGGCGCCGCGCCGGGCAACGCCGGCGCGGACCCGGCGGCCGCCAAGGAACTGCTCAAGGGCACCGCATGCGAGAACGGCTGCTCGCTCTCACTTCTCCTGGACGGAAGCTCGGGATGGCAGTCCTCCTCGGCCACGATCATCGAGCAGAACCTGAAGGAGATCGGCATCACCGTCTCGATCCAGCCACTCGAGACGATCACGCTGTACGACCGCCTCGGTAAGGGGGACTTCCAGCTCGCGACGGGCTACTTCGGCGCCTACGCCGACCTCCCGGACGCGACGCCGCAGTACTGCCTGTCACACTCCTACGGCTTCCTGTCGTGCTACACCGGCTACAAGTCGGCCGAGGCCGAGACCGCGGTCGGCAAGGCGGTCACCGCGACCGACGAGGCGGCCCTGAAGGACGCGTACGCCGGGGTGAACGCGATCTTCGAGAAGGACGCTCCGCTCGCCACCCTCACCGACTACGCGGCCGTGTGGGCGGTGCGGGACGACGCCCGCGGCTACGCCTCGATCGGGGCGACCGCCTTCATCACCATCGCGCCGAAGGGCTGAGAACGATCGTGCCGCCGGCAGTGAAACGCCCTCTTCGAGCACTGCGCGACGTCGTCGCCGTGGTGCTGCTGGTGGTCACGTTCACCACCTTGCTGATGCAGTTCGCCAAGGGGAGTCCCGGCCGGGCGATTCTCGGCCCGCGGGCGAGCCAGGAGCAGGTCGACGCGTTGAACCACACCCTCGGCGTCGACCGGCCGGTGATCGAGCAGATCGGATCGAGCCTGACCGGCTACCTCCACCTCGACCTGGGCCACTCGTTGTCCAACCCCGCGCAGAGCGTCGCCGGCCTGGCCGCCGGCGCGCTGCCGGTCACCGCGGCCATCATCGGGCTGACCCTCGCGATCTCGCTGGTGGGCGGTGTCCTGGCCGGCCTGGCCGGTGCGCTCTCGCGGCCCTCGGTGGACCGGGTGGTCAGCGTCGCCGCGGTGTCGATCCTGTCGATCCCGCCGTTCGCGCTGGCGCTGCTGCTCATCGTCGGCGTCGCCATCGGGCTCGGGCTGGCGCCCGCCGGCGGCTGGGCCGGGTCGTGGCCGGCGAACCTCTCCTACGCCTGGCTGCCCAGCCTCGCGCTCAGCGGTCTCCTGCTGCCGCAGATCGCGCGGACCGTCCAGCAACGGGCGCGTGAACTCGCCAACGAGGAGTTCATCGAGGCGGGGGAGGCGCGCGGGCTCTCCCGCGCGCGGCTCACCTTCCGGCACATCCTGCCCAACGCGCTGCTCCCGGTCATCACGATCGTCGGTTTCAACGCGTCCTTCCTCATCGCCGGCGCGGTCGTCGTGGAGGCGGTGTTCAGCGCACCCGGCTTCGGCCAGGTCCTGTCCACCGCGGTCTCCGAACGTGACTACCCGGTGATCCAGGGACTGGCGCTCCTGACCGCCGTGGCGGTCGTGCTCATCAACTTCCTGTGCGAGGTGCTGTACGTGCTGGCAGACCCCCGAACCAGGGTGGCGTCGTGAGCGCGACGCAGCCGCCGGTCCGGCTGGCGCGCCTCATCCGGGTGCCGGGACCGGCGAGCCGGGCGATGTGGGCCGGCCTCGCGTTCATCGTCGCGGTCCTCGCCCTGAGCTTCCTGCTGCCGGTCGTCACCGGCCACGGGAGCGACGAGTTCGTCGCCGAGCCGCTGCTGCCGCCCTCCCCGGAGCACCCCTTCGGGACCGACCAGTTCGGACGCGATCTGCTGGTGCGCACCATGGCGGCCGCGCGCGTCGACTACCTGATCGGCGTCGTCGTCATCGTCTGGTGCGGCGTCGTCGGCAGCCTGGTCGGCGTGCTGATGGCCACCACCCGGCGGGCCGGCGCCGACTGGGTGTTCAGCCGGATCATCGACGCGTCCATCGCGTTCCCGCTGACCATCCTGGTGATCGCGGTCGGGGTCATCCTCGGCCCGGACTTCACCGTTCTCGGCCTCCCTCGGGGCCTGCCGAGCGTGCTCATCGTCTACGCGCTCATCGGCTGGGCCTACTACGCGCGGCTGGCCCGGTCACAGGCCCTGTCGCTGCGCTCACGTGACTTCGTGCGGGCCGCTCGCACCATGGGTTACTCGGACATGCGCATCACGATGCGCCACCTGTTTCCCCAGGTATCCATGGTCACCATGGCGTACGCCGTCGGCGACGCGATCGTCGCCATCGCGCTGACTTCGTCGCTCGCGTTCCTCGGAGCCGGCGTGGCTCCGCCGACGCCCGAGTGGGGCCAGATCATGTACGAAGGGCGCGACCTGATCTCCACGAGCTGGTGGATCGTCGCATTCCCGGCGACGATGCTCGCGCTCAGCGGCATCTCGCTGGCCGCGATCGCCAACGGCGTCATCAAACGGATCGAGGGGTGAGAGCGTTGCGGAGCACGTCCCCGGAGGCCGGGCCGCGTCAGCGGGGCGGCGGCGACATCGGTGAGGCCGCCGTCGAGGCCGCCGTCGAGGTCGAGCGGCTCTCGGTGCGGCTGGGCGGTCGTGAGCTCGTCACCGACGTGAGTTTCAGCGCCCGGGCCCGCGAGTGCGTGGCGCTGGTGGGGGAGTCCGGATCGGGCAAGACCCTGACCTGCCGGGCGCTGCTCGGTTCGCTGCACCGGATCGGCGCGACCATGACCGGTGCGGTCCGGATTCTCGGGCGCGACATGTCGGCGGCCTCCCAGAAGGAGTGGCAGGCGGTTCGCGGGACGACGATCGGCTTCGTACCGCAGGCCTCGATGGCCGGCCTCGACCCGGTGATGAGGATCGGCAAGCAGCTCTCGGAGACGATCCGCCTGCACGACCGGGAGGCCGACCATCGCGGGCGGGCGCTGGAACTGCTGGAGCATGTCGAGATCGCCGACCCGGCGTCGGCGTACCGGTCCTTCCCGCACCAGCTCTCCGGCGGGATGCGTCAGCGCGTGATGATCGCCTTGGCGCTGGCCGGCCGCCCGTCGATCCTCGTCGCCGACGAGCCCACGACCGCGTTGGACGTGACGGTGGAACGCGCGATCCTCGACCTGCTGGCGCGGCTCTGCGTCGACCAGGACATGGCGCTGTTGCTGGTCTCCCACGACCTGGCGGTCGTCCGCAGCATCGCCGACCAGATCAACGTGATGTACGCCGGGACGCAGATGGAACGTGGCGCCACCAAGGACGTGCTGACCGCGGCACGGCACCCGTACACGCGGGCCCTGCTCGCCGCGGACCCCGCCGCCGCCCCGGCCGGCACCAGGCTGTCGGGGATCGCGGGCGGCGTCGCCGACCCCTCCACCTGGGATGTGACCTGCCGCTTCGCCGGCCGGTGCCCGCACGTCACCGAGAGCTGCCGAACCGCCGGGCAGGAACTCGTTCAGATCGGCACGGGCGCGGCGGTCCGCTGCACGCGCTGGGAGGAGCTGGCCTAGATGTCAACGTCCACAGGCGTCCCGCTGCTCGAAGCGGAGTCGGTCGACCTGGCCTACCCGGGCGGTCCGGCCGTCGTGCGCGACGCGTCGCTCGTGGTTCACGCCGGCGCGGCCATCGGCATCGCGGGGGAGAGCGGATCGGGCAAGTCCACGCTGGCCCGGGCGCTGCTCGGTGAGATGGACCCCGTCCGCGGCACCGTCCGGGTCAACGGGCGCTCCTGGCGTGACGTGAAGCGGCGCGACCCCGAGCGACGCGTCGCCCAGATGGTCTACCAGGACCCCTACAGCGCGCTGAACCCGCTGCTGTCCCCGCGCCAGGCGGTCGAGGAGGCGCTGGCGGTCTGTCGCGGTATGTCGCGAGCCCGGCGGCGGGCCGAGGCCCGCGAACTGCTCGGGTCGGTCGGTCTCCCGGAGCGCTCCTTCGACGTCCGGCCCAAGCGGCTCAGCGGCGGGCAGCGGCAGCGGGTTGTGATCGCCCGGGCACTGGCCTGTGAACCCCAGGTACTGATCGCCGACGAGCCGACCTCGGCCCTCGACGTCTCCGTCCAGGCCCAGATCCTGAACCTGCTGCTGGACCTGCGGGAACAGCGGGATCTCGCCCTGGTCCTGGTCAGCCACGACCTCGCGGTCCTCAACCACATGACCAGCACGTGTCTGGTGCTCTACCGTGGCGACATCGTCGAAGCCGGCCCCACCGCGCGGATGCTGTCGGAGCCACAGCACCCGTACACCCGGTCGCTGGTGAACGCGCGCGGCGCCGTACGGCACGGGCCACAGCCGCCGGTCCCGGCCGTCGGCGATCACTAGGGTTTGTCGCGGACGGGGAGGTGCAGCGATTCGTACGCCGGAGAGCTTGCAGGAGATGGTCGACAGCCTGGCGAACAGGCTGCAGCGCTCGGTGGCGATCGACGACCGGCAGATCCGGCTCATCGTCGCCAGCAAGCATTTCGGCGACGAGGACCCGGTGCGGGTCAAGTCCGTGCTCGGACGCGGGGTCGAGAGCGGCATCCGCGACCACGTGCTCTCCCTGGGCATCGACCGGGCGACCGAGCCGCAGCACATCCCGCCGTTTCCACCGCTTCAGCTGAAGGCACGGCTTTGCGTCCCGGTCCGGTACAACGAGGTCCTGCTGGGCTACCTCTGGCTGATCGAGGAGAAACCGCTCACTGCGGAGGAGATCAACGCCGCGTCGGCGGTAGCGGAGGCCGCCGGTCTCATCCTCTACAAGACCGATGTCGCCTTCGAACGCCGTCAGGCCGCCGCCGACGCCCTCCTGCGCGACCTGTTCGCCGACCGTGCGGCCTCGCGCAGTTCGGCCCTCGCCGAGATCCGGGAGGAGGGCCTGCTGCGGGACTTCAAGCAGGTGCGGGTGATGCGGGTGCGCGTCCTGCCGGCGGCGCAGTCGGAGACGCCGGATCCCGACGGGGTCGAGACCGCGATCCTGCAGATGTGCCGCCGCCTGCTGGGCTCCTATCCCGAGGGCGGCGCGATCGTCCAGGCGCACCGCCGGCAGCTGACCCTGCTCGTCACCGGCGGTACCGCGACGCGGGTCCAGTCGGTCCGGGACGCCGCCACCTGGGTGGTCGCCCATCTGAGCGAGACCACGGGGCTCCGCTGCGTGGCCGGTCTCGGGATGAAGCAGCCGAGTCTCCGGGACGCGCACATCTCGCATGAGCAGGCCCGGATCGCGCAGAAGACGGCGCAGATCCTTCCCGCGCTCGGCGACATCGTGGGCTGGGAGGACCTCGGCGTGTTCGCGCTGCTGGCCAAACTGTCGCCGGACGATGTCAGCCTCGCGGCGTACCCGCCGGCGCTGCTGAGGCTGGCGGCGGACCGCAACGCCGAGGTACTGCTGGCGACCGTCGAGACCTACCTGGACCTGGCGGGCGACGTCCAGGCGACGTCGCAGGCGCTCCACGTGCACCGCGCGACGCTCTACCAGCGGCTGTCCAGGATCGAGGTCGTCTCCGGCCTCAGCCTGCGCGACGGCACCAGCCGCCTGACCCTGCACCTGGGCATCAAGCTGGCCCGGCTCACCGGCCAGTACGACGACCTGGTCAGCATCGAGAGAGCTTGATCACAGCTCCGGCCGTCCGGATCGACGCCGGTCGACGCGGGTCGACATCGGGGGCCGGATAACCCGTCGATTGCCCATGTTCCCGGGCCCGCGCCTCTCGCGATCCTTGCCCGGGAGCCCCGAATCGTGGCTCCCGGCTGACGGGAGGAAGGCATGGCACACGAGACTCATGACGCGATCGTGATCGGCGCCGGTGTGATCGGCTGCTCTGTCGCGAACGCGCTGGCCGCCGACGGGCGATCGGTGGTGGTGGTCGAGCGGGGCGCCGGCGCCGGATGCGGCTCGACCAGCGCTTCGTCCGCGGTGATCCGGTACAACTACTCCACGCGCGTCGGAGTCGCGGTCGCCTGGGAGTCGGCGCAGGCCTGGACCGAGTGGGCCTCGTTCGCCGGTCCCGACGACGCGGGCCTGGCCCGCTTCATCCGCACCGGGGGACTCACCCTGGAGTCTCCCGAGCAGGACTTCGACCGGGTCGCGTCGCTGTTCGCCGACGTCGGTGTGCCCTACGAGATCTGGGACGCGGCGGCCATCAGGCAGCGGATGCCGATGATCGACCCGGGCCGGCACCACCCGCCCAAGGCACTGGAGGACGCCCGCTTCTGGGACGACGCGGACGGTGTCCTTCGCGGCCTCTGGACCCCGGACAGCGGGTTCGTCGACGACCCGCAGCTCGCCGCCCACAACCTGATGGCCGCCGCGGTACGCAACGGGGCGACGTTCCTGTTCCGCAACGGTGTCACCCGGATCGAGCGCGACGGCGACAGAGTCACCGGCGTGCTCTGCGAGGACGGCAGCGTGCTGTCGGCCCGCGCCGTCGTCAACGTCGCCGGACCGCACTCCGCGGTGATCAACCGCATGGCGGGCGTGGAGACCGACTTCAGCGTGCGCACCCGGCCGATGCGGCAGGAGGTGCACGAGGTCCGGGCGCCCGACGGCTACGGTCAGGACGGGCCGGGGCCGCTGGTCGCCGACATGGACCTCGGCGTCTACTTCCGCGGCACGCCGGGCGGCGGCCTGCTGATCGGCGGCATGGAGCCGGAATGTGATCCGCTGGAGTGGCTCGACGACGCCGACGACTATGACCCGCAGCCGACGAAGCCGCGGTTCGACGCCCAGGTCATCCGGACCGCGCGACGGCTTCCGGATCTCGGTGTGGTCGACAGGCCACGTGGGATCGCCGGTGTGTACGACGTGTCCGATGACTGGATCCCGATCTACGACCGGACCTCGCTCGACGGGTACTACGTCGCGATCGGCACGAGCGGCAACCAGTTCAAGAACGCCCCGGTCGTCGGCGGGATGCTCGCGGCGATCGTCGACGCCTCGGAGAACGGACGCGACCACGACGCCGATCCCGTGCACCACGTGCTGCCCAGGACCGGCCTTGAGGTCAATCTGGGCCACTACAGCCGCAACCGCGTGATCGAGCCGAGCAGCACCAGCTTCACGGTGATGGGGTGACGCCGGTGGCCGGGCCCACCGGAGAGGAACAAGGACCCCGGTCGTCTTCAAGGCGGCAGCCGGGCCCGCTGAAACCATCCAAGCCGAAAGGAACTGATCGATGACTTCGACACCGGCCCCGTCCGTCGCCTCTTCGCGGTTGGAGATGGGGTTCACCAGGGACCAGTACCTCGACCCGGCCTGGTTCGAGCACGAGCTCGACGTCCTGTTCCGGCCGACGTGGCAGTACGCCGTGCACGAGTCCGAGATCCCCGAGGCGAACTCATATGTCGCGCTCCGGATACTGGGGGAGAACATCGTCGTCACCCGGGACGTGGAGGGCCTGATCCACGCAGTCTTCAACTCCTGCCGGCACCGGGGCGCCACGCTCTGCGACCCCGGTCCGGGCCAGGGCCGTCGCCTGGTCTGTCCCTACCACCAGTGGTCGTACGGCATGGACGGCGCGCTGCGCACCGCGCCGGCGATGCCCAAGTCGATGAACCTCGGCGAGTACGGCCTGCGCCGCGCCCACGCCGAGAGCTGGAACGGTTTCGTCTACGTGAACCTCTTCGGGGACGGGCAGCCGAGCGTCGCCGACCTCCTGGAGCGGAAGGCAGCCGAGTTCGCGCCGTACGACCTGCGTAGGGCGAAGGTCGCGGCCACGATCAGCTACGACGTCGCGGCGAACTGGAAGGTTGCCTACGAGAACTACCTCGAGTGCTACCACTGCGCCGCCAACCACCCGGAGCTGATGGAGGTCTTCGATCTGCAGACCTTCTTCTCCAAGACGGCCAACCGGGTGCGGGCCGAGGCGACGGACTCCTTCTTCCCACTGCGGGCCTCGGCCCGCTCGTTCACCACCGAAGGTGATTACTCCTGCACGAAGCTGCTCGGCGGCCTCGACGCACCCCCGGAGGGCTGGACCATCGAGTCGGCCATGCGGGTGGCCGAGCCGAACCTCGGCTCCTCGCTGCTGGTCTTCCCCGACTACGCGATCATGTTCGTGTTCCGGCCGATCGCCCCCGAGCGAACCGTCGTCGAGTGCCGCTGGCTGGTGCACGAGGACGCCGTCGAGGGGACCGATTACGAGACCGGGTCCCTGGTTCGTCTGTGGGACGTCACCAACCGCCAGGACTGGCCGCTGTGCGAGCGTACCCAAGAGGGGATCCGCTCGCGCGCCTACGTGCCGGGCCCCCGGCACCCGGACCGCGAGCCGTACGTCGCCGAGTTCACCCGGCTGTACTGGCGCGACCTGGACACCGCCCGCTCGTAACTGCGCCGGTCCGTCGGAAGGGACATCAGGGGGCGAGTCTTGCTCGGCCGGGAGCGTCCGAGATGTCCGATCGCCTGGCCGTCCCCGTCGGGCGATCGGACACCGCTGACGAAGGTCAGGCGCTTGTGCTGGTGATGGCGGCGAAGCGGGCGCCGTTCGGGTCGGCGAAGATCGCGAAGCGGCCGACGCCGGGGATGTCCGTGGCGGGCACGACGACGGTGCCGCCGAGTTCTCCGGCCAGGGCGACGGTCGTGTCGCAGTCGGGGACCTCGAAGTAGGGCAGCCAGTGCGGCCTGTCGCCCTCCTGGAGCGGCATGAAGCCGCCCAGGTCGGGGCTGGCTCCCGTCGAGGTCGACGCCACGATGTAGGTCATCTCGCCGAACGGCATGCCCTCGATCTTCCAGTCGAAGACGGCCTGGTAGAAGGGGCGGACGGCGTCGGGGGCCGGGACGTACAGCTCGGTCCAGGCCAGGGAGCCGGGGGCGGTGACGAGGTCCAGGCCCTTGGTCGTGCCGGGCTGCCAGACGGCGAACTCGGCGCCGCCGGGGTCGGTGAATCCCGCCATCCGGCCGTTGGTGAAGACGTCGTCCGGCGCGAAGCGCACCGTGCCGCCCGCCTGCTCGACCGCCTTCGCGGTGGTGTCGGCGTCGTCGGTCTGGAAGTACAGCGTCCAGGCCGAGGTCGCTCCCTCGTCGAGGAGCGGGCCCACGGCGGCGACAGTTTTGCCGTCGACCTGGAGGAATCCGTATCCCCCGGCCTGGGGCCCGGCCGACTGGAAGCTCCAGCCGAAAAGAGAGCCGTAGAAGGCGACGGAGGCCTCGATGTCCGGTGTGCCCAGGTCGATCCAGTTGGGAGCGCCCGGGACGTAGTCGGTGGTGAGCATGACGTGCTCCAGAGAGGGGTTCGTGTGGTCGATGGCCCGCCCTCCGGGCACGCGTCATGGAAGACAACGCCCCTCGTCGGGCTGTCCGATCAGCCTTTCAGAGCCCACCGACAGTTTCCGATCCTCCCGAATACGGCGCACCCTCCCGAGTACGGCGCGGCGTGGGGCGCGGACGACGGGCGCCCTCACACCGTCCAGGTCCGCCTGTAGTCGATGTGCAGGAAACCGGAACAGCGACGCGGAGGCGGCACCGGCCAGTAGCGGGAGTCGAGCTCGGCACAGAAGTGACCGTCCGGCCACCGCGCCATGTGGGCAGGGCCCTCGGTGACCAGGGGGCGGATGTCGGAGGCCCCTGTACGCCGGAACGCCTCGGGACCGCCGACGACGAACAGCGTCCTGGCGGCGAGGTCGAAACGGAGATGGTCGCGATACCTCCGGGTCCGGATCCTGTCGTAGTCGATCGTGTCCGCCTCGGGGAAGACGTCCTCGGGGAGCGTCGCGGTCTGGAGGTGCCCGCCGCCCAGCCTGGCCCGTACGGCAGGCCAGCGCGACGCCTGGAACTGCACGGAGTGCTGCACCAGCACCAGGTCCAGCGGTTCGAGGGGCACGGACTCGCATCCGTGGCGGGTCAGGCCCAGGGGAGGGGTGTTGGCCCGCATGGGCAGATAGATCAGTGAGTGGCGGGACCGCGAGGCCAGCCCCCAGGCCATGGCCAGTACGGCCGTCGCCTCCCGGTCCACGTACATGTCCAGGCTCCACCGCCCGTCGTCGAACAGGAACGCCCGCCGCGGTGGCCGGTCCGGCCGGATCACCCGATAGTCGTCGCCGCCGAGCCGTACACGACTGACCCGCATCCGCTGTCTCACGCCATGACCCTCACCTGTCCGCCGCCCGCCTTGATCGTCCGGGAATGCTAGCCAGCCGCCTGGAGAAAACGCATCCGCTTTTCCACCGGGGTACGGCACGGCGTGACGCGGGTTCCACCGGCCGTGGGCAACCAGCCGCCTGATCGACTTCTGGCCCCGCCGGCGGCCGCGTGATGGGATGGCCCGATGGGCGTCGGCGAGATCGGGCGAGACGTCGCCTGAAGACGTGGAATCGCCCTGAACGGGTGCGGGCCGTCGAACGGAGAAGGCAGTGAATGAGAGGCGGCGGCGGTTCGTCCGGCATATCCGGCAACGGCGTTACCTGGAGGTGTACGCCGCGATCACGATCATCTTCGTGGTCAGCGTGCTCGGCCTGTTCGGCATCGGGGAGACGGACAAGCTCGCCGCGGCCGCCCTGCTGGCGGTGGTGCCGGTCACCATGCTGCTGCTGGAGATCCTGGACAAGCTGGAAAGCCAGGGCGACCGGAGCAGCACCTGGCTGCGCACCTCGTGGCCGCCCGAGCTGGAACGGCGCATGCACGCCGCGACGGACGACGTCGTGCTGGTGGGGGTCGCGCTGCCGCGCATGCTGACCAACTACGTCTCCCACCTCGAACGGAGGGTCAAGGCGGGCCGCTCGGTCGGCGTCATCCTGGTCGATCCCGAGGGCGTGTACGGACCGAACCTCACCACGCGGCGCGAGTCCGGCAGGCCGAACGCCGACAGGAACCGCCAGGTCATCAGGACCAGCATCATGACGATCGACGACGCGTTGCGCTCGGACCCCGAACTGGCCGGGCGGGTGCGCCTGGTGCTGGTCGACTTTCCGATCGGAGCCGGAGGCGTCCTGTTCGACGCCCGGATGGTCGCCGACGCGAACGGAGGGACCGAGCTGGTGCTCGGCCGCGATCCGGAGATGTACATCGAGCGCTACCCCTTCGGCGTCGGCGGGTACGAGCACGAGCACCTGGTGGTGACCCGAGCACACCCCCACTGGCTGGACCACTTCCGCCGGGAGTTCGAGAACACCGCCAACGCGGGCCGTGTCTCGACGCCCCCCGCCCCTGGCCTGGAGCAGTCCGCGGGATAGCAGGCGCCGGTGCCGGTGGCCGGGGCCCTACCCGCCTTCCTGGTCGGGTGCGTGGCCCTTCCCGGCGCGGTGGACGCTGCGGATGGCGGCGACGTCCGGGTGGGGGGCGAGAAGCGGTACGGCCGCCGCCAGGTGGTTGAGCTCGCGTTTCACCCGGGAGGCCATGCCGCCTCCCAGTATGAGCCTCGTCGGGGACGTCGCTCGCCGCGCGCCGTCGAGCAGGTGGAGCGCGCCCCGGCTGGTGATACCCGTGTGGGTGAGGTCGAGGTGCGCGAGGCGGTGTGGCGTCTCGCCCAGTGTCCGCGCGATATGCGCCGCGCCCGTGTCTCCGAGGCGGTTGTCGGCCGCGCCGAGGTAGCCGGCCGCGCGGACCCGCCCCAGGTCGAGCGTCTCGACCCCCGCCGCGGCCGCCGCCGCGACGAGCTTCGCCGCCGAGGTCCGGTCGATGCCGTTGCTGGCCACGGAGAGCCGCCGAAGCCCGCGCGGCCGTCCGGACCGCAGCGCGTCCGCCAGGATCGCGGCCCCCTCGTCGCCGATACCGGCCGCCGAGACGTAGAGCTCCTCAACCCCGTCGGCGTCGATCAGCCGGGCCAGTTCCCGGGCACCCTCGGGGCCCAGCGGATTACCGCCGACGAACAGCCGCCCCGCACCTCCCGACGCCAGGAGGTGATCCACCAGGGCGGCCGCACCGGGCGCGTCCAGACCCGTCTGCACCAGGTCGATTGTGGTCAGCCCGGTGCGGACCGCCTCGCCGACGATCCGGCCGCCGTCGGGGCCGAGCGGGTTGCGCTTGAGCCACAGCCCCCGCACGATGCCGGGGGAGGCGATCAGCCGGTCGGTGATCCGGCACGCCCCGGCCGCGGTGATCGTGTTGCAGCCCAGATAGAGGGTCGAGGCCCCGGAGGCCGTCGCCCCGGCCGCTGCCGTCTCCGCCCCGTCGTCGCCGAGTCCGTCCGTGCCCAGCAGCAGGTGCCGTACGGGGCCGCCCTCGGGCAGCGCGTCGGCGACCAGCCGCATGCCGTACGGGCCGAGGGCCTGTTTGCACAGGTCCAGCCGCCCGTCCGGCATCGCGCTGCCCACGGTGAAGTCGGTGCGGCGGGTCACGGGCTCGCCGCCGCGCAGCCACGCGAGCAGGTCCTCCGGCGGCCCGGTCACCATGGCGCCACCTCGTAGTTCTTGAGCAGGACGCCGTGCACCGGATGGCCCGCCTCACCGCGCACGATCGGATCGTAGACGCGGGCCGCGCCGTCGATCACATCCAGGGGAGTGCGCCGGTCGAGGCGGTCGCGGACGGGGGCGGGCTGTTCGTCGGTGATCCAGCCGGTGTCCACGGCGCACAGGTGGACATCTTGTGCGGCGAGGTCCGCGGCACTGGTGCGGGTCAGCATGTTCAGGGCGGCCTTGGCCATGTTGGTGTGCGGGTGGCGGCCGGTCTTGTTGGTGACCGCGAACTGCCCCTCCACCGCCGACACGTTCACGATGTAGCGCCGTTCGCCCCGGGCCGCCAGCATGAGCGGCAGCAGCCGGTCGATCAACAGGAACGGCGCGACCGCGTTGACGAGCTGCACCTCCAGCATCTCCACCGGGTCTATCCCGCCGATCCGTGCCGTCCACGAGTTGGCGGGCGACAGGTCCGGGAGCAGCCCGGACACGTCCGGCAGCCCGGCGGCTTCCTCCTCGGCGGGGACCACACCGGAGGGGACCGCCGCCCAGCCGGGGGTCAGCTCACGGCGCTCTTCCCCGGCCAGCGCGGCATAGGCGGAGGCCGGGCGGCGGATGGTCTGTGCGGCGTTGTTGACCAGGATGTCCAGCGGATCCCCGTCACCGAGGAGCCGGTCGGTCAGCGCGACGACCTGGCGCGGGTCGCGAAGGTCGATCCCGACGATCCGCAGCCGCCCCGCCCAGTCGCCGGTCCCGGCGAAGCGCCGGGCGGCGTCGTCGGGGAAACGGGTGGTGATCGTGACATGGGCGCCGTCGCGGAGCATCTTGAGCGCGACATGATGGCCGATCTTCGTGCGCCCGCCGGTGACGAGTGCGCGCCGCCTGGTCAGGTCCGTGCGAGCCGTACGGCGGGCGGTCCCAGAGGACGCGCACGACGGGCAGAGCAGGTGGTAGAGGCCGTTCACCGTCCGGTAGGCGGCCTTGCAGACGTAGCAGATCCGGCGCCTGCCGAGCGTGCCCACGGTCGCGACGCCGGGCTCCTCGACCACCGCGTCGGCGATCCGGCCGGGCGAGCCCATCGCGGTGGCGGCCAGCACCGCGGCGTCGGCCCGTGTCTTCTCCCGCTCACGGTCTCGCCTGCGTCGCCGCTGCCCGTCCCTGACCAGGGCGAGGGCGGCGTGTTCGAGACGGAGGCGGTCGGGATCGTCCAGCGGAAGCTCACGGGCCTCGCCCAGGCGCCGCAGTACGGCGGAGACGTCCACCTTCCCGCCTCCCTCCGCGTGCTCCGGCACGGCGCGCTCTTCTCTCCGGTGGGGCCCGGCTGGACTCGAACCAGCGTCCTCCTCCTTGGCCAGGAGGCGCGACGGCCGACTGCGCTACGGGCCGCTCAAAGGAGGGCGGGATCCAGCCGGATTCGAACCGGCGTCCTCCTCTTTGCGAAAGAGGCGCGACGACCTCTGCGCTACGGACCCCGCCTCGGCCAATGTAGCGGGGGTGATCATCTCGTGGGCGGAATCAGGCGGAATCAGGCGGAATCTGGTGGAACGGTCGTGAAACCATCCGCCGGATCAGAAACCGTGCACGCCACCCCGGTTCGCGACCGATGCCGAACGGCCGTGCGCCCCGGTCAGCCCGGAAACCGTAGGAAGGAGGGCGGGACGTGGTCGGTCAGCCAGACGCCGTTGGCGCTGAGGCGGAACTCGTGGCCGGCGGCGCGCATCGCGGCGGCGTCCACCACGAGCACGACCGGCCTGCCCCTGCGGGCCCCGACGCGGGTGGCCGTCTCCCGGTCGGGCGACAGGTGGACGTGGTGGCGGTTCATCGGCCGCAGCCCCTCGGCGCGGATCGCCGTCATGTTCGCCGCCACCGTGCCGTGGTACAGGAACGCGGGCGGCTCGGCCACCGGGAGATCGAGGTCGACGGCCACCGAGTGGCCCTGGCTGGCCCGGATGCGGTTTCCCTCGATCGCGTATCTCCGCTTGTCGTTGTCCGCGACGACCCGCTCCAGTTCCTCCCGGGAGACGGGGAACCCGTGCGCGGCGGCCGCCGCCAGGAGGACGTCGATCTCGACCCAGCCGTGCTCGTCCAGTTCGATCCCGATGCGCTCGGGCTGGTGCCGCAGGTGCTTGGCGAGGTATTTCGAGATCCGCACCATCCGCCGCTCGTCCATCACAGCCTCCTTTCGGCGATCATCGGCGAAGTTCGGGTGCCGGCGAGCGGAGCCAGGGCTCGCCGAACGTCGGTTCGGCGCCGATCAGCCGTGCCGGCGCGGTGCGGACCTCACGGCTGCGCCCCTGCTCGACGATGGCGACGGCCTGGGCCAGAGCGGTGAGTGTGCGGTCGTCGCGGGCCGGGTGGGTGACCGACTCGCCGGCCCAGCGGGTACGCCGGAAGGACAGCGTGAGCTTGTCCTGCTCGTCGCCGAGATAACGCCACAGCCAGGGCTCGATGGACACGTTGGCGATCGCGCGGTGGGGCAGACGGCCGGTCCAATGGGCGTCCTGCCGGCAGCGCCAGGTGTTCGGGCTGGTCTTCCCGCGGGCGGTGATGCCGAGGAAGCGCACCTTGAGGTGGATCACCTGGCCCATCATGGCGATCACGGACAGGGGCGGCATCCCGTTTTCCCGGGTGGCGGGCGGGCCGGGAACGGTGATGTCGCGGGTGCGGGAAGGGGGCGTCGCCGGGGCGTTCCGCCGATCCCGGGGAGCCGATGCCTGGGAGCTGATGCCTGGGAAAACAGAAAATCCCAGGCCTTCGGCCTGGGATGACTGTGGTGGACGATACAGGGATTGAACCTGTGACCTCTTCCGTGTCAGGGAAGCGCTCTCCCGCTGAGCTAATCGTCCTCATGAAAACGAGAGGTGGAGACGGGATTTGAACCCGTGTACACGGCTTTGCAGGCCGTTGCCTCGCCTCTCGGCCACTCCACCGGAGTGAGAGCCCGAAGACCCTTCGAGCGGAAGACGGGATTCGAACCCGCGACCCTCACCTTGGCAAGGTGATGCTCTACCACTGAGCCACTTCCGCGTGTTTTCGCTGGGTGTTTCCCCTGCGGCAACGAGAGAACTCTAGCGTGTTTTCCGGATGCTTGCGTAACCGTGGGTCAGCCAGACCGGCGGAGCCTGCGGGCGACGCCGCGCTCCACGGCCGGGAGGGTGAGGAAGATCTCCAGGATCCGGGTGAGGCGGTGCACCTCGATGCGGTGGAAGGCCGGGCCGTCCGTGCGGGCCAGCAGCAGGGTCAGAGCCAGCGGGGGCAGGGGCGCGGCGATCACGTGGAGACCCGGGCCGAGGGTGGCGGCCGTCGGGCGGGGCGGCGTCTCCGGAAGGAAGGGGATCTCGGCGGGGGCGCGCCAGCTGGAGTGGACGACCACACGCGGATCCTCCTCGGTCCCGGCCGCCGCCCAGTCTGCGCTGAACAGCACCGGCATGGAGTCGATCAGCGTGGCCAGCGCGCGGTCTCCCGCCGTGGTGATGTATTTGAGGATCTCCAGTTCGGGGTAGGTTCCCGGGGCCTCGCGCGTGCCCCACACACCCTCCACGCTCACCCCGGGAACACTCTCCAGGCTCTCGACCAGGGGCCCCCTCGGGGCGGAGTCGGGCCAGAAGACGGTGATGTCGTCGACCGCCCGTCCGTCGCCGCGTTCCAGCACGACGATCTGGGTGATGTCGGCACCGGCGGTGCCCAGGGCGCGGGTAACGTTTCCCAGCGACCCGGGCTGGTCGGGCAGTGCGATCCGCAGCCGCAGGAACATCCACGACCTCCGCCTGTCACGTATGACGTACGCCAGAGCCACCCTACCCGGGGATGATTCGTCCCGCCGAGCTCGGTGCGGTAAAAACACCAGGTGGAGTCGTTGAAACTGGGATCGCTCGAGGTCTGGCCGCCGGTGGTCCTCGCCCCCATGGCCGGTATCACCAACGCGCCGTTCCGGACCCTCTGCCGCGAGCAGGGCGGCGGGCTGTTCGTCTGCGAGATGATCACGACGCGGGCGCTGGTCGAGCGCAACGCCAAGACGCTCAAGATGATCCGGTTCGACCCGAGTGAGAAGCCCCGGAGCATCCAGCTCTACGGCGTCGACCCGGTGACCGTCGGCAGGGCCGTCCGCATGATCGCCGAAGAGGACCTGGCCGACCACGTGGACCTCAACTTCGGCTGCCCGGTGCCCAAGGTGACCCGGCGGGGCGGCGGCTCAGCCCTGCCGTACAAGCGGAACCTGCTGCGGGCCATCCTGCGCGAGGCGGTGCGCAACGCGGGGTCGCTGCCGGTGACGATGAAGATGCGCAAGGGCATCGACGACGACCATCTCACCTACCTGGACGCGGGGCGGATCGCCGTCGAGGAGGGGATCGCGGCGGTGGCGCTGCACGGCCGTACGGCGGTGCAGCACTACGGCGGGACCGCCGACTGGCAGGCCATCGCGCGCCTGAAGGAGGCGGTCACCGAGATCCCGGTCCTCGGCAACGGCGACATCTGGAGCGCGGCCGACGCGCTGCGGATGATGGCCGAGACCGGGTGCGACGGCGTCGTCGTCGGCCGGGGCTGCCTGGGGCGTCCCTGGCTGTTCGCGGACCTGGCGGCGGCGTGCGAGGCCGGGGCCGGCGGCGAACTGGCCCGTCCGGCGCTGGGCCGGGTCGCCGAGACGATGGAGCGGCACGCCACGCTGCTGGCCGAGTGCTTCGGCAGCGAGCAGCACGCCGTGGCCGACTTCCGCAAGCACGTCGGCTGGTACCTCAAGGGCTTCACCGTCGGCGCGGACCTCCGCCGCCGCCTGGCCACCTCCGAGACCCTCGCGGACCTCAGGCAGGGCCTGGCCGAGCTGGACCTCGCCCAGCCCTGGCCCGAAGGGGTGGACGCGCCGCGCGGCAAGACCCACCCGCGTGACCGTGTCCACCTGCCCGCCGGGTGGCTGGACGACCCGTACGAGGTCGTCGTCCCGAGCGCCGACGCGGAGCTGGAGACCTCGGGAGGCTGAACCGCAGGCGGAGGGGACGGAATCGGGTCCCCTCCCTTCCCGCCCTTTCCTTTCCCCTTTTTCCGGAAATCGCCTTTCCGGCATTCTCTTTCCTGTCTTTTCCCGTGCGTTTCGCGACGGTCATCAGACGTCAATGTCGGAGCGTCGGTGGCGCCGAACGGGTCGTCCGATGACGATCCTGACCTTTGACGGGTCTCACCCCGTAACGGAATCCCAGGTCAACCGGGGCCGTCCGTGTCAATGCCACCGGAAACGAGAATCCCCGGCCGTTCCTCAGGGATGAATCTCATAAAGGGGAAAATCTATATGAAGCTACTTTCGCGTGCGGCGCGATGGCTCGCCGTCGTCGCCATCGCGCCGGTCGCGGGGGCGCTGCTCGCCGCTCCCGTCCACGCCGGTGCGCCGGAGCCGGAGCCGCAGTCGGAGGCCGGCGCCCATGCCCGAAGCGCGATACCGACCCTCTGCCTCAACGCCCACCTGGCCGACCTGGGCTGGCAGGGATGGCGCTGCGGAGCCGGGACGTGGGTCGTCGCGGGGACGACCGGGCAGAGCCGTGCCATGGAGGCACTGCGGATCCTCTTCAGTGACGCGGGCTTCATGTGCGCCGAGGCGCACCTGGCCGGCATCGGCTGGCAGGGGGCCGTCTGCGGAACGGCGGGTCAGATCATCGAGGTGGGCACGACCGGACAGGCCAGGCAGATGGAGGCACTGCGGATCTACAGCTCGACCGCCAGCCTGTGCTTCGACGCGCATCTGGCCGACGTGGGCTGGCAGGGAGCCGTCTGCGCGGCGGCGCCCGGGGCGGTCACCCGTGGCACGACGGGACAGTCCAGGCGGATGGAGGCCGTCTCCCTCCTGGCCTGGTAGACCTCCCACCAGATCCGCCTCATCTTCCGGCCCGGTGGACATCCCGGCCCGGTGGACATCCCGGCCCGGCGGACGTCCTGGCCCGGCGGACGTCCTGGCCCGGCGGACGTCCTGGCCCGGCGGACGTCCTGGCCCGGTGGCCTCCGTACGGCGGGCCGTACGGAGGCCCC
>NZ_JBFBCF010000036.1:0-101680 GCF_040683035.1 Streptosporangium sp. NPDC051022 | reverse complement strand
GCATCAGGTCGTCACCGGTGTAGATGCGACGCTTGAAACCGGGCTTGATCTCCTTGAAGGCGGCGTCGTCGAAACGCCACACATGGTCGGTCATGCTGTCTCCGTCGTTGAGGGGTCGCGTCGTCGAGGGGTCACACCATCCGGGCGACCATGGCGTGTTCGACCTGGCTGAGGTGGAACTCGGCGGCCCGCTCCGCGCAGTCCTCGTCTCCCGCCCTGACGGCCTCGGCGATGCGCCGGTGGGCGTCGCAGGCCTCGGCGATCACCTCGCGCACCGCGGCGGCGTTGGTGGTCGAGTCGAGCAGCGTGTGGAACTCCTCGGAGGCGAAGACGCCGTCGAGGACCTTGCCGTACAGCTCCTGCAGGGTCGGGTTGCCGCACGCGCGGGCGACCGCCCAGTGGAAGCGCCGGTCGGAGGCGCGGAAGTCCTCCAGCTCCATGTCCTCGGTGAAGGACTCGGCGATCCTGACCAGTTCGGCGCGCTCGGCCGGGGTGGCGCGGGAGGCCGCGAAGCGGGCGATCGACACCTCGATGACCCTGCGGCACTCGAACAGCTCGCGCACCCGGCTCTTACGGGGGTCGACGCTGACCCCGGGAAGCTGCTCGACCACGTGGAAACGGTTGCCGATCTTGTGGACGCGGCCCAGGGCCAGCAGGCTCTGCACCGCCTCCCGCACCGAGGTGCGGGCCACGCCGAACTCCTCGCACAGCGCCCGCTCGGAGGGCAGCCGGCCGCCCGGGGGCAGCACGCCGCTCTCGATGCTCTCCAGGAGGCTGTCGCGGATCTCCTCGGAGAGCATGCGCCGGGCCACCGGCTCGAATCTGGGGCGGTTCACGAGCCGGCGCCTTCCATCAGCGCGGCGAAGCGGCGGCGCTCGGCGGGGATGTCCAGCGGCCGGATGATCGCCTCGTGCTCCTCCTCGCCCCAGAACTCGGCGGGGACCAGCCACATGACCTCGAACTCCAGGCCGTCGGGGTCCTTGGCGTACAGGCTCTTGTTGGCCCCGTGGTCGCTGGCGCCGTGCAGCGCGCCCTCGCGCGCCAGCCGCTCCCCGACCGCCTCCAGCTCCTCCAGGGTGGGGACCTCCCAGGCGATGTGGTACATGCCCACGGTCCGCCGACCGGCCTGGGAGTCACCCGCGGACGACCCGATGGTGAACAGCGCCAGGTCGTGGTGGTTGCCGGAGTCGGGGGCCCGCAGGAACACGTACTGCCCCGCCGGCCCCTCGATGATCACCTTGAAATCCAGCACCCGCCGGTAGAAGTCCGCGGTCCCGCGCGCGTCCCGCACGTAGAGGACCGCGTGATTCATCCGGGTGATACCCATCTGATCGCCCCCAAGAAGATGGTCTGTTGGTCTGACAATCGGAGCATAAGTTGAGCAGACCGCAGGATTCAAGAGGTGCGATGGCAGAAAACGTGCAACAGTTCCCTCGCGGTGAGGGCGGTGCGCATGCGGTGGGCGGTCTCCGGGTCCAGCGGGTCGGCGCCGAGCAGCTGCCTGAGCTGGCCGACGCGGTAGCCGACGGAGTTGCGGTGCAGGTGGAGCAGGTCGGCGACCGCCGCCCTGCTGCCCCGGGTGGCCAGCCAGGCGTCGAGGGTGAGGATCAGCTCGGGACGGTCGAGGATCGGCCCCAGCTGCTGGTCGACGAAGGCGTGCAGGCGCTCCGGCGGTACGGCCAGCAGCAGCTGGGCCGGCCCCAGCTCGGAGTAGAGCAGCTCGCTCTCCCCGCTCCTGCGGCGCAGCAGGCCGAGCACGGTCTCGGCGTCCCTGAAGGAGCGGGCGGTGTCCCGGGGGTTCGTCACCACGGGGCCCGCGGCGGCCAGCACCGTCCCCTCGCCGACCATGCCCTGCAGCCGGACGCGGATCCGGCCGATCTCGCGGGGGACGTCCCCCGCCAGCACGGTCCAGCCCTCGGCGTCCTCCTGGCGCACCGGCATCTCCAGCCAGGACAGCGCCGTGGACCAGGTCCGGCGGTTGGGGCCGTCGTAGGCGAAGGCCGCCGCGGCGTGCGGCTCGTCCAGCCGGAGGCCGAAGCGGGCGGCGGTTCTGGTCAGCTCGTCGCTGCCGCGCAACGCGCCGTATCTCAGCTCGTCGATGAGACGGCTGGCGTTCTCCGCCTTCGCGGTGGCGGCGGCGTCGCGCCGCACGGCCTCGATGGCCACCGCGGTCACCGACGCCTTGAGGTAGGCCAGGCTCCGCTCGTCGACGGGCTCGGCCAGCAGGAGCAGGCCGACCCTGCGCTGCCCGGCCCACACGGCCAGGGCCCTGGCCGACAGGCCGTCCGGCAGCTCGACCGTCGTCGGCTCGGGTTCGGCGAAGATCCGGGCGACCTCGGAGGGGCTCATCGTCATGTCGCCGCCGTCGGTGGCCGCGAACACGCCGCCGTGGACGCCGACGAGGCGGGCCTTCCTGCCGGTCACCGAGGAGAGCCTGGCCAGTACCGAGCGCCATCCGTCGCCGCCGAGCGCCAGCTCGTTCAGCCCGCTCGCGAACTCCTCCACGGTGACCCCCGCCCCTCGAAGTGCGGGTTTCGGTCGGCTCACCGCGCTGTCCAGATCTCCCCGGATACCCAGATGATCCATGAGGCCTCCGTTGCAAATTTGGCCTTTTGGTACAAAACCTAGCGATAGTTCACAGCATTAATTGCCTTTTAGGACACCCTTATCTCGGTGCGAGAATCCGCCCATGAGCGATCAAGCGAAGAGCGCGGCACGGGCCGTGATCGACCGGGAGGCCGGGCGCCTCGTCGCGCTGAGCCACCGGCTGCACGCCCATCCCGAGCTGGGCTTCGAGGAGGAGCGCGCCTGCGCGTGGCTCGGCGAGGAACTGACCTCGTACGGCTTCGCCGTACAGGCGGGGGTGTGCGGCCTGCCGACCGCGTTCACCGCGACGGCCGGAAGCGGGCCGCTGGTCGTCGGGATCTGCGCCGAGTACGACGCGCTGCCCGGCGTCGGCCACGCCTGCGGCCACAACGTGATCGCCGCCGCCGCGGTGGCGGCCGGGGCGGCCCTGGCCCGGGTCGCCGACGACCTGGGGGTGACGGTCAGGGTGCTGGGCACGCCCGCCGAGGAGAACGGGGGCGGCAAGGTCCTCATGCTCGAACGCGGCGCGTTCGACGGCCTGCACCTGGCCATGATGGTCCACCCCGCGCCGCGCGAACGGCTCGACCCGCCCGTGCTCGCCCGCGCGCAGCTCCACGTCGAGTACGAGGGCAGGCCCGCGCACGCCTCGGCCTGTCCCGAGGACGGGATCAACGCCGCGGACGCCTTCACCGTGGCCCAGGTCGCCATCGGCCTGCTGCGCCAGCACATTCCCGGCGACCAGCGCGTCCACGGGATCGTCACCGACGGCGGGCAGGCGCCCAACGTCGTGCCCGCGCACACCGCCGCCGACTACTACGTGCGGGCCCGCACCCTGGCCGAGCTGGCGGTCCTGGAGCATCGGGTGCGCGCCTGCTTCGAGGCGGGCTCGGTGGCCACCGGGGCGGCCCTGTCGATGACCTCCGCCTCGCCCGCCTACTCCGAGTTCCGCCACGACACACCTCTGCTGGAGCACTACCGGAGGAACGCGCTGGCGCTCGGCCGGTCCTTTCCCGACGTGACCGCCCAGGACGAGCGGATGGCCGCCTCTACCGACATGGCCAACGTCTCGCTCGCCGTACCGTCCATTCAGCCGCTCGTCTCGATCGAGTCGGGGACGGCAGGGCAGCACCAGGCGGAGTTCGCCGAGTTCGCGGTACGGCCGGCGGCCGACCGCGCGCTGCTCGACGGCGGTACGGCGATGGCGTGGACCGCGATCGACGTCGCCCTGGACGCCGGACAGCGGGCCAGGCTGATGGGGTGACCAAGTGGTGACCGGCGATGACCGGTGACGGTCAGGGGCCCACCTGGACGCTCAGGCCGTCCAGATAGGCCCGGGCGTTCCTGCGGGTCTCGGCCACCGAGTCGCCGCCGAACTTCTCCAGCACCGCGTCCGCCAGCACCAGCGCGACCATGGCCTCGGCGACCACCCCGGTCGCCGGGACCGAGCAGACGTCACTGCGCTGGTTGATGGCCCTGGCCGGATCGCCGGTCGCCACGTCGACCGTGGACAGTGCCCTGGGCACGGTGGAGATGGGCTTCATCGCGGCCCTGACCCGGACGAGTTCCCCGGAGGTCATCCCGCCCTCGATGCCGCCGGCCCTGCCGGTGATCCGTCTGACGGTCAGCGAGTCCGCGGGCACCGCCTCGATCTCGTCGTGGGCCACGGAGCCGCGTCGCGTGGCGGTGGTGAAGCCGTCCCCGACCTCGACTCCCTTGATCGCCTGAATGCCCATCAGCGCGCTCGCCAGCCGGGCGTCCAGCCTGCGGTCCCAGTGGACGTAGCTGCCCAGGCCCGGCGGCAGGCCGTACACGACGACCTCGACGACACCGCCGAGCGTGTCGGCGTCCTTGTGCGCGGCCTCGATCTCGGCGACCATCCGCTCACCGGTCGCCGGATCGACGCAGCGGACCGGATCGGCGTCGACGGCCGGGGTGGCGCCCCTGGCGGGCACCAGCCCGTCGGGCAGCCGCACGCCGCCGAGCCCGACGACATGGCTGATGATCTCCACGTCCAGGACCTGGTCGAGGAAGGCCCGCGCCACCTCTCCGATGACGACCCTGGCGGCGGTCTCCCTGGCGCTGGCACGCTCCAGGACCGGCCGCACGTCGTCGAAGCCGTACTTCTGCATCCCGGCGAGGTCGGCGTGGCCGGGACGGGGACGGGTGAGGGCCGCGCCGCGTCCCCTGTCCTCGATCCGGCCCGGCTCGTCGTATCTCACCCCGTCGGCGTCGGCCGGATCGGGGTCCATCACCTCGCGCCATTTCGGCCACTCGGTGTTGGCGATCTCGATGGCGACCGGGCCGCCCAGGGTACGGCCGTGCCGCACACCCCCGGTGAACCGCACCTCGTCACGCTCGAACCTCATCCGGGCACCCCGGCCGTAGCCGAGCCTCCGGCGCGCGAGCGCGTCGGCGAGATCCTTCGTCTCGGTCTGGACCCCCGCGGGGAGTCCCTCAAGGATCGCGGTGAGGGTGGAACCGTGTGATTCACCTGAGGTGAGCCATCTGAGCATGCAGCGAAACTGTCACATCGCCGATGCGATCATGTTGTGCCGCGGGCACAGAAGTGCTCCGTAGTCGCTGGGCCACCGGCCGCCACCGGGCGGCCGCCGGACGGCGACACGCCGGTGGCCGATGCCGGCGGACGCCTCACGCCGCCCGCACGCCCGGGTTCTGCAGCTCCCCGGCTCCGGCGGGGTCGATCAGGACGCCGACGGCGTCGAGGTTGCCGACCATCTCCCGCAGTGCGCGCTCGTTGAGCCACATCCACGCGTGGCCCTCACCGAGCACCTTGACAAGCCGATCCCGCGAGGTGAACGCGATCGCCGTCCGCCCGCCCCCCTGCGTCCGGAACAGGCGCAGAGACAGGACCCCTCGCTCCGCCCTGACGGGCACGAGCAACGGGGGCCGGTTCCTGGGCGAGATCTCCATGACTCCTCCTGCTTCGAGTGGCGAGGCCCGGTAGCCGCGCAGAAGGGACGCTATGGCGGCCTTTGTCCGGAAAAAGCGATCTACATAAGATTTTTACGCCCTCCCGGCCCTCTCTGACACCCCCTTGACAGCCGATTACCCGGCGTGAGCGCGCGAATCGGTTTTCGGGCCCGTACCGGAACCCGCCGCGAGCGCCGGAGCGGGACGGCCGGCGGCCCGGCGCGAGAGCCCGCGCGGGCATGACGGAATCCCGGTCGCCGAGCAGGCGAACCGGGCCGCAGAAGTCATGGTTTCAGAATCGTTTCCGTAGCCTCAGACAAGCTCCCACGTCGTCTTTTACTCCGTCAAGCCTTGACATGCCGGAACGTTTAACGGAATCGTTTGCGCTCTCGCGGAATCGTCTCGGTGCCATGAACCGATCCGTCGTGATGAGAGGCAGGCGCAATGGTTGGTCGCAGAGGACTCGCGGTCTTCGGGCTCGGAGCGGTGGCGGTGCTGACCGCCGCCTGCGGCGGCACGGGCTCCGGCGGCACGGCCGCCCCCCGCACCCTGGTCGTCGACGCCTCCTTCCAGCTCAAGACCGCCGACCCCGCCCGCCAGTTCGAGCCGACGGCGCAGACCGTCCTGTACCCCGTCTACGAGACGCTCGTGACCTACAAGGGATCCGACGTCAGGACGGCGGTCGCCGGAGTGGCCGAGCTTCCCAAGGTCGAGGACGGCTACCGGAAGTTCACCTTCACCCTGCGCGACGGCGTCAAGTTCAGCGACGGCACCCCGATGACGGCCAAGGACGTCGTCTACACCTTCGAGCGGATCGCCGGGCTCAAGGGCAACCCGTCCTTCCTTCTCGACGGGGTGAGCGCCAAGGCCGCCGACGACCGGACCGTGGTGCTGACCACGAAGGCCGCGGACTCGGGGCTGATGGCCAAGCTGTCCAACCCCGCGCTCGGCATCGAGAACAGCGCGGCCGTCGAGAAGGCGGGCGGTACCAAGGACGCCGAGACCGACAAGGCCGAGGCCGAGTTCGCCAAGGCGTCGTACGGCAGCGGCCCCTACAAGATCACGAAGTTCGACGCGGCCAGTGAGGTCGTGCTGGAGCGCAACGGCGCCTACTGGGGCCCGAAGAGCGCCTACGACAAGATCGTCGTACGTAACGTCCAGGCCAACGTGCAGCAGCTCAACGTCACCCAGGGCAGCAGCCAGCTCGTCCTGGACCTGCGCCCGGACCAGACGGGCTCGCTGGGCGGCAACGTGACGGTCACCAAGACCGCGGCGGCCGACGTCGCCTTCCTCCTGGTGAACGACGACCCCGCCGTCTCGGCGACCACCTCCAACAAGGACTTCCAGGAGGCCGTGCGCTACGGCGTGGACTACACCGCGCTGCTGGACCTGGTCGGCGAGGGCGCCGTCCAGCCGGGCGGCGTCGTCCCCTCGATGTTCTCCGGCGCGCTGCCCGCCGCCGACGGCGCCAAGCGCGACCTGGCCAGGGCGAAGGCGGCCCTGGCCCGATCCGGCGTCGCCAACCCGTCGGTCCGGCTGAACTACGCCTCCGATCTGACCTACAAGGGCGTGCAGATGGGCGACGTCGCCGCGCGCATCCAGCAGAACCTCAAAGAGGTCGGCATCGACGTACGGCTCGACGGCAAGCCCGTGACGACCTCCCTCGACTCCTACCGGGCGGGCAAGGACGAGCTGAGCCTGCAGTGGTGGGGCCCCGACTACAACCACCCGAACGACTACCTGCTGTTCACCCCCGGCCAGCTGGTCGGCCTGCGCGCGGGCTGGAAGGACAAGGCCGCCCCGGAGGTCACCGCGCTGGCCCGCAAGGCGGAGACCGCCGACGACGCGAGCCGTGACGCCGCCTTCCAGGCGCTGCAGAAGGCGATGAACGCCGAGGGTCCCTTCATCCCGCTGTTCCAGCCGTCGGCGGTGCTCGCCGGCGCCAAGGAACTCGGGACGCTGGACTACAACACGCTGTGGACCGTCGACCTGACGGCGCTGGACTGACCGGATGTCACCGCTCGCCCCGGTCACCGGGCGGTGGTACGCGCTGCCGGGCTTCGTCCGGTTCACGCTCCGCCGCCTGGTCTCCGGCCTTCTCCTCGTCCTCGGCATCACGGTGGTGTCGTTCGTCCTCACCCAGCTCGTGCCCGGCGACCCGGTCACCGCCAACCTGGGCGAGCGGGCGGCCGCCGACCCGGCCGTGGTGGCGGCCTGGCGGCACATGCACGGCCTGGACCAGCCGCTGCCCCAGCAGTACCTGAACTACCTGGGCAACCTGCTCCGGGGCGACCTCGGCACCTCGCAGCTGAGCCACCGGCCGGTCACCCAGGACCTCGGCGAGTTCATGTCGGCCACGTTCGAGCTGGCACTCAGCGCGATCGTGGTCGCACTCGCCCTCGGCGTCGGCCTCGGCGTCCTGGCCGCGATGCGCCGCGACCGCGCCGCCGACCAGCTGGTCCGGGTCGTCTCGCTGGCGGGGGTCTCGGTGCCGACCTTCTGGCTGTCGCTCGTGGCGTTGTACGTGTTCTTCTTCAAGTTCGGGCTCTCCCCCGGCACGGGCCGCCTGAACCCCGGCACCCCCGCGCCACCGGACGTCACCGGCCTCTACACGGTCGACTCGCTGATCAGCGGGCAGTGGGCCACGTTCGGCGAGACCGTCGCCCACCTGTGGCTGCCCGCGCTCGTGCTCGCGGTCTTCACCATCGGCTCGCTCACCCGCTTCACCCGGGCCTCGGTGCTAGAGGTGCTCGGCAACGACTACGTCCGGGCCGCGACCGCCAAGGGCCTGCCCGGACTGTCGGTCACCCTCGCCTATGTCCTGCGCCCCGCCCTGGTGAGCGTGATCACGGTCGCGGGCCTGGCGTTCGGCGGCCTGCTGGGCGGCGCGGTGCTCGTGGAGACCGTCTTCTCCTGGCCGGGACTCGGCGCCTACGCCTACCGGGGCGCGCTGGCCCTCGACCTTCCGGCCATCATGGGCGTGAGCCTGGTGGTGGCCGTGGTCTACGTGGTCGTCAACTTCGTCGTCGACCTGCTCTACGCCGTTCTCGACCCCAGGATCCGGCTCGGGTGAACGCCTCATGAAGACCGAACTCAGCGCCCGCGCCGCCCGGCGCCTCGATCGCCGGGACGCCGCCGCCGCGCGTTCCCCCTGGCTGCGGCCCCTCAGCGTCACCGGCCTGGCCGTGCTCACGCTGTTCCTGGCCATGGCGGTCCTGGCGCCGCTGCTGGCGCCGTACGACCCGGCGGCGCAGGAGGCGGCCAAGCTGCTGCCGCCCTCGGCCGAACACTGGTTCGGCACCGACCAGCTCGGCCGCGACGTGTTCAGCCGCGTCGTCCACGGCGCCCGGCTCTCCCTGCCCGTGGCGCTGCTGCTGGTCGCCGTCGCCTGCGCGGCCGGCACCCTGCTCGGGGCACTCGGCGGCTACCTCGGCGGCTGGGTCGAAGGACTGATCATGCGCAGCGCCGACCTCGTGTTCGCCTTCCCGGGGATCATCCTCGCGATGGCGGTGGTGGCCGCGCTCGGCCCCGACCTGGTCAACGCGGTGCTCGCCGTGGTGGTCGTGAGCTGGCCGTCCTACGCCCGGGTGGTGCGCAGCCTGATCCTCGGCATGCGAGAGGAGAACTACGTGCAGGCCAGCCGGTTGCTGGGCGCCTCCAGCCTGCGCACGCTCTGGGTCGACGTACGGCCCGGCATCGTCGGCCCGACCGTGGTGCTGGCCGCGCTCGACGTCGGCAACGCGGTGCTGACGCTGTCCGGCCTGTCCTTCCTGGGCCTCGGCGCCCGCCCGCCCGCCGCCGAGTGGGGGTCGATGGTCGCCGCCGGCGCGCAGTACTTCGACAAGTGGTGGCTCGGTCTCTTCCCCGGCCTGGCCATCCTGCTGGTCGTGCTCGCCTCCAACTTCATCGGGGACACGGTACGGGACGTCCTGGACCCCCGTTCGGCCCGGAGGGGGCGAGCATGACCGGCGAACCCGTTCTCGACGTCCGCGACCTGACCGTCACGCTGCCGCGCCGCGGCGGCCGGGTGACGGCGGTCGGCGGCATGAACCTCACCCTGGGCGCCGGGGAGATCGTCGGGCTGGCCGGGGAGAGCGGCAGCGGCAAGACGATGACGGCGCTGGCGGCCCTCGGCCTGCTGCCCGGCGGCGCGCGGACCGGCGGCGAGATCCTCTTCGAGGGACGCGACCTGCTGACCCTGCCCACCCGCGCGCTCCGTGACGTGCGCGGCCGCGACATCGCCATGGTGTTCCAGGATCCGATGACCTCGCTGCACCCGATGCTCACGGTGGAGCGGCAGCTCACCGACCACCTGCGGCACCACCGCGGGCTGGACCGGGCCGCGGCCCGGGGGCGGGCGCTGGAGCTGCTGGAGACGGTGCGGATCCCCGGCGGGAAAGACGCCCTGCGCTCCTACCCCCACCAGTTCTCCGGCGGCATGCGGCAGCGCATCGCGATCGCGATCGCACTGGCCTGCGACCCCAAGGTGCTCATCGCCGACGAGCCGACCACCGCGCTGGACGTGACCGTGCAGGCTGGGATCCTGGAACTGCTCGACCGGCTGCGGCGCGAGCGCGACATGTCGGTGCTGCTGATCACCCATGACCTCGGGGTCATGTCGTCGCTGGCCGACCGCGTCTCGGTCATGTACGCGGGCCGGGTCGTGGAGAGCGGCCCGCGCGGCACGGTCCTCACCAGGCCGCGCCACCCCTACACGCGGGGCCTGCTGGACGCCCTGCCACACCCCGGCGAGGAGGGCACCGGGCTGCGGCCGATCCCCGGACTGCCGCCGGCCGCCGGGAGCGTGGGAGACGGCTGCGCGTTCGCCCCCCGCTGCCACTGGGCGCTCGCCTCCTGCGCGCGGACGACGCCGGAGCCGCTCCACCTCGACCCCGGGCACTCGGCCGCGTGCCCGGTCGACCCGCTCGCCAAGGAGGTTCCCGTATGAGTCTGCTCGAGGTGAGGGACCTGGTCGTCACCTACCGGAGCCCGGGACGGCCGCCGGTGACCGCGGTCGCGGGCGCCGGGCTCACCGTGGAACGCGGGCGGATCGCCGGCCTCGTCGGCGAGTCGGGCTGCGGCAAGTCCACGCTGGGCAAGGCGGTGGTCGGCCTGCTCGCCCCCAGCGCGGGCACCGTGACGTTCGACGGCGAGCCGGTCGTCCCGCTCACCCGCCGGGCCCGCCCCGCCGCGCAGCGCCGCCTTCAGATGATCTTCCAGGACCCGTTCTCCTCGCTCAACCCGCGCCGCACCGTGGGCGACCAGATCGACGACGGCCTGCGGCTGGCCGGGCTCGGCGGCGACCGGAACCGCGTCACGGAGCTGCTCGGCCGCGTGTCGCTGCCGGCCGACGCCGCCGGCCGCTACCCGCACGAGTTCAGCGGCGGCCAGCGCCAGCGCGTCGCCATCGCCAGGGCGCTGGCCGCCGAGCCCCGCTGCGTCGTCGCCGACGAGCCCATCTCGGCGCTGGACGCCTCGGCGCAGGCGTCCGTCGCCCTGCTGCTCGTCGAGCTGGCCCGCGAGCTCGACATGGGGCTGCTGTTCGTCTCCCACGACCTGGCCATCGTGCGCCAGATCGCCGACACCGTCACCGTCATGTATCTCGGCACCGTCGTGGAGAGCGGGCCGACCGCCGAGGTCTGGGCCCGCCCCCGGCACCCCTACACCCGCGCCCTCATCGACGCCGTGCCACGCCCCGACGGGGCGGGCAGGCTCCCGGCCACGCTCCCCGGAGACGTGCCCGACCCGTCCTCGCCCCCCTCGGGCTGCCGTTTCCGCCTGCGCTGCCCGCTGGCCGAGCCCGAGTGCGCGCGGCGCGTCCCCGAACTGGTGGAGGTCGCCCCCGGGCACACCGCCGCCTGTCCCGTCGTGCGGGCCCCGCTCTCCGCCACCCGCTGACCCCCACCACCCCACCGCCCTCACACGGGAAAGGAATCCCGCCATGTGGCTGACCAACTGCAACGTCGTCGACGTGGAATCCGGCACGGTCCTGCGGGGCCGCAGCGTCGAGATGGAACGGGGGATCATCACCGAGATCGCCTCCGCCGGACCGCCGCCCGGGGCCGCCGTCCACGACCTCGGGGGCCGGTACCTGATGCCCGGCTTCATCTCCTGCCACACCCACCTGTCGGTCGTCTACCCGTTCTCGGCGACCGACGAGGCCGAGAACCCCGCGATCACCGCCTATCGCTCGGCCGTACGGGCGCAGGACGCGCTCCGTTCCGGCGTCACGACGATGCGCTGCGTGCACGAGCAGAACCGCGCCGACCTGATGCTGCGCGAGGCGGCGGCGCACGGCTGGATCGACGCGCCGCGGATCTTCGGCGCGGGCCGGGCGATCTCCCGCCCGAACGGGCACGGCAAGGGCGCCGACTGCGCCTACGCGACCGGTGCCGCGGAGTTCGGGGCCGCCGCCCGCGAGGAGCTGCGGGCCGGCGCCGACCATCTGAAGATCTTCATCACCGGCGGGCTCGCGCACGAGGGCGAGGACTTCGGCGAGCCCGAGATGACCGACGAGGAGATCCGCGCCACGGTCGAGGCGGCGCACGAGCACGACTCGTACGTGGCCGCGCACGCCGGCGCCTGGCAGGCGATCAGGCAGGCCCTCGCCCAGGGCGTGCGGTCGTTCGAGCACGCCTACGACCTGGACGAGGAGACCGCGCGGCGGATGCTGGAGGCCGGGGCGTTCCTCACCCCGACGCTGTGCGTGACCCGTTCGGAGAGCTGGATGCGGGCCAAGGGATTCGAGGAGTTCTCGATCCGCAACGCGCTCGACGCGGCCGACCGGCATCTGGCCAGCATCCGCACGGCCGTACGGACCGGTGTCCCGATCGTGGCGGGGACCGACTACCCGCCGGGCGACGACGTCGACGGGGTGAGCGCGCACGTGCACGAGATGCTGCTCCTGGCCACCGCCGGTCTGAGCAACCTCGACGTCCTGCGCTCGGCGTCGCTGACCGCGGCACGGCTGGTCGGGGCGGAGACGTTCCTCGGCCAGGTCGCCCCCGGCTACGCGGCCGACGTCGTCGCCCTGCGGGACAATCCGCTGGAGGACCTCGAAGCCCTGCGAGATGTCTCATTTGTCGGCAGCGGAGGCCGTATCATCCGAGACGATGATCTCGGGGAAACCCGGACCGCCGGATAAGGCACTCAGGAACGGGGAAGACGATGGCCGCCACGCTCCGCGACGTCGCCGCAGCCGCCGGTGTATCGGTGAGTACGGCGAGCCGTGCCCTCACCGGCTCCCCGGAGATCTCGGAACCGACCCGCCGCAGGGTCTCGCGGGCCGCCGAGTCGATGGGCTACCGGCGCAACCTGGCGGCGGTGAGCCTGCGGACGAGACGTTCCGGGCTGGTCGGGCTGGTGCTCAACAACCTGGTCAACAACACCTTCCACACGGTCGTCGAAGCCGTGCAGCAACGCCTCGTGGCCTCCGGCTACCAGGCGTTGCTCTGCATCACCAACGCCGACCCGGCCATCGAGGCCGACTACCTGAGGCTGCTGCGCGACCACCAGGTCGACAGCGTGCTGATCGTGGGTACCGGCCGGAACGCGGAGGAGATCAACGCGCTGCGCGCCTCCGGGGTCACCGTGATCGACCTGATCCGGGAGATCGATGGCTCGCTGGGACCGGCGGTGCTGGCGGGGGACCGGGACGGAGCCGTGGCGGCCACCCGGCACCTCCTCGACCAGGGGCACCGGCGGATCGCGTTCATGGGCGGCCCGGCGGACACCAACTCGGGACGGGATCGGTTCGCCGGTTTCGCCCAGACGCTCGCCGAGGCGGGACTGGCCCCCGATCCCGCGCTCGTACGGCGAGGCCCCTTCGAGGTCGCCTTCGGCGCGCAGGCCATGACCGAGCTGCTGCGGAGCGAGACGGCGCCGACCGCGCTGATGCTCAGCAACCACGAGGCCACCTACGGGGCGCTTCCCGTGCTGGCCAGGTCGGGCCTGGAGATACCCGCCGACCTGTCCGTCGTCGCGTTCGAGGACATGCCCCTGCTGGAGTGGTGGAGCCCGCCGATCACCGTGGTCGACACGGGCGCGCACGAGCTGGGCAGGCTCGCGGTCGAGCTGCTGCTGCAGCCGCCGGACGGGCGGGAGGCCAGGCCGAGGCGGTACACCGTCGGCGCCGACCTCGTCGTGCGCTCCTCCACCGCTCCGCCCAGGGGCTGAGCCGGCGCCTCACCCGCCCCGGCGGCCCAGTGCCGGGGTGAGCGAGATCCGCCCGGCGGGCAGGTGCCTGCCGCGCGGCGCGGGGTCGGCCAGGACGCCGTCGTGGACCACGACCCGCCCGCCGACCAGCACGGTCCTGGGCCTGCCGGTCAGGGTCATGCCTTCGTACGGCGTGTAGTCCGTCGCCATGTGCAGCGCGCCCGCGGTCACCCGCCACTGGACCGCGGGATCCCAGACGGCGATGTCGGCGTCGGCTCCCGGCATCAGCGTGCCCTTGCGCGGATACAGGCCGTTGGTCCGGGCCGGGTTGGCCGCGGTCAGCTCGACGAAGCGGGTGACGGGCAGCCCGGCCCCCATGACGTACTCGGAGAAGATCACCGGCAGCCGGGTCTCCACGCCGGGCAGCCCGTTCGGCATGACCCGCACGTCGTCCCTGCGCAGCTCCTTCTGTGCCACGTCGTAGCAGCAGTGGTCGCTGCCGACGGTGGTGATCTCACCGGTGAACAGGTGACGGCCCAGCGCGTCGACCGTCGCGCGGGAGCGCAGCGGCGGGCAGCAGACGAACCGCTCGGGGGTGGCCCCGCCGTACAGGCGGTCGTCCAGCACCAGGTGATGGGCGACCGACTCGGTGAACGCGGACACGCCCCGCCGCCTGGCCGCCGCCACCAGCTCCACCGCCTCCGGGGTGGACTGGTGCACGAAGTAGACCGGCGCCCGCAACGACTCGGCGATGGCCAGCACCTCCGCCACCGAGGCGGTCTCGGCCAGCTCGGGGCGGGTCGCGGCCATGTGCTCCGCGCCGATCCCGCCGGCCGCCGCGCACCGCGACTGGGCGTCCCCGACGATGTGGTCGGCCTCGCAGTGGATCACCACCATGCCGCCCAGGTCGCGCAGCGTCCTCATGGTGCGCAGGACGGTGTCCTCGTCCGCCATGGTCTCGCCGCGGTAGGTGGTGAACATCTTCACCGTGGGGAGGCCGTCCGCGACCAGCGCGGCGAGCTGGTCCGGCACGGTCTCGTCCCACTCCACGACGCAGGCGTGCAGGGCGCTGTCGCACAGGCCCCCGGCGGCCCTGGCCCGCTGGGCGTAGGCCGCCTCGGCGGGCGACTGGCCCGGCCGCGGGATGGCGAAGTCCACGATCGTGGTCGTGCCGCCGAAGACCGCGGCCGTCGTGCAGCGCGGGTAGTCGTCGAGCGAGGTGAAGTCGCCCGAGGTGAACCCGACGTGGCAGTGCGGGTCCACCCCGCCCGGCATGACCAGCAGCCCGCTCGCGTCGACCTCGGTCGCGGCGCGCGGCGCGGGCGTGCCGGGCTCGGCCAGGGCGGTGACGACGCCGCCGGCCACGAACACGTCGGCGGGAGCCGACCAGCCGGCCTCCACCACCGTCCCGCCCCGGACCACGAGCTCGGCGTCCCTCATCGGGTCTCCCCCGCCGCCCCGGCGAGGTAGGCGCGCCAGCCGCCGGCCGTGCTGATGTCGACGACGCCGGGCGCGATCAGCGACTCCTCCCGCATCCGCATGCACAGCGATCCGCTGCCGTCGGCCAGCTCGATCACGCTCAGCTCCAGCTCCGGCGGCTCGTTGGGCAGCAGGTGCTCGCGCAGGATCTCGTAGGTCACCTCGTACAGCTCACCGGGCACGGCGTGCCCGCCCTCCGGCACCGGATACAGGCCGGGGAACTCCTCCCGCACCGCGTAGAACCGGTATCGGGGCGCCGTCTCCGCTGGGCCGAGGAACCGCGCCCCGGCGAGGGCCTCGTTCAGGCTGCCGCCCGACATCGCCTGCCCGTTGACGAACATCCGCAGACTCTCCACAGCTTCTCCTTCGGTCATCCTGATTCGTCCGGACTCCTGATCCGTCCGGACCCTTGGGTCATCCGGCCGTCGAGTCATCCGGTCCGGCCGTACGGCGGGCCCGCTCGGCGGCCGGGTCGGGCACGGGGACGGCCTCCAGCAGCGATCGGGTGTAGGAGTGGGCGGGCTCGCCGTACACCTGCTCCCGGGTGCCGATCTCGACGATCCGGCCCTGCTCCATGACGGCGATCCGGTCGCAGAGGTAGTAGACGACGGCCAGGTCGTGCGCGATGAACAGGATCGACAGCTCCAGCCGCTGCCGCAGGTCGCGCAGCAGGTTGAGCACCTGCGCCTGCACCGAGACGTCCAGTGAGGAGATCGGCTCGTCGCAGATGAGCAGCCGGGGCTCGACCGCCAGGGCACGCGCGATCGCGATCCGCTGGCGCTGCCCGCCGGAGAAGGACCGGGGGTGGCGGTCCAGGTGCTCGGCCGACATGCCCACCGTCTCCAGCAGGGCGGCCGCGCGGTCCCTGCGCCGCCGCCGATCGGTCTCCAGGCCGTGTACGGCCAGCGGCTCCTCCAGCAGCGCGGCCACGGTCATCCGCGGGTTCAGCGACGAGTAGGGGTCCTGGAAGACCATCTGCATCTCGCGCCGGAGTGAGCGCAGCTCCCCGCGGCCGGCCGTCAGCACGTCCCGGCCGCCGAGCCGTACCCGTCCCGAGTCGGGCCGGGTCAGCCGTGCCACGCACCGCGCGGTGGTCGACTTGCCCGATCCGGACTCGCCGACGAGTCCGAGCACCTCGCCGCGCGCCAGATCGAAGGAGACGTCGCTCAGCACACGGCGGCCCTCGAAGGTCTTGACCAGGTTCTCCACACGCAGCAGCGGCTCGCTCACGTGTCGCTCACCGTTCCCTCCTCGTCTCCGGTGACCTCGGGCCCGACGGTGGCCAGCGGGCGGGACAGGTCGCCGCCGATCCGCGGCACGGCCGCCAGCAGCGCCCTGGTGTAGGGGTGGCGGGGCCGCCGGTAGATCTCCTCCACCGGCCCGGACTCGACGGCCCTGCCGTGCCGCATCACCACCGCCCGGTCGGCGAACCCGGCCACGATGCCCAGGTCGTGCGTGATGAGCAGGACGGCCATGTCCCGCTCCTCGGCCAGCTCGTGCAGCAGCCGCAGCACCCGCGCCTGGACCCGCACGTCGAGCGCGGTGGTCGGCTCGTCGGCGATGAGCAGCGCGGGCTCGGCGATGACCGCGATGGCGATCACCACCCGCTGCCGCATGCCGCCGGAGAACTGGTGGGGGTAGTCGTCGAACCTGCGCTCGGCGTCGCGCACGCCCAGCCGGGCGAGCAGCTCGACGCCGCGGCGCCTGGCGATCCGCTTGGGCACCCCCCGGATGACCAGCGGCTGGGTGATCTGCCAGCCGATCGTCATCACCGGGTTGAGCGAGGAGAGGGGATCCTGGAAGACCAGGCCGACCCGGGCGCCGCGGATCTCGCGCATCCCGCGCGGCGGCAGCGCCAGCAGGTCGGTGCCGTCCAGCTCGATCCGCCCGCTCAGCCGGGCGTCGGCGTCCAGCCTCAGCACGGCCCTGGCGGTCACCGACTTGCCCGACCCCGACTCGCCGACCAGCGCGACCTTCTCGCCGCGCGCCAGCTCCAGTCCGACGCCGTGCACGACCTCGACGGGCCCGTCGGGTCCGGGGAAACTCGCCCGCAGGTCGCGTACGGCGAGCAGCGGAGTGCCCGTCATCGTCCGGCCCCCTGTCGGATCGTCGGGTCGTTGCGCACGCGCAGCCAGTCGCCGACCAGGTTGAAGGAGATCGCCGTCAGCATGATGGCCAGGCCGGGGAAGGCCACCGCCCACCAGCCGTTGGTGAGGTTGTTGGCCGCCCCGGCGATCATCGCCCCCCATTCGGCCGACGGCACCTGCGCGCCGACCCCGACGAAGGACAGGCCGGAGATGACCAGCATCACCGCGGCGACGTCCAGCGTGGTCTGCACGTACAGGGTGTTCAGCGCGTTGGGCAGGATGTGCCGGAAGACGAGGCGGGTCCTGGAGACGCCGAGCGTGCGGGCCGCGTCGACGTACTCGGCGTCCTTGACGTCCCGGACCAGGGTGCGCACCAGCCGGGCGTACCCTGGCCACCAGGTGGCGGCCAGTGCGATCACCGCGGACCGCAGCCCCGCGCCGAGCGCCGCGGCGAGGCCCAGCGCCAGGATGATCGACGGCAGGGAGAGCCCGATGTCGGTGACGCGCATCAGCGCCTCGTCGACGACCTTCCCGCCGAGCGCGGCGACCGTGCCGATCAGCGTCCCGACCAGCGTCGCCACGACGATCACGATCACCGTGGCGGGCAGGGTGACCTGCGCCCCCGACAGGACCCGGCTGAGCACGTCGCGGCCGTTGGCGTCGGTGCCGAACCAGTGGTCGGCCGAGGGGGGCAGCAGCGCCTTGGACAGGTCGACCGCGTAGGGGTCGTGCGGCGCGAGCAGCGGCCCGGCGACGGCGATGACGACCATCAGCACGGCCACCGCCAGCGCGGCGCGCTCGACGAGCGGGGTGCGCCGCCGGGTACGGCGGCGGCCTCCCCTGTTCCGCGTGCCCGCCGGGCTTCCGGCCCGTTCGGCCGTCGCCGCGGGAGTCATGCGATCACCTCCGGGACTGTGGGGACGACCGGGCCCGCGGGGGTCTCCGGGGAGGCCGTGCGGCGGCTCCGCTGCCGCAGCCGCGGGTTCAGCCAGAGCTGGACGAGGTCGACGGCGATGTTCGCCACCACGAAGACCACTCCGATCACGAGAACCGTGCCGATCACGGCGTAGAGGTCGTTCTGCAGGACGGCGGTGACCGCGTAGGCGCCGATTCCCGTCCTGCCGAAGATGGACTCGACCAGCACGGTCGAGCCGAGCATCCAGCCGAGCTGCATGCCGAGGATGGTGCTGGCGGGCACCAGGGCGTTGCGCAGGCCGTGCCGTACCACCACGCGCAGTTCCGAGGCGCCGGTCGCCCTGGCCAGTGCGATGTAGTCGGAGTCCAGCGCGGTGATCATGGAGGAGCGCACCGTACGGGCCACGACGGCGACGAACGAGGCGGCCAGCGTGACCGCGGGCAGCGCCAGGTGGAGCAGGGCGTCGCCGAAGGCGGGCAGGTCGCCGCCCAGCAGCGCGTCGACCGACGTCATCCCGGTGATCTTCGGCACCTCCTGGCCGAAGGCGAGCTGACCGGTCAGCGGCAGCACCTTGAGCTGGGCGGCGAAGACGAGCTGGAGCATGAGTCCCAGCCAGAAGACCGGGACCGCCGCTCCGAACAGGGTGACCAGCCGGGCCGCGACGTCGGTCGTCCGCCCCCGCCGGTAGGCGGAGTAGACCCCCAGCGGCACCGCGACCACGATGTTGATCGTCATCGCGGCGAGCACGAGCTCCACCGAGGAGGGCAGCATGGCGCCGATGTCGTCGAGCACCGGCCGTTGGGTGAAGACCGACGTGCCCAGGTCTCCGTGGAGCAGCCGGTTCAGATAGCCGGTGAACTGGTTCCACATCGGCTGGTCAAGGCCGAGCTGGACACGGATCCGCGCCACCTGTTCCGCGGTGGCGTTGCGCCCGGCGGCCGATCTGGCCGGGTCGCCGGGCAGCACCTGGGTCATCAGGAAGGTGACGACGGCCAGGCCCGCCAGCACGACGACGCTGGTCACGAGCCGCCGTAGCAGGAAACGAGCCATATTGCGCCTCCCCTCGATGGTGTTCTCTGACAGTGGGAACGGTGTGACGCGGAGGTCACGCGGAACGCCTGGCCGGTACGGCGGGTCAGCCGACCTGCACCTGGTAGACGTTCACGGTCTGGTGGTGGGCGGGGTCGTAGGCGTAGCCGGTGAGCCCCTTGCGGTAGACCGTCACGTACTGCGGGTTGGATAGGTTGATCGAGGCGTGGTCGGCCGCGATGAGCTGCTGGGCCTTCTTGTAGGCGGCGCAGCGGGCGTCCTGGTCCGTCAGCTTCTGGGCGTCCTCGACCAGCTTGTCGACCTGCGGGTTGTCATAGCCGCCGCTGTTCTGCCCGTTGTTGATGAACTTCGAGTCGAACTGCAGGTACAGCACGGAGTCCGGGTCCGGGTACGGCGGGAAGCCGTAGATCATGCCCAGGTCGGGGGTGGTGGCGTTGCTCTTGAGCACCTCGACGTACTGCGGGTAGGTGATCGCCTCCAGCTTCACCGTCACGCCGATCTTGGCGAGGTTGGACTGCAGCAGCGTCGCCGCCTGCTCCATCTCCGCGGTGGCCTTCAGGTAGGTCATCGTCAGCGTGACGTCCTTCAGACCTGCCGAGGCCAGGAGGCTCTTGGCCTTCTCCAGGTCGTAGCCGGGCTGCGGGACGGTCGCGTCGAAGCAGGCCATGGTGCCGGGCAGCACCCCGACCGCCTTCTTGCCCGCGCCCTTGAGGATGGCCGAGATGTGCTGGTCGTAGTCGTAGGCGTAGGTGATGGCCTCGCGCAGCGCCTTGTCGGCCACCGGCGAGTCCTTCATCTTGAAGAAGACGTACAGCTGCACGTTGGTGTCGGCCTTGTCCACCACGTAGCCGCCGCTTTCGAGACCGGCCCAGTCGTTGGGGTCGACGTCCATCGCGATGTCCACGTCGCCGCTGCTCAGCGCGGTCCTCTGGGTCGCGGCCTGGGGCAGGTAGCGGATCACCACGTTCTTGGCCTGGCCGGTGAAACCACCCCAGTACCCGTCGTGCCGGGCGAACTTGGCCTCCTGGTTGGCGGTGTAGCCGGTCAGCTTGTACGGCCCCGACCCCGCGTCGTTGGCGGCCAGCCACTTGCGGCCGTCGTCGGAGCCCTCGTTGGCCTGGACGAGCTTGGAGTTGAGCAGGTAGACCCGGGTCAGCGCGGCCAGGAACGGCGCGTACGGCTGCTTCAGCCTGATCGTCAGATGGGTGTCGTCGGCGACCTCGGCGGAGTCGTAGGCGGTCAGCAGCGACGCGACGCCGATCCCCAGCTTGGCGATCCGGTCCAGGGTGTACTTGACGTCGGCGGCGGTCAGCTTGGTGCCGTCGTGGAAGGTCACGTCGCCGCGCAGGGTCAGGTCGAGCCTCTTGCCGCCCTCTCCGAACTTCCACTCGGTGGCGACGGCGGGCTGGAGTTCGCTGCCCTTGCCGTACCTGACCAGGGTGTCGTAGGCGGGGATGGAGACCTCGTCGACCGTGGAGTTGTCGGCCTGGACCGGGTCGAAGGTCGCGGGCGGCTCGTTCTCCGCGATGATGAGCGTCTGCTTGCGGGCGTCGGAGCCGCCCGAGCCGCCCGAGGCGCCCGTGCCGCTCTGGCCGCCGCCGCAGGCGGCCAGGGCCAGGGCGCCCGCGACGACGACGGAGGTCAGGCGGAGCGGCCCCCGGGTTTTACCCCGGAGAGCCGGCCTGCCGATCGGGGGGGTGTGGTCGTTCACTGTCTTCTACCCTTCCTGAGTGGATCGCGCGGTCCTGGCGGGCGCGGGCCACCAGCCGCCGTCGGCGTCGACGATCACGCCGTAGAGCAGCTCCGCCGCCTCCGGGCTGACGTAGCCGTCGAGGACGTCGGCCACCACGGCGGCCGGGTCCCGGTCGAGGGGGTCGCCGTAGCCGCCGCCCCCGGCGGTCCGGTTCACGAACCGCTCACCGGCCTTCATCGAGGCCCGGTACATTCCGACCCGCCGTGCCCTGTCGGTGTCCGGCCACAGCACCATCTCGCTGGGCTCGGGCTCCTGGCCGCCGTGCAGCGCCCAGGGCCGGGTCTTGCTCTTCTTCTTCATCGACAGCACCTCGCCGTCGGCGAGATAGCGGGCCTGCCTGAGCACGCCGACGCCGCCGCGGAAGCGGCCGGCCCCGCCGGAGTCGGTGATCAGTTCGAGGCGCTCGTGGAAGACGGTCGACTTGTGCTCCAGCACCTCGACCGGGGTGTTGCGGACGACGCTCTGCGAGGGGTGCTGCTGGGCGTTGGCGCCGTCGCGGTCCTTGGACGCCCCCCAGCCGATGCCCTCGTTGTTGCTGATCACGAAGTCCGCGCCGGTGCGCGGGTCGTGGCCGAGCGCCATGAAGCCCGGCTCGTCGCCGCCGGATGAGGCGGGGATGGAGTCCATCACCTGCGCCAGCGCCTTGTGGATCAGCTCGAAGGCGACGATGGCGCTCCACTGGGTGAACGTCGCGGCCGGGTAGACGGCGTGGAAGAAGTTACCCGGATCGGCCTTGATCTCCAGCGCCCGGTAGTGCCCGGCGTTCGAGGGCTCGTCGGCGGTGGTCAGCTCCTTGAAGATGGCCTTGCCCAGGCTCTCGGTCGAGCCGATGGGCAGGTTGACCGGTCCGGCCACCGCGCCGTCCGAGCCGTTGAAGTCGACCTCCATCCGGTCGCCGTCGATGGTGACCTTGACCTCCATCCGGATCAGGTCGTCGGTGACGCCGTCGTCGTCGCAGTAGTCGAAGGCGGTCCAGGTCCCGTTCGGCAGCGCGGCCAGGGCCTTGCGGGCGACCCGCTCGCCGTGCTCGATGATCTGCCTGATCGCCTGGTCGACGGTCTCGCCGCCGAACTTCTCCCACACCTGCGCCAGCCGGTTCTCGCCGGTGCGCAGCGCGGCGAGCTGCGCGTGGAAGTCCCCGATGGTCAGGTCGGGCAGCCGGGAGTTGAACCGGATCAGCTCGACGATGTCGTGGACGACCTCCCCGCCGCTGACGATCTTGGTTCCGGGGAAGATGAGGCCTTCCTGGTGCATGTCGGTGGAGTCCAGCACGTAGCCGGGGGCCTTGGCGCCGAGGTCCATCCAGTGCGCGCGCACCGCGAGGTAGGCGGCGGGGCCGTCGTGCCCGTCGCGGAAGACCGGAGCGAACAGCATCGCGTCGTAGGAGTGCGCGCCGCTCCAGTACGGATAGTTCAGCAGGTAGACGTCACCCGGGGCGAGGTTGTCCCGGCCGACGTACTCCACGCCCTTGACGATGGCGTGGTCGTTGGCGCCGAGGAACGAGGTGATGCCCGCGGCCTCGGCGGTCAGGTCGAGGTCGGCGTTGTAGATCGAGATGCCGAAGTCCAGCACCTCGTAGATGACCGGGTTGAAGGCCGCCCTGACCAGGGTGCGGCGCATCTGCTCGCCCACCGAGACCAGGTAGTTGCGGATCACCTCGACGGTCGCGCCGTCCAGCTGTTCGTGGATGCTCATCGGTCTCCTCCGATGCCGGTCACCAGCAGTTGTGCGTAGGCGTCGACGGTGAGCCGCTGGTCACCGAAGATCACCGTGGTGGAGGTGCCCTCCTCGACGATCGCCGGGCCGCTCACCTCGTGGCCGGGCGCCAGCGCCGACCGGTCGTACACCGGGAACGTGACGGTCCGCCCGGTGGCGACGTCGAAGGCCGGTCTGGCCCCGACGGGTTCGGGCGTGCCCTGCCCGGTGTGCGGCAGCTCGCGCAGCTCCGGCTTGGCCAGCCGCCCGACCGCGCGCACCCGCAGGGTGAGGATCTGACCGGCGTCGGGCATGGCGTGGCCGTACCTCGCCTCGTGCTGGGCGTTGAACCGGGACAGCACGGTCGCGGCGGTGTCTCCGGGCAGCAGGTCGATGCCGAGGCTGTGCTCCTGGCCGTGGTAGCGCACGTCCAGCCTGCGGACCAGGGTGCGGTCCTCCGGCTTGACGCCCTGGGTGGACAGCACCTCCTCGCCCTGGGCCTCCAGTTCGGCGAACGCCCCCTCCAGGTCGGCCAGGGTGGCGTCGCTGAGGGGACGCAGCACCGTGGTGGCGAACTCGTACTCCAGGTCGGACATGAGCATGCCGAAGGCGGAGAACGCGGCGGGCACCTGGGGAATGATCGTCGTGGCGATGCCCATCTCCCTCGAGAGCATGGGGCCCAGCAGCGGGCCCGCGCCGCCGAAGGCCAGCAGCGCGAACTCGCGCGGGTCGAGCGCCCGCTCGACGGTGATCTCGCGCAGCGCGCCGACCGTGCGGGCCAGCAGCACCCGGAAGACGCTCGCCGCCGCCTGGGTCGTGGTCACGCCCAGCGGACCGGCCAGCTTGGCGTCGATCGCGGCACGGGCCGCGTCGGCGTCGATGGTCATGTCCCCGCCGAGGAAGGCGTCCGGGTCCAGATAGCCCAGCGCCAGCGCCGCGTCGGTGACGGTCGGCTCGGTGCCGCCCGCGCCGTAGGCCACCGGGCCGGGGACCGCGCCCGCGCTGTGCGGGCCGACCTTGAGCAGCCCTTCGTCGATCCAGGCGATCGAACCGCCGCCCGCGCCGACCGTGCGGATGTCGAAGATCGGGATGAGCAGCGGGAAGCCGTCGATCCCGGCCTCGTGCACCTCGCCGGGCTCACCGTCCTCGATCACGCAGCAGTCCACGCTGGTGCCGCCCACGTCGAAGGAGATCAGCTTGGGCAGCCGCTGCTCGCGGGCCAGGTAGGAGGCCCCGACCACACCCCCGGCCGGGCCGGACAGCACCGTCATCAGCGGGGCGCGGCGGGCCAGCTCGGCCGTCATGGCGCCGCCGCCCGAGCGCATGATGTGCAGCGGGTGGGTGAGCCCCGCGTCGGTCAGCCTGGCCTCCAGGGTGCCGATGTAGTCGTTCAGCACCGGCCTGATGTAGGCGTCCAGGGTGGCGGTGCTGGTCCGCTCGTACTCCCGGTACTCCCGGGTGATGTCGGTCGAGGTCGAGACGGACACCTCCGGGTACGCCTCGCGCAGGATGCGGGCGGCCCGCCGCTCGTGCTCGGGGTTGGCGTAGGAGTGCAGGAAGCAGACCGCCAGCGAACGCAGCCCCTCCTTCTCGACCAGGATCCGCCCGGCCTCGCGCACGGCGTCCTCGTCCAGTTCCTCGACCACGTCGCCCTGCGCGTCGATCCGGCCCGGCACGCCCACCCGGTGCCTGCGGGGCACCAGCGGCGGCGGCGGGGCATAGGAGAAGTCGTACATGTACTGGCCCGGGACGTTGGCTCGGGCGATCTCCAGGATGTCCCTGAAGCCGTCGTTGGTGATGATCCCGACCTTCGCGCCCCTGCGCTGCAGGATCGCGTTCAGGCCGAGGGTGGTGCCGTGGACGAACGCCTCCACGTCGTCCAGCCTGGGGGCCAGGCCGCCCACTGCGTCGAGGACGCCGCGCGCGGGCGCGTCCGGGGTCGTCGACGCCTTGTGCAGCCGCAGCTCGCCGGTGGTCTCGTCGTAGGCGATCGCGTCGACGAAGGTGCCACCGATGTCCACCGCGAAGCGGGTACGGCCGGCCGGGGTGGCAGAAGAGTTCACAGGACGCCTCCGGGAGCCTGCTGGTTGGGGGTGACGGGAACGGCCGGGAGCTCGTCACGGACGATCCGGCCGGCTTGCATGACGAAGGGGATCCGGCGCAGCGCGGAGACGTCGCTCAGCGGGTCGCGCTCGGTGACGATCAGGTCTGCGAGGAAGCCCTCCTCGACCGCGCCCGCCTGACCGGCGAGCCCGACCAGGCGCGCGGCCTCGGACGTTCCCGACCGCACCGCCTGGAGCGGGCTGAGGCCCGCGTCGGTGAGGAACTCCATCTCGCGGACCGCGACGACGGTGTCCTCGATGGGCTCGCCGGGCGGGTAGTCGGTTCCGGCGAGCAGGGTGATGCCCGGGGCCCCGGGGTCGTCCGGGTCCGCGACGCCGGCCGCGACCGCCCGGCGGATGCTCGCCAGGTGGCCGGGGCCGACCTCCACCGCCCGCTCGATCTGCCAGGGCGTGAAGCTGTGCTCGGCCATCCAGTCGGGGCAGCGGGTGACGCACAGGGTCGGGGTGAGGAACACCCGCCGGGCCGCCATCTCCGCGGCCGTCGCGTCGTCCAGCTCGTAGGCGTGCTCGAAGCCGCGGACCCCGGCGGCGAGCGCCTCGCGGATCGCGGAGCCCGCACCCGCGTGCGCCGTCACGTAGCTGCCGTGCTCCTCGGCGGCGCGGACCACGGCCCGCATCTCGTCGACGGTCATCTGCGCGCCGGTGAACGACTCTCCCTGGTGGGCGATGCCACCGGTGATGAAGATCTTGATGAGGTCGGCGCCCGCGCTCAGCTCCATCCTGGCCGCGCGCAGGAAGGCGTCGTAGCCGTCGGCGTAGGAGCAGTCGCTGCCCCAGCCGTGTCCGCCGGTGGTGGAGATGGCCCGGCCGGCGCCGACGATGCGCGGCGCGTCGACCCAGCCCTGCTCGGTCGCGGTGCGCACCAGCAGGTCGGCGCGGTTCTGCTCGTGCACGCAGCGGATCGTGGTGACCCCGGCGTAGAGGGCGTCCTGTGCCCTGGACAGCGCGCGCAGCGCGGTCAGGCCCGGGTTCTCCGCCTCGTCGGTCTCGGAGAAGGGATAGACCACCCCCAGGTGGGTGTGCACCGAGATCAGGCCCGGCATCAGGTACCGCCCGCCCAGCGCGACCGTCCGCGCCCCCGGGGGCGGGGCGTCGGCGGTGATCCGCTCGATCCGGCCCGCGGTGACGGCCACGTTGGTGTCGCGGCGGATCCGCCCCGACCGGACGTCCACGACGTGGCCGCCGGTCAGCCAGAGGGTCTCCGGCTCCGGGGCCGGTCGCCGTCCCCTGGTCGTTGTCAGCACCGTTCTCTCCTCTCATCTGGATGACGTTCCTGTTGGCGGCCCCCGGCCGCTACGGCCAGCCGGTCGGGCCCGAGATCGGAGACGTCCACCGGCGGCGGCTTCCGCTCGATCAGGCAGCGCAGCGTCTCCCCCCACAGCGGGGCGAAGGTGAAGGCATAGGTGCCTCCCGCCACGAAGAACCCGGGGGCGCCGGAGACCTCGCCGATCACCGGCATCTCGTCCGGCGTGGCGGCCAGCGGCCCCGCCCACATCCGCAGCAGCCGCAGGTCACGGATGAACGGCAGGATCCGCACGGCCAGCGCGACGTTGCCGACCAGGCTGTCCACGCTCGCCTCGCTGCGCCCGGTCAGGTTCATGCTCCGGGCGGGCCAGCCGCCGCCGATCAGCAGGTTGCCCGCGGCGACCTGCTTCACCGACAGCCCCTCACCGATGTGCTGGACCAGGTGGGACATGGTCGCCGCCGAGCGCACGGTGGCGTGCATCTGGATCGCCACGGGCGTCATCCGCAGCCGGATGCCGGCCATGGCGGCGATCTCGCCCAGCCACGGCCCGGCGACGTCGACCACCACGGGGGTGTCCACGACCTGCTCGGCGGCGCCGTGCCCGGCCACCACCCGCCAGCCGTCGCCGACCCGGGTGATCCTCCTGACCGGGGCGAACGCCGACGTCCGCGCCCCGTGCCTGGCCGCGTCGGCCAGGTAGGCGGGGGTGACCTTGAGCGGGTTGGCGTAGCCGTCCAGGTCGCACCAGGTGGCGGCGGCCACGGTCGGGCCGAGCAGGGGCAGCGCGGCCCTGGCGGCGTCCCCGTCGAGGATCTCGGTGCGGATGCCGGCCGCGGCCTCCCACCCGTGCTTGTCGCGCAGCTCCCGGCACTGCTCCTCGGTCTCGGCGACGGTGAACCCGCCGGTACGGCGGACCTCGACGGAGGTCTCCAGTTCCTCCTCCAGCACCTCCCAGCGGTCGCTCGCGGCGCGCTGCAACGGCAGGAACCGCGCGCTGTCCAGCGGCACCTCCTGGCCGGGGCGCCGGGTGTGCACCGCCTGCATGTGCAGGTTGCCCGCGGTCGTGCCGGATCCCTCCCTGCCGGGCGCGCCGCGTTCGAGGACGAGCACCCGGTGGCCGTTGCGTGCCAGGTGACTGGCCGTCGCGGCGCCGAGCACCCCGGCTCCCACGATCACCGCGTCCGCGGTCAGCGCGGTCATGACCTGTCCCCTTCCGCTTCCGCCGAGGCCGGCTCCGGCATCTCCAGCAGGGTCGATATGGGCACCGGCCGCACCGGCAGCCGGGACGGGAAGACCTCGACCCGCCGCTCGCCGTCCCGCCCGCCGTTCCCCGCGCCGGATCCCGGCGCGGCGGACCTGACGAGACCGGCCACCGCGAAACCACACTCCCTGCCCTGGCAGGGCCCCATTCCAGCCCTGGTCCACGCCTTGGTCGCGTTGAGGTCGCCGTCGGCGCCCCCGGCCGCGACCGCGCGAATCTCCGCGGCCGTGACCGCCTCGCACCGGCAGATCATGGTGTCGCCGGGCGTCGCGTGCGTCAGCGTGGCCAGCAGGTCCGCCGGGCTCGGGTAGAGGGCGTCGGTCAGCGCGGTGAACCGCGCCAGGCGGCGCCTGGCCGCGGCCGCCCGCCGGGTCACGCGTACCGGCAGGCCCTCGCGGGCGAGGATGTCGTGCGCGGCGGCGAGGCCGCGTGCCTTCGCCGCGTGCACCCCGCCGATTCCGGCGGCCTCGCCCACGACGTAGACGTTCTCCCTGGAGGTACGGCCCGCCGCGTCGGTCAGCGGCACCACGTCGCCGCCCGGCGTGTCGGTCCGCGTCGCGCAGCCCAGCATGCGGGCCAGGTCGGCCTGGGGGCGGAAGCCGTACCCGACGCAGAGCGCGTCCACCTGGACGGTTCGGACCGGGTGCGCCGGGCGGGTGGCGGCGGCGAGGGTCACCGAGGAGACCTGGTCGCCGCCGTCGGCGCGGAGCACGACGGTCCCCTGCCAGATCGGCACCCGGGCGCGGGCCAGCCTGGCGGCGTAACCGGCCAGCTCGCGCAGGCGCGCGGGATGCTCCAGCGTGCCCAGCGCGCGCAGTCTCGGCCGGTACGGCGTGCCCGCCTCGGCGATTCCCAGCACGTTCACGCCGAGCGCGAGCAGCGAGCAGGCGACCGGCAGCAGGAACGGTCCAGAGCCCGCCAGGACCACCCGGCTCCCCACGGGGGTGTGGTCGGCCGAGGCGAGGTGCTGGGCGAAACCGGGGGTGGTCACGCCGGGCAGCTGCCAGCCGGGGAAGGGGAAGGCGCGTTCGAAGGCGCCGGTCGCCAGCACGAGATGGCGGGCGCGCAGCCGTACCGGGTGGCCGGCCGGGTCGGTGGCCAGCAGCGTGCGCCCGTCGTCGTCCGCACCCCAGACCAGGTGACCGGTGCGGCACTCGGCCCCGGCCGCGCGCACCCGGTCGATCAGCAGGCCGCCCTCGGGGCGGTGGTCGCCCCACTGCCGGGCCACCGCGGGCGCGGGCCGCCGGTAGTACTGGCCGCCCAGCTCGGGCTGCTCGTCGAGGACCGTCACGGCCAGCCCGGCGGAGGCCAGGCGGGCGGCGGCGGTGAGCCCGGCGGGACCGCCGCCGACGACCACGACGTCCCGTTCGACGGTCTCGCCGCGCGTGAGCGCATCCCGTCCGGAGGTGATGTCCCGTCCGGAGGTGATGTCCCGCCCGGAGATCACGTCCTCCCCGGGGGGAGAACCGTGCTCAGCCGTCATCGCGGGCCTCCTCGCCGCCGGCCGTCTCCACCCGCATGCCGGCCCGGATCCTGGTGATGCAGGCGCGGACCCCGGGACGGCCGTCCACGGTCACCTCGCACTCGAAGCACACGCCCATCCCGCAGAACGGGCCGCGGAGGTCGCCGCTCACGGGGTTGCGCCTGAGGCTCCACCGCCGGTCGCCGACGAGGGCGGCGGCGAGGCTGACGCCGTCGACGGCGCGCACGGGACGGCCGTCGACGACGATCGTGGTGCGGGGGGCCGTGTCCGGTCCGGCGCGCCTGCCGGCACGGCCGCGCGGGGTCGTCATCGCCGGATCTCCCCGAGATCCCGGTCGGTGTGGGCGGTGCCCTGGGACAGGGCCTCCACCAGCCCGGACTCCGCCAGCACCGTGGCGATGGCCTCGAGTGACCGTGCGTCCGTGATGGGCAGGAGCGGGGGGCGGACGTGCCCGCCGGGCTGGCCGAGCATCGCCATGGCGGCCTTGAGCTGGGCGATGGGCGTGCCGTACACGCCGCTGTAGTCCGGGTTGATCAGCCGGGAGGAGAGGGCGGCGTACCGGTCGACCCAGCCCCGCGCCGTCCGGGCGTCGCCGGCCTCGACGGCCTCGTAGTAGGGGACGGCGAACGGGGCGCCCATGCCGCCGCCGTCGATGTTCCCGTCCCCGCCGAGCTCCAGCAGTACGGCCAGGCCGCGCCGGTGCAGGAAGCTCCCGAACACCCGCACCCTGTCGACGACCGCCTCCACCGTGCCGAGCATCCGCAGCCAGTCGCCGGTGCTGTCCTTGATGGCCACCACCCGGTCGAGGTCGGCCAGTCTCGCCATGAGCCCGGGGTGGGCGGAGATGTCGACGGCCACGCCGCGCGGCCAGTTGTAGACCATGAACGGCAGGTCCGTCGCGGAGCTGACCTGGGAGTAGAAGGCGAGGATGTCCTCGGGGCCCGGGTGGACGTACGGCGGCGGCGTCGCGAGCACGCCGTCCGCTCCCGTCTCCGCGGCGTGCCGCGCGAGCTCGATCGCCTCCGCGGCGGTGTAGGCCGTGATGCCGACGACCACCGGAACCCGGCCGGAGAGCTCGGCCACCGCGATCTCGGCGACCCTGCGGCGCTCGGCCGCGCTCTGGCTGAACCACTCGCCGGTGCTCCCGTTGACCAGGACACCGTGCACCCCCTGGGCGGCGTAGAGCCGCAGCAGCGCACGCCAGGCGTTCTCGTCCAGCGTGCCCTCGCGGGTGAAAGGGGTGGGAGCGGCAGGCCAGTAGCCGTGCCAGGTGACATCGTCGCGGTCCATGGAACCCCCGGAGTCGGTTGGAAAAGACGGTCTGTGGGATCGCTTGCATAAGGTTGCACCACTGCCCAGATTTCGGTCAAGCACGAACTTCGACTTCAGAGGGGACAAATTTCGCCATACGCCATGCGAGCAAGTTGATCTTGTGGCAAAATTGAGCAGCAGATGGGATCGATCCCAGAAAGAAGGATCATGGCGATCACGCTGAAGGACGTCGCCGCCGCGGCCGGGGTCTCGCGGAGCACGGCCTCCCGCGCCCTGAGCGGCTCTCCGCTCATCTCCCCGGAGACCCGGCTCGCGGTCGAGGAGGCCGCCGGCCGGTTGGGCTACCGCCTCAACCGCGCGGCCAGCGCGCTGCGTTCCAAGCAGTCCCACGTGGTGGGCCTGGTGCTGAACAATCTCATAAACGCGTCGTTCCACACCATCGCCGAGGTCGTGCAGCGCCGCGCCGCGGACGAGGGCTACCAGGTGATGCTGTGCATCACCGACGCGGACCCGCGGCGGGAGGAGTCGTTCCTGCAGACCCTCGCCGCCTACGGCGTGGACGGCCTGATCGTGATAGGCACGGGGAAGAACGCGGCCACGACCAACGCGCTGCTCACCGAGGGCATCGGCGTCGTCAACGTCATCCGCGCCGCCACGGAGAGCGCGGCCCCGTCCGTGCTCGCCTCCGACCGCGAGGGCGCCCACGCCGCCACCTCGCACCTGCTGGACCTGGGGCACGAGCGGATCGGTTTCATCGGCGGCCTGCCGACCGCCAACTCCGGCCGCGAACGGTTCGCCGGATACGAGACGGCGCTGCGCGAGCGTGGGCTCCAGGTCGACGAGTCGCTCGTCGAGCGCGGGCCGTTCGACCCCGCCTTCGGGGCCGAGGCGGTGGAACGGCTGCTGCGCCGCGACCGGAGGATGACGGCGCTGTTCGCCGCGAACCACGAGGCCGTGTTCGGCGTGCTGCCCACCCTCGTCTCCGCGGGGGTCGAGGTTCCCCGGCAGCTCTCCCTGGTCTGCTACGAGGACATCCCCTGGCTGCGGTGGTGGCAGCCTTCCGTCACCGTCGTCGACAACGGGGCGCGCGAACTCGGGGAACTCGCCATGGACCTCCTGCTCCAGCAGATCGAGAGGGCCGACCGGTCACCCGTCTCCGACGGCTCCGGCAGGACCGGCCGCGCCTACCGGGTGGGCGCCCAGCTCGTCGTCCGCTCCTCCTCCACGAAACCGGGAGAGCAGGCTCCGAACCGGCCTGCGGCCGGATAGCGCCCGGCGGCCACAGTCCGCTCCCTGCCCGCCCCCCTGCCCGCCCCCGGTCCCCCGCCTCCTTCGACCGCGCCCGCCGCGTTCGGGGGAGGGCGGCTCCCCACCCCCAAGAACATTTTTGATCTTTATTCACCACTTAACACGGCATTTCGTAACTACTCACCGCTCGCGAAACGCTTAACATCCGTCCCACGACAGCCCCCTGGACCGCGAATCCTTCCGGACGTGGAAAAACGATTCGGCGGCGCTTCCCGAGGAACCCGCCGATCTCCGGCTTCGTTGCTGTATATAAGCAAGAACATTCCCGACCTTTCCGGAGCTGGTGAATCCGTGAGCGGGCCGTTACTTGAGCTGGACGAGCTCTCCTGGGATCAGGACGGATGTCCACGCACCCTGAAGCCCCGGCACCTGCTCGTCGAGGCGGGAACGAAAGCGGTCGTGCTGGCGAAGGACGCCGCCGACGCCGACGCCTTCGGCGATGTGCTGATCGGGCAGGACTGGCCCACCAGGGGCAGGATCCGCATCTCCAACGACGACGTCACCCGGCTGGCCTCCAGGGAACGGGGCATCGCCCTGGTACCCGCGGGAGGCGGTCTCCTCCCCCATCTGAGCATCGAGCAGAACATCGGATTCGGCATACCAAGCCGACATCCAGAGGATTCTTGGAAGAAGCGGGTGAAATACACCGCCGGCCAACTGAACCTCCACGGCTTTCTCGATTGCAGGCCGCATGATCTGTCACCCGACGAAAGGCTCCGGGTGGCGCTCGCCCGTGCGATGTGCCGCTGGCCGACGGCCAAAATCGTGGTGGTCGAGGACCGCACCGGCCATCCCCCCTGTCACGCGGCGGTGAGCGAAAGCCTGAAGGCCTATCCCGATCTGCCGGTTCTGGTGGTCACCGACGACAGGCACCGGGTCGAGACGCTCCACACCTCCGCGACCGCCTGGGAGATCGTCGATGCCGATGAATCGTAGAAAGGCCCTGGCCGTCCTGTCGGGACTGGCGGTGGGCGGCCTGACCGGATGCAGCGACCCCGGATCCCCCCTGCGGATCGCGGTGGTGTGGAGCGGCGAGGAACTCAAGCGCTTCCGCCGGTTCGTGCGGGACTATCACCAGGAGGTCGTCGTGTACTCGGGCGGGGAGGACATCGCCGCCCTCCTCCAGAACCCGGCGGGCCCCGATGTGGCGATCATCCCGCAGCCCTGGCTGCTCGACAATCCGAAGATCTCCAGGCGGATCCAGCCCGTTCTGCAACCTGTCGCCCCGACCGGCGCCGACGAGTGGCAGAAGCTGGTACTCGCCGCACCGGGCACCTCCGCGTCCGGTACGGCGGCCGACGGCAACGCCACCGGCCCGGCCGTCCAGGTCAAAGGCGTCTGGTTCAAGGTCACGCACAAGTCACTGATCTGGCGCGGGCCGAACGCTCCCCCCTTCTCCGCCGGCCCCGGGGACGGCGATCCTGCCTCCGGGTGCGGGGAGGGCGCTCTCCCCTCCGGATGCGAAGGAGGCTGGGAGGGGTGGCTGGAGCACTGCAGGAGACTCGCGCGTGACGGCACGCCGCCGCTCTCCATCGCGGCCGCCGACGGCTGGACGCTCACCGACTGGTTCGAGAACGTCCTCCTCGGCATCTCCCGCGAGACGTACGCCGGGTTGCTGAACAACGTGGCAGGCGCCTGGAACGACGAGAACGTCGAAAAGGCGCTCACGAGCCTGGCCACCCTGTGGAGCATCCCGGGCCTGGTCCCCGGCGGCTTCCCCAGGGCGCTGACCACGCAGTTCCACGACTCGATCCTCGACGTCTTCTACTACCGCAACGCGGACATGCTGTCCGCGCCCGACTTCGCCTGGCCCGTCATCAAGCGCTACCACCGTCCGCCCGGAAACCCGCCGGCGCCCAAGCCGATCCGTTTCCCCTGGCCCTGCGGTAAACCGCAGCCCCCGGTGCTGGTCGGAGGAGACGTCGCCGTGGCGCTCGGCCCGGGCAGGGCGAGCGCCGTGGACTTCGTGAAATGGATCACGGATCCCAGGGGTGGCGTGGAGGGCCTGAAGGACTGGGCCCGCGAGGGAGGCTTCCTGTCACCGGAGCTGAGCCCCGACGTGTACCCGGACGAACTGCGGGACCTGGCCCGGGAGGTGAGGACTCCTCCGGCTCCCTCGGTCCCCCCGGGCGCCTTCGACCTCTCCGACAAGCTCACCGGCGGCCTGGCGGGCGGAGACGGCAAGGGGCTGTGGCGGATCCTCACCAAACTGTTCATCGAGGTCGCCGACGACGGCGCGCGGGGATCCGGCTGCGGCAAACCCGTGGCCGGTCCCGTGGCGCGGGCGTTGGAGCACCTGAGGAAAAGCGCCGGTTAGGGGAACCGTCGTCATGCTGAAAGCGGGATCGCCATGAGACACGAGGACGTCTTTCCGTTCGAAGGGGCACGGCGGCACGACGTCTTCTTCGACGTGACACCGCACCCCGACATGCGCGCGCCCGCCAAGTGGCACGGCCAGGGCAGGTGGCGGATCTGGGGATACCTGCTGCCCGCGATCACGCTCGCGACCGTCCTGCTCGTACCGCTGCTCTGGACCGTGGTGCTGAGCCTCCGCGAGGGCGGCCCCGCCAACTACCTCGACGTCATGACCGACCAGGACGGTCTGGAGGATCTCAGCGTCTGGCCGCCCCTGCTGCACAGCGCCGTGTGGCTGCTGCTCGCGCTGATGGTCTGCGCGCTCGGCCTCGGGCTCGCCTGGCTCGCGCGGGACGCCGGGCCCCGGCAGCGGGTGCTGCTGCTGAGCGTGCTGGCGCTGCCCACGGTCACCTCGCCCCTGACGGCCGGAGTGGCCTTCCGCCTGATCTTCGACGTGAGTCCCCGCGGCACGGTGAACGCCCTGTTGCCCGCCCCCGTCCTGTTCACCGGCCCCGGCTGGATCTGGCTGGTCCTGGGCTCGGCGTTCGTCTGGCAGTGGACGGGACTGGCGTTCCTGGTCTTCCACGTGGGCCTCGCCAACGTCCCGAGGGATCTGCTGCGGGTGGGACGCATCTTCGGGGCCGAGCGGATCCGCCTGCTCCGCACGGTGGTCGCCCCGGCGCTGTTCCCCACGGCGGCGCTGGTGACGCTGGTCGTGCTGACCGCCGCGGTCCGGGTGTTCGACGTGATCCTGGTGGGCGCGCCGGGCGCGATCCAGGACGAGGTGGACGTGGTGGGACTCTTCTGGTGGCGCCACCAGGACGAACTCGGGCGGGGCAGGGCCTCCGCGCTCGCGGTCCTGCTGTTCGCGATGGCCGCGGCGGTGGCGCTGCTCATCGTGTGGCGGCTGCGCCGGGACTGGCCGGAGACGGGACAGCGGCGCCAGGAGTACCGGGCACCGGCGCGGCGGCGCCCCCGGTGGCTCCTGCGGGGCGTCTTCGCCGCGGTGACCCCGGTGTGGCTCTCTCCCTTCGTGGTGCTCCTGCTCACCTCGTTCAGATCCCCTCAGGGGGTCGCGACCTCCGGCTGGTGGACCTGGCAGGAGTACCGCCTGTCGGGATCGTACGGCGACGCGTTCGGCGACGGCTCCTTCTCCGGCGCGCTGTGGGCCACGGCCCAGCGTGGGCTGCTGGCGGCCGTCATCGTCGTGCTGTTCGCCGTCCCCGCCGCCTACGCCCTGACGCACGAACGGCTGCCGCTCCGGGCACGGCGGATCGTCACGTCGGTGACGGTACTGCTCGCGGTACTGCCACCGCAGGCGCTGGGCGGGCCGCTCGGCGACATGCCGGACGGACTGCCCGGCGGTGTCGTGACCCTGAGCTGGATACACGCGGCGCTGGCCCTCCCCCTGGGAGTACTGCTGCTGCGCAACGCGTTCGCGTCGGTTCCCCGGCCCGTGGTGCTGCGCCCGCTCGCCGAAGGGCGCTCCGCGATCCGCCGGGTGACGACCGAGAGCGGCCCCGCGGTGGTGACGGTGGCCGTGCTGACGTTCGTGCTCACCTGGAACGACCTGGTGATCGGCCTGATGACGAACTGGTCGGCGGCGAACCAGGCGCCCTTGATCATGTTCCAGCAGTCGCGCTTCTTCACGACGTCGGCCGGAGCACTCGCGGCCCAGGCGGTCGCGGTGACCGCCGTGCCCGCGCTGCTGCTGTTCGCGACCGGCAGGTGGCTGGTCCGGGGACTGACGCAAGGAGTCAACCGATGAGTTCCCCCTCCCGAAAGCCCTCCCGGGAGCCCCGGCGTCCGCCCTCCCTGTTCCAGCCGGTGCTGGAGATGCTCCGTTCCTTCCTGCCGAAGACCCCCAGGGAGTTCCTGGCCGCCGCGATCACCTTCGTCTCCTCCCTGGGCGGGGCCCTTCTCATCGAGACGTTCTTCGAAAACCTGAAGAGGCTCATCCCGGTCGCGCTCTTCGTCCCCATCGGCCTGTTCCTGCTGTCCACCAGGTTGCTGCGCGCGAGGGAACAGAATCCGGAGTCCGGGGAACCGGTGGAGCCCGGGCACCTTCCCCCTCGGATCGACGCGCTGATCGGCAGGGACTCGGAGCTGGAAGAGGCCGTCGACCGCGTCCGGGACCGGGGACTGGTCGTGGTGCGGGGACTGGCCAAGATCGGCACCTCCGCGCTGGCCGTGGACGTCGGCTGGAGCCTCGCTCCCGAGGTGGAGCTGCAGCACTACGCGGATCTGCGGCGACAGGACCGGAACAGGGCAGAGGACGTGCCCAGCGTGATACGCCGGGTGCTGCGGACGCTCGGCCGGCCGCTCGGATCGGCCGAGGATCCGGAGGAGGCGGAGCGGGAGGTCCTCAGCACGCTCCGGGACACGGGCCGCGTCCTGCTCCTCGACAACGTCGAGCGATGGAGCCAGGTGGCCTGGCTCCCCCGCCACGTGCCGGGAAGCTGGGTGATCGTCGCGGGAGAGGTCAGGACGGACGGCGGCGAGGCGATACCGACGGACGTGGCGGTCGTCCGGCTCGACCCCCTGAGCCCCGCCGACGGCGTGGCGTTGCTGAGGTCCCAGGTCGCGGCGGACCGGGTCGACGCCGCCCCGGAGGCGACGGAAAGGCTGGCGACACTGTTCCTGCGCAGGCCCGCGATCGCGGCCGGGATCGGGCGCTGGCTGGCGGAGAACCCGCAGGTGACGATAGCGAGCCTGGTGAAGGACCTGGAGAGCAGGCCCAACGACCCCACGCTTCAGGTGCTGCTCGACATGCAACTGGGACGGACGAGGCCGGCGGCGCGGCGGCTGCTGGCGTCGCTCGCCCACACCCCGATCTCCGAACTCGGGATCGACTGCGTCACGGCCCTGGCCGGCGAGTCGGAGCACGAGGTCGAGCAGACGATGCAGGAGCTGAACCAGCACGGCCTGGTGGAGAAGGTGCGGGAGTCCCGGTTCCGCGTGGTCGACGCCGCCCGCCCGATCGTGCAGCCTCCGGAGAACCAGGGTGTGGCATGGCGGCGGCTTCTGGAGTACTTCGCCGAACGGGCCGACTTCTTCGCCGAACGGCTCCCGCAGCGGGAGGCACGCACCTGGTTCGGCATCGAGGACAGGGCACTGCTGCAGATCCTGAGAATGCCCCGTCCCGCGCCGTGGGCCTCCGGCCCGCTGTGGCGGATCGCGGACGCCTTGGAGGTGTGGTTCCTCCTCGAACAACGTCACGAGGAGAGACGGGATGCCGCCCGCGCCCTGGCATACGCCGCCAGGACGCTCAAGGCCGAGGACGTCCAGGCGACCGCCGAGCTGCGGTTGTGCCAGATCGCACTGGTGCTCGGCGATCCGCGCGAGGCCCAGAGACGTTTCGACGGCGCCGCGGGGCTGCAGACGGGAGTCGAGTCCTGGCCCGCCCAACTCCATCTCGCACGCGCGGCCACGCTGCTGGCGACCGGCGACGAGTTCGCCTCGGTGGAGTCGTCGCTGGTGCGCTATGCCCAGAAGCTGCCGGGCGACGACGTCTCCGGGCAGACCACCCGATGGATCAACATGGCCGTTCTCCAGATACGCCGGGGGCAGGTCTGCGGCTTCGAGGAAAAGGACCGGGCGGGCGAGGCGGATCGCCTGTACACCGACGCCTTCGGCATGCTGATCCAGGCCCTCGGCGGCGCACAGCAGACGGGCGACGTGAACGCCGAGGCCCACGCGCTGGAACTGCTCGCGCTTGTCAACCACTTCATGGAGCGTGAGCAGGAGGCGACGGCGAAATGGGCGCAGGCCGTCGTGCTCTACAGGCGGTCGGGAGACATGATCGGCCAGGCACGCTGTCAGATGAACCAGGCGGCGGCGCTGCCCGCGGCAAGGCACCGGGACGCCGCCCGGCTTCTGCGGTCGGCCCTGCGGCGGCTTCCCCCGACAGGGGTGAGCACCGCACTGGCCCGGCTGCATCTGGCCAGGGTCGACCCCCGCAACGCCCAGGCCCAGCGCGAGAGGGGACTGGCCGCGCTCGCTCCGTGGGACGGGGTCGCCGAGCCGCTCCAGGTCGCCGAGATACGCAAACGGCTTCTGCGCCTCTAGGCGGCCCACCGGTCCCCGCCCGCCCCGCGGATCGGCGGGCTGGGACAACCGATGGCCCGCTCGTCCATGGACGGGCCCGGCCTTCCCGGTTAGCTTGGCCCGCCATGAGGCTTGGATCCGTGCTGGGCATGATCTCGGCGCTGTGCGTGTTCGCCGGCGCCGCCAACGTCACCGCCGCGGCGGCGTCCCCCGTCGAGACGGACCCCGCCCGTCCGGACGCCCAGACGTCCACCGCCCAGACGCCCGCCGTCCGGACGCCCGCCGGCGCGGGCCTCGCCTGGGAGCTCAAGCCCACCGGGGTCACGGCCCGCTTCCGCGGCCTGTCCCCGGTGAGCCGCGACGTCGTGTGGGCCTCCGGCAGCCTCGGCACCGTACTGCGCACCCGCGACGGCGGCGGAAGCTGGCAGAACGTCTCACCGCCGGACAGCGCGGACCTGCAGTTCCGCGACATCGAGGCCTTCGACGCCCGCAACGCCGTGATCCTGTCGATCGGCGAGGGCGAGACCTCGCGCATCTACCGGACCGCAGACGGGGGCCGCACCTGGACCCAGACCTTCCGCAACGACGACCCGAAGGCCTTCTACGACTGCATCGCGTTCTTCGACCGTGACCGCGGGCTGGCGGTGAGCGACCCGGTCGACGGGAGGTTCCGCGTCCTGTCCACCGACGACGGGGGCCGGAGCTGGCGGGTCCTGCCGTCCACCGGGATGCCCGACGCCCTCCCCGGCGAGGCCGGGTTCGCCGCCAGCGGCCAGTGCCTGACCACCTCGGGGAGTCGCGACGTCTGGCTGGCCACCGGTGGGGGCGCCCGGTCACGCGTCTTCCACTCCCGGGACCGGGGCCGTACCTGGAGCGTGGCCGACAACCCCCTACCGGCCGCCGATCCGGCGCGGGGCGTCTTCGCCCTGGCGTTCCGCGACCCGCGTCACGGCATCGCCGTCGGCGGTGACTTCCAGCTCGAACACCCCTCCCCCGACGCCGCCGCGCTGACCCGGGACGGCGGCGCGACCTGGCAGGCCGCCTCCGCGCCGCCGCAGGCCTACCGGTCGGGCGTGACATGGCTGCCCCACCTGCCGTCCGCCGCGATCGCGGTGGGCCCCACCGGCAGCGACGTGACGTTCTCCGAGGGCAGGCGGTGGCAGCGGTTCGACACCGGTTCCTTCGACACGGTGTCCTGCACCGCCGACCTCGCCTGCTGGGCGTCGGGCGAGCAGGGGCGGATCGCCCGCCTGACGCTCTCCCGCCGCCCCTAGCCGCCCCTGGCCGGCCCGCACCGGGCGGAACCGGCCCGGGAACCTCCTGTCAGAGAACATCCGCCGCGCGACGCTCTTCCCCCGCGGCGGCGGCCGCCGTACCGGCGGATTTCTACAGCTGAAAAGCGGTGTCAAGGCTGTTTTACAGCGATGTTCGCAATTGCCGCGAAAGTACACATTAGGGGGCGAACGACCGGCGGAGCCGGGGGGTGACACATTGCTGGAGCATTTACTGTTAGGAAACTTTCCTTTATATTTAGATCACCCCCCAGCAAAGGAGCAGTACATGCGCAGAACGACAACACTCATGTCGGCGTCGATGCTCGCCATGGTGACCACGGTGTTCATGGCCACTCCGGCCGAGGCGCACGGCTACATCTCCAACCCTCCGAGCCGCCAGGCCTTCTGCGCCCAGGGCAAGGTCTCCTGCGGTGACATCAAGTACGAGCCGCAGAGCGTGGAAGGTCCCAAGGGTCTGCGGACCTGCAGCGGAGGTTCCCGCTTCACCGACCTCGACGACGACAGCAAGAACTGGCCGGTCACGAACGTCGGCAACACCGTCAACTTCACCTGGTCGCTGACCGCTCGCCACGCCACCAGCACGTGGGAGTACTACATCGGCGGCACCAAGATCGCCTCCTTCAACGACGGCGGCAGGCAGCCCGACGCCACGGTCAGCCACAGCGTGAGCCTGGGCGGCAGGACCGGACGCCAGAAGGTCCTGGCCATCTGGAACGTCGCCGACACCGGCAACGCCTTCTACGCGTGCGTCGACCTGCAGGTGGGCGGTGGCAACCCCACCCCCACCCCCACCCCCACCGTCACGCCGACCGTGACCCCGACCGTCACCCCGACGGTGACCCCGACCTCCAACCCCGGCGGAACCTGGGCGGCGGGCACCGCCTACCGCGCGGGTGACCAGGTCACCTACGGAGGCTCCACCTACCGGTGCCTGCAGGCGCACACCGCCCTGGCCGGCTGGGAGCCGCCGAACGTGCCGAGCCTCTGGCAGAAGCTGTAACCCCGCTTCTGACGGACGTCCACGACGGACCCGCACCCCACCAGGGTGCGGGTCCGTCCCGTTCAGGAAACCCGGCCACCCCGCCAGGACGCCCGGACCAGTGCCCGCTCCGTGGCCGTGAGATGGACCGCCGCGGCCAGCCACGCCCAGGCGTAGCCGTCTCCCCCGGAGTCCACCAGGCGGCCGAACACGTCACGGGCACGCCGGTCGGCCTCCGCGGTGAGCGCGACGACCAACTCGGCCGCGGTCTCGAATCCCGTCCGGCGAAGCGACGCCCGCTGGGTGAGGGAGTCACCGCCCCGGGCGGACTCGGCGACCGCCCACCTGCCACCGGAGACGGCCAGCTCGACCAGGCGGCGCACCCGCCACAGGGGCGAGTCCGCGACCGGATCGGTTTCGGCGGCGCTCTCCTCGGGCGGCCCCGGCCGGCAGGCCTCCGCCGGCGGGAGATGGGCGCCGCGCAGGCGGTCGTATCCGAGGTCGGCGCGATCCAGCCACTCCTCGGGCAGGCGGAGCGTCGGCCCGTCACCGGGAACCGGTCCGACCGCCAGCGGGCGCATGGTGGCCGCCCGGTCGGGGTCGAGCCGCCCAAGCACCCGTATCCGCATCCCCGGACGGGACGCGAGCTGCCGCAGGTTGGCGACGTGGGCCAGGTCGGGATGGGAGCTCGCGGGCACGAGCCGGATCAGCGGCCCCGGCGGGAGCTCCGCCGCCTCGCCCCGCGCTTGCTCCGCCCCCGAGGCCGCGGTGCTCCCGATGCCGCCGACAAGCCGCAGTTCACGGGCCAGCAGCCGGTCGCCCTCGGCGCCCACGATCACCAGATCGCATCCGACCGGCCGGTTGGCCTCCTCCTCGGCCTGCGGATCGCCCCAGGCGTCGCCGGAGAGTCTCGCGTCGGCCGCCTGGGCGAGCGGGGCGGCGAACAACGCCGCGAGCGGTCCCTGCGACCAGGACAGACCTGCGAGCGGGGTGGCCCGTACGCCCCTGCCCGCGCCAAGGCGTCCTTCCGGGGAGATCGTCGTACCGGAGATCAGCAGACCGCCACGGGCCAGCTGAGCGTGGTTCAGGGTGGCGGCGCCGAGCGCGACCGTCGCCGTGCCCGCACCCCGGGCGCGGGCCGGCCCTCCCGGCCTGACGTCGGCGACGGAGACCCAGCGCCCGTCCTCCGTGACGAGGTGCGTGACCACCCCGCCGTAGCCGGTGGCGCTGATCACGGGCTCCCGGCAGACCCCGTGAACCCGCAGCGCCTCGCCCGGCCGGTAGGCACGGCGGGTGGTTCCGACCAGTGCCGGATCGGGGTCGCCCGCCGCGAGCCTGCCCGCGGTCACCAGAAGGTCGCGAAGCGCGGAGACCAGGTCGGCCAGGCGGTGCCCATCATGACGGGCGCGGGCGGCCCGCAGCCCGCGGACGACCCGCAGGGCCGCCGCCTCGGCCCTGGGCAGCCCGGCCAGCCGGGCGGTGTGCGCCGCGCGGAGCAGTTCGGCCTGGGGCACCGCGCCCGCCCCGGGAACCCCCGCCACGAGTACGGCCACGGCGGCTCCCCACACCTCGGCCGCGGCGGCCACCTGCGCGGCGGCCGCGGTACCCGCGTCTCCGGCCGGGCCCACCGCCCCGGTCACGGCGCCCGCGTCGGCGTGACCGGCCCGGTCCGCGTGCGCGACCGTGTCCGGAACTGCGTCCGGAACCGTGTCCGGAACCGTGTCCCCGTCCTGGGCCGCGCCCGCGGCGGCGGTGCCACCGCTGCCACCGCCTCCGGTGCCGCTCCCGGCGTCACCGTCGCCGCCGCCGATACCGCCGTCTGTGCCACCGTCTGTGCCGCCGGTCGTGTCCGCGACCGGGCAGGCGCTGAGAACCGCCGCGCGATGCAGACAGCGCGGTGCCAGCAGGCAACTGCACAGTGCCGCGCCGGGCTCGGCGACCACCCCCGACTCCGCCGGGGTGAGGGTGACCACCGCGTCCTCCCCCCAGCTGACGGAGACCGCCCGCCCGTCGGCGACGACGGGCAGCTCGGCGCAGCGTTCGATCGCCGCGTCCAGCTTCTTGCGCAGCCGCGGCGTGAGATCCTCCACGGCCGCGGCGGCGACGTGCGGCTCCACCGGCGGCAGCTGCGGAACGGCGGGAGCGGGGAGACTCATCGTGCTTCTCCTCGGAGGCGGTCGCCCACCCAGCGGGCGAGGGCGAGCGGACTGAGCGCGGCGACCGGCATGCCGGCCGCCACGAGCTGCTGGGCGACGGGCACCGAGTAACGGGGGGCACCCGTGTCGTCCAGGGCGGCGCAGCCCAGCAGATGGACACCGGAGGAGACGAGGGAGCGGACCTCGCCGAGCAGGCCCCCGATCGGATACCCCTCCTCGAAGTCGCTGACCACCACCGCGAGCGTACGGCTGGGCACGGTGACCAGCGAACGCGCGTGGGCGAGCCCGGCGGCGATATGGGTGCCACCGCCGACCTGGACCTCCAGCAGCAGGGACAGCGGGTCGGCGACCCGGTCCGTCAGGTCGATCACCTGGGTGGAGAAGGCCAGGAAGTGGGTCGAGAGCGTCCGCACCCCACCCAGGACGGCCGCGGTCAGCGCGGACCAGATCACCGATGCCTCCATCGAACCGGACACGTCGACCACGAAGATCAGCCGCCAGTCGGCCTCCTTTCGGATCGGGGTGTCGAAGACCGGCCGCTCCGGGACGACCAGGAATCCGCCGTCGCCGGTCCGACGCGTGTGCGCCAGGTTGGCCCGGAGGGTGGCCGGCAGGTTGAGCCGGCCGCCGGGGCGGTAGGTCGGACGTGGCGTCGCCAGACCGGTCAGCGCGGGACGCAGCCGGGTGGCGAGCTCGCGGGACAGCTCGGCGACCAGGCGCCGTACGAGCGGCCGCAGCCGGGAGAGCTGCTGCTCCGGCAGCCCCCCGGCCAGGGACAGGACCGAGGTGAGCAGCTCGACCGACGGGCGCACGGCGTCCGGGTCGAGCACGGCCAGCACATCGGTGCGTCCCGCGTCCGCCGCCCTGGCCAGCACCTCCTCGCGCACCTCGGCGCCGAAGAGGGCGTCGAGCTCGGCGGCCCACTCCCGGGCGCTGGGAAAGGACGCCCCCTGACCGCCGCCACCGCCCGAGGCTCCTCCCTGCCCGTTGCCGAGGTCGGTCGCCCCCTCACCCTGCCCCGCCCCGTACAGCTCGTCCAGGGCGTAGGCGTAGCGCCGGGCGTCGGCGGGAAGCCGTTCGGTCTCCCTGCCGAGCAGCAGACGCCATCGGTCGGCCGGGGCGAGCCGGTGCGCGGCCCGCTCCTCGCGCGTCTCTCCCGTTCTCCCTGGCGAGGTGCCCGGGAGGCCCGGCACGTCCTCCCCGGGCGCGGCGGGGGACGCCGGCGACGGGGAGGAGGCGTCGGAGAGGCCCGGCACGGGGAACCGCAGGGCGTTCAGGGCGGCCAGCCCGGCCGCGTCCGCGGCGGTCCACAGGGCCAGCAGCGCCGGTGAGACGTCCAGCGCCAGGTCGAGCCGGTCACCGAGGCGGTCGGTCACGGCCCGGAGCAGACGGTCGCGACCGGCCGGATCGAGTGTGTCGAAGCCGCCGCGCAGGGCGGGCAACCGGTCCAGGAAATCCCCGTCGGTGAGGCCGTCGACCCGGTCCAGCAGCGGGTCGAGCGCCGCCGTGGCCGACTGCAGGAGCGGACCGGCGGCGGTGAGCAGGCCGGTGAGCAGACGGGACAGGCGGTGGCGCGCTTCGGGACCGGTCGCGCTGTCGACCCATCCGGCGGCGCGGGCGCCCAGGGTGTGCGGGGCGTCCAGGTCGAGCAGCACCCGGGCCGCGAGCGCGGCCCCCTGCATGAGCGGGGAGCCGTCGTGCGCGAGGGTGCCGAGCGCGTCGTCCATGCGCAGTCCGAGACGCTGCTCACCCGCCCGGGCGACGAGCGCGACCAGGGCGACGGCGTCCTCCCGCCGATCGCTGCCGACCAGGCCGGGCAGCGCGCGGACGGCGGCCTCCAGCAGGGTTTCGGCCAGCTCCGCCGCCTGCTTCCGGCTTTCCGGCGTGGTGCCGGGAAGGTGCTGTCGCCGCAGCGCCTCCAGCAGGTCCAGCGCCCGCAGGAGATCGGGAAGCCCGGCGGTCGCCGGAAGCACGGCGGTGGCGTCCGCGAGGCGATCGGCGACCAGGCCGGGCAGGTCGCAGACGGCCGCGGCGCGCAGGCTCGCGAGGATCAGCTCGCAGGTCGGGCCGCCCTCGGCGGACTCGCGGCGGAAGGTCTCGCGCAGTGTCCCGGAGGCGGCCAGCTCGGCGGTGACGCCGCGGATGCCCGCCAGGTCGAGGAGCGCGGCGACGGAGGGGGTCCACGAGAGCCGCCACCGGGTGGTGAGCGCCGTCGCGTCGCCCGTTCCGCTCACCTCGACCTGCTTGCCGTACCCGACGCCGCACACCAGCAGGCGCTGCAGCAGGATCTCGCGGCGGCCGTCCAGATCGGAGCGGAGCGGGTCGAGGCGGAGCTCCCGCGAGTCGGGACTGTCCGGGCAGGGCAGCCGCAACGCCGCCAGTTCGGCCTCCACCGCGGGGCCGAGCCCGGATCGGGGCGTGCCCGGCGCGATCCGGCCGCGATCGGTGCCGACGAGGACCGTCTCGAGGGCGCGGGCGAGTGCCCTGCCCCGCCCCAGGGGCTCGCCCTGACCGAGCACGGTGGTGATCGCCTCCAGGAGCTCGCCGCGGCCCGGCGCGGGCAGCCCGCGCAGACGGGCCAGGTCGCAGGCGAGCCGCAGCGTCTCCACGGCCTCCCCGGTGCCCGCGGTGTGCCCGGCCGCGCGCAGTTCCCGGCACAGTGCGGTGATCGCCCGGGCGGCGGCGTCCCCGATCCTCTCGGGATCGCCAGCGGCCGTGAAGACCTCCTGCTGCCAGCGCGGATCGCGAATGCCCGCCGGGTAGCCCGAGCGGGAGTCGAGCAGGTCGAAGGCGTACGGGACGAGCGACGTGGCGGACGGGACGGCGGTGCGGGAGGCGGCCGAGGTCGTCACGGGCGACGCGGCGGCCTCGGCTGTGACGGGCGGAGCGGCCGGGGACGCGGAGGCCGAGGAGGCGGAGGCCTGGGAGGACGCCGCGGACGTGCCGGTGCCGCGCTCCGGCGGGAGGAGCAGCGCGGGGGCGTGGAAGGCCCCGACCACCGCGGCGACCCGCAGGCCGCGGGCGACGGCTCCGGCGAGCACCTCACGCATGTACGCCTCGCGTGCCAGATCCCGGGAGGGCACCCCACCCGAGACCTCCGCGTCCCGGCGCAGCGCCCAGCCCACCCCCAGCGCGGCCCGGCGCACCGCCTCCGGCCGGCTTCCGGGAGCGAGCACCTCGACGGCACGATCCCACATGTCGTCCCCGTCGCGGCCGGTGCAGGAGGCGGCGAGGCCGTCGGCGAAAGCGCTCCCGGCCCGGCCCGTCGTCCCGGCCGGAGCCCCTTCGGCCTCGGGCGCGTCCTCCCGGGACCTCTCTCCTCCGGACGGCTTCGGCCGGGACGACGGGCTCGGCGACGGACCGCTCGCCGAGCCGTCCGTGGCCGACAGTGGAAGATCGCAGCAGAGCACCTCGGCCCCGCGCTCCCTGGCCCAGCGGACGGCGGCCAGTTCCGGGGAGAAGTCGGCGAAGGGGTAGAACCCGAGTCCGCCGTCCTTCCCCGTGCCCGCGAGGGCGACCGGCGCGATCGTGGCCGGGTCCGCCAGGTGAACGAGCCAGGGCTGGAAGTCCGCGGGCAGTTCCACGCAGACCACCTCCGCTCCGGCGGCGTCCAGCAACGCCGGAACGGCCGCCGCCAGCGCCGGACTGTGGTGGCGCACCCCCAGGAGGTACGGCCTGGCGGAGGCGGCGAGAACGTCCACCGCCTCGCGCGGATCCCCGCCGAGGACGTCCTCTTCCCGGTCGTCGCTCAACGCAGGTTCTCCCGCAGGTCCCAGAGCCTGCGCCACATCGCCGAGCCGTCCTCCGCGCGACGTCGCACCGGGCCGTCCCAGTAACCGAGCAGCCGCGAGTGGTCGGCCGGGTCGTCCTTGCGCACCACGCCGAGCAGGTGCCCGGGCATCAGATCGAGGACGTCCGCGCCGGGCAGGTAGGCCACCGCCACCCCGAGGGAGGCCGCGACCTGAACCGCCTCGGCGGTCGACATCACCGTTCCCGGGCGCTCCACGTCCCATCCCTCGGCCGAGCGGCCCGAGCGCAGGTCACGGAAGACGGTCACCAGCGCGTCGAGCACGGCGTCGTCCACCTCGAAGGCGGCCCCGGCGCGCTGCACCACGGCCGTGGCCTGGCCGCGCACCAGAGCGGTCTCGGCCGCGGGGTCGGCGATGGGATGCACTGTCTCGAAGTTGAACCGGCGTTTGAGCGCCGCCGACATCTCCGAGACCCCCCTGTCACGCAGGTTGGCCGTGGCGATCACGGTGAAGCCGGGAACGGCCGCCACCAGGGCGTCGGGGGTGCTCGCGAGTTCGGGCACGCTCACGCGCCGGTCGGACAGGATCGAGACCAGCGCGTCCTGCACCTCGGGCAGGCAGCGGGTGATCTCCTCGACCCGCGCGACGCGCCCGGTGCGCATGGCCGCCAGCACCGGGGAGTCGACCAGCGCCTGGCGGCTCGGTCCCTGGGCGAGCAGAAGGGCGTAATTCCAGCCGTAGCGGAAGGCGTCCTCGGTGGTGCCCGCGGTGCCCTGCACGGTGAGCGCGCTCGTGCCGCAGACGGCGGCGGCGAGCAGCTCGGAGAGCATCGACTTGGCGGTTCCCGGCTCGCCGACCAGCAGCAGGCCCCGCTCACCGGCGAGGGTGACCACACAGCGTTCCACCAGGGCGCGCTCACCGACGAACTTGGGCTCCACCGTGAGCTTGGCCGGTGGTTCGATGCCGTCGGCTCCGGGCGCTCGCCGGGTTTTCGGCAGCTCCAGGGTCTCGCCGCCGCTGCCGCAGATGAACGTGACCACCGCCCGGGGGGTCAACGCCCAGCCGGGCGGGCGGGGACCGTCGTCGTGGGCGGCGAGAAAGGCGAGCTCGATGGCGTGCCGATCCTCGGCGGGCAGGGCCTGCCTGCCGGACGGGGCCGCGGGGGGCGACGCCTGTCGCGTCGTGGTCATGGAGGGGAGTCCTTCGTCTCGGGCCGTCCGCCCCGGTGGGGCCGGGGCCGGGCGTGCCGGGTGAATCATGTCTGCCGTCGGCCGGAGGGAACCGCCGGGAGCCGCCGGGGCCGGGAGCCCGGGTGACCGGGCCGGTTCCGGGCAGGGGGTGGGGCGGGTGCGGGTCGTCGCCGCATCCGCCCCACGGCCTCAGGTACGCCTGCCGCGCCGTACCCGGAGCTCCTCGAAGCGGGGAACGTCTCCGTCGCGGACCCGCTGCCATGCCCTGGCGTAGAGGGCGGCGGCCGGCTCGATGGGGACGATGACCCCCAGCTGGGCGGCCTCCCCGCTGACCAGGTCGAACAGGGCGGTCTTCCACTGTTCGAGCGGAAGTTTCGGCGCCTTGGCGTCGACCCAGGCGCCGGGCAGGAACAGTGAGCGTCCCGCCCTGGCACGGCTGGCCTCGACCACCAGGTCGGTGACGGCCAGTTCGGCGCGGGCCGCCTTGAACCGGGCGGGTTTCCAGCCGGTCCACCGGACGACGTTCTTGTCGGTGGGATCCGGCATCGCCAGCAACGTCAGGTAGAGCGTGGCGGCGTCCTGACCGAGGCCGTACTCTCGCGCCACCTGGGAGACCAGGGCGGGCACGGAGCGGCCGGGATCCTGTGGCCACCAGGTGCCGTCCGCCGCCCGTTCTCCCGCCGCCGGGTCGCCCTGACCTGCGAGAAGCGTCGCGAAGCGCGGGTCGCGGGCGACGCGCAGCGCCAGCTCCACCGGGAACGGCTCCCCGGCGTCGCCCGCCAGGGCGCGCAGGGCCGGTAGATAGGGGTCGTCCCCCGAGTCGTCCAGGAGAGACATCCGGATGCCCGGCGCGGGCTGGCTGTCGTAGGTGGCCATGATCACGGCACCGTAGCGCTCCCAGTCCTCGGCGACCTCGCTGGGCGTCCCGGCGACCTTGCGGAAACCGGGAAGGTTGACGTAACGGCCCAGGCTGAGCAGCAGGTCGGGGTTCGCCAGCCGGTCCCGCAGCGCGGCCAGCGCGGCGGGCAGCGCGGCGCGCACGGGGTCTCCCTCGGGGAGCCTGTGGGCGAGCCAGGCGGTCAGGGCGACGACGCTGACCAGTGTGGACTCGGTGAACCCCGTGACTCCCTCCTCGACCGGGGAGACCCTGTCGCGATGCACCCTCCAGCGCAGGTCGACGCTCAGCTCCGGCGCCGAGGCGGGGTCGAGCAGGGCGGGAAGCGCCCGGCCGGGCTCCCAGGCCGTCCGCACGGCGCGGGCCGCCTCCGCGACGATCCATTCGGGGACCGCGGCCCGCCGTCCTATCCTGGCGTTCCACACCGCCGCGGCGGCCGCGACGTCCGGACCATCCGTCCAGAGCGCCGCCGCGTCGGCGGGCAGCAGCGCCGCGACGACCTCCCGCCGGATGTCGGCGTCCATCTCGCGCAGTTCGTCTCTGGCGACGGCGGCGTCGGCCGCCTTCAGCCCGAGCGCCGTCCGCACCGCGGTCGGCAGGAAGACGCGATCGTGACTGTCCACGTACGGCAGGCCCGCCACGACCAGCCGCGCCGTCGTCTGGGTCACCCCGGTGAGCCTCGCGAACTCCTCGGCCGCCTCCGGCCGCCAGGGTGCCGGGCCGTGCTCGGAGCACAGCGCCAGGAAGTCCGTGAGCCAGCCGTTCTCCCGGGTGTCGCCGAGCAGGCCGTGAGAGCGCACGGTGTAGGGGAAGGGGACCTCGAAGCGGCCCGCCGGATCGTGGAAGAGCGCGGAGAAGCGGCAACCGCCGGCGTCGGGGTCGGCGTCGTGGAAGGCGGCGAAGGCGCCGTTCTCCAGCCGGAGCACTCCGCGCCAGGTGCCGTCCCGCCGCTCTCCCGCGGCGTCGACGAGGTGGCCGTCGTCGAGGTACAGGGTCATGCGGCGCCACGGGGCGGACTCGGCGGCGGGGGGCAGCCCGAGCGCGTTCACCTCGTGGAGCAGCTCGCGCAGCGCCTCCGCGTGCTGCGGCTCGAACGCCACGGACGAGGCGCGGTAGGCGATCGCCGCGCACCGGTCGAGCAGCGGCTCCCACTCCAGGGAGGTGTGCGGCAGCTGAGGCCCGTCGAAGTGGAGCCTGACCACGGCGCCGGAGACGTCCGGCTCCCGGACGGGCTCCCGGGCACCCCACTCCGTGGCGATCCGCAGCGCCCGGCCGATCGCCCGTATCTGCCGGAAGGCGTCGTGGCAGGCCTCGCCGTACCACCAGGGGCCGGAGACGCCCAGGCCGTTGAGGGCGCGGGCGAGCACCTGGTCGGACGGGCCGGTGGGCTGCTCCTCCTCCTGGCCTCCGGCGAGGGCGAGGGCGAGCCGGGCCGCCACGGTGTCCAGGGTGATCTGCTGGGCCGCGGCGAACCGCGCCACCCCGGCGATCCCGGCGATCAGCGCCTCATGGCCGACCTGGGGCAGCAGCGTGCGGACCAGCTCCTGGAGCTCCTCCTGTGCGGTCCGCGCGGGCCGTGCGTGCTGCACCGCGTGGACGGAGTGCGACAGGTGCGGCGCGTGCGGCGGATGACCGGCCTGCCCGTGCTGGGCCGAGTGGCCGGATCGCTCGGACTCCACGCAGACCGCCACCTTCAGCAGGGCGGCCGCCGTCTCGTCGTCGATCCGGCGCAGGGCCAGGGAGCCCTCCGGGTCGCGGGGCCGCAGGCACCGCCAGTAACGCACCGGCGGCAGCATCGCGGTGCCCGCGGCGAACGCCCCGGGTACTCCTCCCGTGGAGACGGCCGCGACGGCGACTCCTTCCGGGTCGACCAGCTTGACCCGGGGGTAGCTCTCGACGAGGGCGCGGGGCCGGTCGTCTCCGGGGAAGGTGATGACGCCCGCGGGCAGGCCCGGCCCGTCCGGGCCGCCCTCCAGGACGACGGTGCGCCCGGCGAGGTCCTCACCGCGCCGTGATCCGTCGGGCAGCCGGATCACCCGCCAGCCGATCAGGCCGTTCACCGGGACCGCGGCCGGGGTGGGCTCGTCCGAGGGAACGGGCAGCAGCCAGCCGCTCTGGAAGACGCCGCCCGGCGGGGCCGAGACCAGCGCGTCGGCGAGGAAGCCGGGCATGCTCGGCCTGCCGTGGGTCATGGTGACCGGGTCGTACTCGCGCCACCCCTCCCCCTGCTCGTCCCACACCCAGAACGAGATCCCGTCGCCGATCAGGTGCGTCCTGGCGGGCACGCTGGTGTCTCCCTGGTGCAGGACGCCCGCGCCGGTGGTGCGCCCGCCGCCGGGCAGCGGCAGGGTCACCGTGTCGGTGCGCAGCGTCCACGTGCTGGCCAGTGCCTCCAGCGGTCGCAGCGCTCCCGCGGAGGAGTGCCAGTAGCCGCGCAGCTCGTCGGTCCCGCCGTAGGTGTTCCAGTAGACGAGCAGCTCGCCGTCGACGTAGTGGAAACCGGGGGCGCCGTAGACGTCGGCCGACGGCCTGCGCAGGTCGTGGACGAGCACGGTGCCCTCCAGGCCGATGACCCTGGCCTGGGACCGGCCGGAGACGATCAGGTGGGGCCACGCGTCGGCGACCTCGAGCTCGCCGAGCTCCTTCGGCCTGACGAGCGCGCCGATCGCCTCCTCCCAGGCGGGCCAGCCCAGCTCGTCGACGAGGCCGCCGCGCAGTGTCCGGGCGAGCTCGGCGGCGAGGTCGCTCTGCGCCACCGCCCTGACCTCCTCCTCGGCGAGGACCAGCGCCTCGGCCGGCAGCCAGGTGAGCTTCTTGAGGGCGTCGGGCAGCTGGGGCAGGCCCGCGGCGAACGAGCGCCGGGCGACCGTCCTCATCCACTCCGCCAGCATCGGCCTGCCGCCCGGGGAGGCCGCCAGCCGGCGTACGGCCCGACGGCCGTCCTCGTCGTCGCCGAACCGGTCGGCGGCGCGCTGGAAGGCCGCCGTGAACCGGGGGTCGGCCGCCAGGGCGAGCAGGTCGCGCCCGCCCTCGCCCCGCGCCCACGGCTCAAGGAGCAGCAGCATGTCCTCCTCGGGCTCGGCGACCGGCACCTCCAGCGTCAGCAGCAGGTCGAGCAGGTCGACGTCCGGTTTGGCCACCAGGCCCCGGTCCGTCTCGGCCAGCTCGGCACGCAGCCGCGCGGCCACGCGCTCCACCAGGGCGTACAGCCCGGGGAGCCGTGACTCTCCCCGCCAGCCTGGGCTCCAGATCTCCAGGAAGCGTCCCAGCCAGCCGACCGTCCCGTCCGCCGGGCGCTCCCGCTCCGGAACCCCGCCGTCGCCCAGCCCCGCCGCCGCCCCGGACTCCTCCAGGACCTCCAGCCAGAAGGCGGGGAGCTCGATGTCGCCGTTGCGGGGCGTAAGGTTCAGCAGCGTCCCGCGGACGGCGGGATCCCGCAGGCCCAGGGCGACCAGTGCGGCGCGGTGCGCCTTCCACCAGCCCAGCGGCGCTCCCGCGGTGGCGGGCAGGGTGAGCAGCTCGACCAGGTAGTCCTGCTCCTCGGCCTCGGCGTCCCGGCCGGCCGCCCTGGCCAGGCGGCGCAGGTCACCGGCCATCTGCGCCGACGGCGACAGGCCGCCGGCCGTACGGCGCACGCACAGCCTGCGGAACCTGCGCAGGGCCTCGTCCGGGGAGACCCGCGCGGTCAGCTCCCTGGCGTATCCGGACAGCGCCTTCACCGGCAGCGCCCCGGCCAGGGCGAACTCCAGGAACACCGCGTCGAGCCGGTCCTCGTCGACCCGCAGGCCGTGCTCCGCCTCGGCCCTGCGCGCCTGGCCGAACATCTGCGCCGCGTAGGTGGGGTTGTCCACCGCGAGGAACATCCGGCCCGCCTGCTCGAAGAACGTCGGCAGGAAGTGCGGAACGGCCCCGGCCAGCTGCGCGGCCAGGCGCAGGTAGGCGTCCAGGGCGGCCTTCGGCTTGGACTTCGCCTGCCTGGCCGTACGCTCCAGCTCCGGCACGACGGCGAGCGCGTGGTGGCCGTCCTGCGGGTGGTGCACCAGCACCCATTCGGGAAAGCCCAGCGAGCGCCTCAGGCCCAGCCCGACCACGACCGGCTCACCGGCGGGCTCCAGCCCGAGGAAGCCCGCCGCCGCGTCCTCCGCCGCGCCCAGTTCCTCGGCGACCAGGCGCACCACGACCCGGCCCTCCAGCCCGGGGTGGCGGTAGGCGCGCGTGGTGAGCGGCACCGCCCGCTCGCCACCGCCCTCCGTCCCGGGTGGGAAGACCGCCCCGGCCTCGAGCAGCTCCCGCATCCCGGCCTCCGTTCCGGCCTGGAGCGGCCCGCCGGCCCCACTCTCCCCCGACGGCATGGCGCCGCTCATGCGTTCCCCCCTTCCTCGACCGTCCGCCCGGCGTACAGGGCCGAGGCCATCCGCATTCCCTCCGACCACGCCACGGGACCGACCTCCCGCAGCGGCAGCCGTCTGCCCTCCCGGTCGTCCCAGGTCAGGGCGCCCGTCTCGGTGTCACCGTCCCAGTAGGGTTCTCCGATCCACACCGACGCCCCGGCCGCCCGGCCCGCGTCGCGCACCGCGCAGGTGACGTAGCCCCCCGACACCCGATAGCCCAGAAGGGTCGCCCGGGCGGCGAGACCGAACCGGGAGGCGAAGCTCCCTCCGGCGAACTCCGTCACCTCGGTGGCCTTCTCCCCCAGGTCGGCCGGTTTGGCCCAGGTGGCCCGGTGGATCTGCTCGACGCGCTGGACGATGCCCAGCTCCGCGGCGAACTCGCGCAGCTCCTCCAGGTCGGGCAGCAGAACGGGATGCGGCAGGGTGACCGCCTCCGGGGAGAGCCGGACGGTCTCGCCGTCCAGGTTCACCACCCGCAGCTCACCGGAGCCGGTCACGTCGCGCAGGAAACCCGCCTCCTCCGGATCGTCGCCGACGACCACGAGGTCACGCAGCACCGCCTGCCACGCCTCGTCCGGCCAGACCTCGGCCACCAGCCCGGTGGGAACGGGCAGGGACGACACCATCCAGGTGTCCACCTGCGCCACGCAGGCCGCCGCGTGCCGGTCGAGCCATTCGGCGAAGCGGCGCAGCCGTTCCGTCTCGGGGTGCTCCCGCACCTGTTTGGGCAGCGACTTCAGCTGCCGCCCAGCCGCCCGGCCCGCGGTGGCCCTCGCCACCACCCGGCCCTCCACGAGGGCGACCTCGTACCCGTCGCCCGCCGACAGCCAACCCAACGGTTCCTACCTCTCGACACACATGGATCAACATCGCCCACAGGGGGTTTCCGCACCTGTGACGGTGATGCGCGGAACGCTAACGCCCCCCGCCGACAATCGCGTACTCGGCGGCCCGGCCGGGGCCGTCCCGTCCTCGGCCGGATGTCTTCCGGCCGGGCCGCGGACGTTCCCCGGCCCGCTCTCCCACGTGGGAAAAGTGCCTTCGGCAAGTCCTGGCGCGAGCATGGTCCGCGGCCCGCCCGCCCGGCGCGCGGTCACAGGATCCGGCACACCGGGCGCACGCGCTCACGGAGCGGCCACGACGGCCCGCCCGGTCATGAAACGGCGCTGCCGTGACCGTCGATCACGGGGCGGACGGACGGGCGAGCCGAGCTCGTCAGCCACCGAGGCCGGTCCTGGCGGCCTGACCATACGACACGACCGACACGACCGGATGATTTCCGGCATGGCCGGAAACAGCAGTCCACCGTATTCCAAATTCTCCTGAATCCGCCCCTTTGCCAGACTCCCCCATCTTCCCCGTCTCCCTGCTCCCGTCCCCAACAAACCCACCCATCACCCAAAATAACAATTTGAGATGATTTAGCAAATAAAATACATTCGGTCGGCTCTGAAATTTACTCACGTTCTTAGACGCCGAGGACGGAGAGCGTCTAATCGGCCCCTCGGGGTGACGCCACCTGCGACAGCCTTCCGACGACACCCCAGCCCGAAAGGCGGTATGAGGATATGTCCGATCACAGACCGTGTGATCCAATCACCGGCCGGAAGGTTTTTCGGGGCGGCTTTTCAACGACGGAGGCGAGCACGCCCCCAAAGACGGCCGCCGGGCACGCACAACGGCGTACAAACCGGATCCATCAGGACAAACTCATTAAGACGGACCGGGGCATGGGCAATTGACGCTCAGGAACGGATGCTGGAAGCACCAGGAGAAGTCAGCGGGCGGAAGACGCCCCGCACCCGAGGAGGGACATTGAGCACTTCAGCGGATTCCGGCGGGACCGGCGCCGTCCCCCCGGTGAGCCTCATGGATCCCGAACTGCTGCGCGACCCCTTCGGCGGATACGCGCGGATACGCGAGCGGGCACCCCTGGTGCCGGGGATCCTCTTCGACGCCACCACGCGGATCTGGCTGGCCACCCGTTACGACGACGTCAAACGGGTGCTGAGCGACCCGCGGTTCGTCAACAACCCGGCGAGCGTCCCCGGGCTCGACGTGGGCAACATCCGCGAGAAAGGCCTCGAAGTCCGCGGCGTTCCCCCCGAGTACGCGCCGTACGTGCTCGACAGCGTTCTCGACGCCGACGGCGCCGACCACATCCGCCTGAGAAAACTCGTGTCGCGCGCCTTCACCGCGCGCCGTGTCGCGGAGCTGCGGCCACGCGTGGAGGAGATCACCGATGATCTTCTCGACAGGCTCGGCGACAGGGCGGTGGACGGCGTCGTCGACCTGATCGAGCACTTCGCCTACCCTCTGCCGATCACCGTCATCTGCGAACTCGTCGGCATCCCCGAGGAGGACCGCCCGCTGTGGCGCGACTGGAGCAGGTCGCTGACGACCCTGGAGACGGGGAACCTCGCGACGGCGCTGGGAGGCATCATCGCGTACGTGGGGGAACTGATCGGACGGCGCCGCGCCGCGCCCGCCGACGACCTGCTCAGCGGGCTCATCCGCGCCCACGACGAGGACGGCGACCGGCTCGGCGACACCGAGATGGTCACGATGGTCCTGACCCTGGTCCTGGCCGGGCACGAGACCACCGCCCACCTGATCGGGAACGGGACCGCCGCCCTCCTCACCCACCCGGACCAGCTCGCCCTGCTGCGGAGCGACCCCGCGCTGACGCCCCGTGCCGTGCACGAGCTGATGCGCTGGTGCGGCCCCGTGCAGGGCACCCGGATCCGCTACGCGGCCCAGGACGTCGAGGTCGGCGGCATGCCCGTACGGCGCGGCGAGGCGGTCATGGCCGTGCTGGTGGGGGCCAACCACGACCCGCGCGAATTCGAGGACCCGGAACGGCTCGACATCACCCGCGAACCCGACGGGCGCAAGGAGAACCACGTCGGCTTCGGGCACGGCCTGCACTACTGCCTGGGCGCGGCACTGGCCCGGCAGGAGGGCGAGGTGGCGCTGGGAGCGTTGCTGCGCCGCTTCCCCGATCTCGCCCTCGCCGTCGAACCGGACCGGCTGGAGCGCCAGCCGATGCCGGGCTCGTGGCGGTTGACCCGGCTGCCGCTGCGGCTGCGGAAGGACTGACCCGGGGATCCTCGGCCGGCGGCCGGGACGGCGCGACTCCCGCGGTGTCTCAGGCCGCCTGCCGTACCTGGTCCGCCAGGCGCTTCAGGCTCTCGTCGAGCGCGCGGGCGACGTCCTCGTCGGAGGGCGGGTGCTCCTCCTCGAAGAACGACAGGTGCACGGTCACCTCGCTCTCCTGCGGCGAGATGCCCGCCACCTGCAGCCACCCGGCGTACCGGTCGTCGTCGCGGGTGCCCCATTCCATCCGGAGCTGGTCGCGCTCCGCCCGGAACAGGGCACGGGCGTCCCGTCCCGTCTCGTCCTCGTGCACCGTCACCGCGGGCGGATCCTCCGCTCGCACGTGCAGGTCCTGGGGAATCCATCGATCGATCCGGTCCAGGTCGCTCGCCTGGTCGAAGACCAGCTCCGGAGCCGCCGGAATCCTGCGGGAACGCTCGTGCTCACTCATCGGATCCACCTTCCTCACGGTCGACACCGGACTCCGTGTCCGAAAGACCCGGCTCTAATCACGACCGGGGAACAGCAGACCGTTTCATGCACCTTCACACACCGCGACTTGTCCGGATGGGTTCGCCCGCCCGGCCGGATCCGTTCGCCACGACGGACCCGGACGAGCGCCGCGTCCACCGCGAGATCGGCGTCTCCCGAGCACTCCCGGACACCCCCATACCACTCAAACCAAACATAGGTTAGCCTTACCTTATCTTTGCCGCCGGCGGGGTGTGCGCAGAGAAGCAGAGAGAGGGAAGCCGGACCGATGATCGACTCCTACCGTATCTTTCACGTGCGGGTGAGCGGGCTGAAGCGACTGAGTCCCTCGTTCCTGCGCGTGACCTTCACCGGTGACGATCTCGGCCTGTTCGCCGACAACGGCCTGGACCAGCGCATCAAGCTCATCCTCCCGCTGCCGGGGCACGGGCTGGCCCACCTGCCGACCGGCTCCGACTGGTACACCCGCTGGCGCTCGCTCCCCGGCGAGCTGCGCAACCCGGTGCGCACCTACACCGCCAGGGCGGTCAGACCCGAGCTGCGCGAGGTGGACATCGACATCGTCATGCACGGTGTCACCGACGGTGTCACAGCCGGCGCCGCAGACGGTGCCGCAGACGAGGCGTACGGCGACGCCGGTCACGCCGCCGGCTGGGCGCACCGGGCACGGCCCGGTGACGAGGTCGCACTGCTCGGCCCCGACGCCCGCTACGACGGGGATCACGGGGGAATCGAGTTCCGCCTGCCCTCCGGGAACGGCCCGGTGCTGCTGGCCGGTGACGAAACCGCCGTGCCGGCGATCGCCTCGATCCTGGAGGGCATGCCCCGCGACCGCTCGGGCGAGGCGCTGCTGGAGGTGCCGCACCGGGCCGACGTCCTGGACGTCGACGCGCCGGACGGCGTGACCGTCACCTGGTTGCCGCGCGACGGCGCGGAGCACGGCAGCCGGCTGGTGCCCGCCGTACGGGCAGCCGCCGACCGGCTGCTGCCCGAGCCGTCCTCCTCCCGGGGATTCACGGACGTGGACGTGGACGTCGACGAACTGTGGGAGGTGCCGGAGGAGACCCGTACGGCCCGGCCGGTGTACGCGTGGCTGGCCGGTGAGGCGTCCGTCATCAGGACGCTGCGCCGCCATCTGGTCGCCGAGCGCGGGCTGGACCGGCAGTCGGTGGCGTTCATGGGCTACTGGCGGATAGGACGCGCCGAGCGGCAGGCCCCCACCGGCTGAGCCGGCGGAGGCCCGAGGTCCGCCCGGATCCGGTGACGGGCCCGGTGTTCAGTCGTCCTCGTGATGGTCGTGGTTTGCGATCCCGCGCTTCCAGTAGCCGTCCACGTCCACCTGCTCCTTGGCCAGGCCGCGTTCCCGCCGCAGATGACGGCGGATCGGCTTGAGGCAGCCCGCCTCACCGGCGACCCAGGCGAACCCCGTCCCCCCGGGCAGCTCTGCCGCGCGGATGGCGCGCTCCATCAGGTCGCTCGTCCCGGGAGGGGCGTCGCCACGGTGCAGCCAGGTGAGATCGAGATCGGTCGCGGTGGCGAACCGCTGCTCCTCCCGCGGCCCGGACACCTCGGCGAACGCGATGACCCTGACCCCGGCGGGCAGCATCTCCAGCCATCGGCCCAGGGCGGGGAGGGCGGTCTCCTCCGCCGCCAGGAGGTACCAGTCGTGCACCATCGGCACCACCTCGGACCCCCGGGGCCCGAGCACGCCGAGCCGCATGCCGGGTTCGGCCCGCTCGGCCCAGGCCGAGCCGACGCCGCCACCGTGCACGACCATGTCCACATCCAGCTCGCGGACGTCGGGACGGTGGTAACGCACGGTGTAGTCACGGGTGATCGGCTCGACCGGCGCAGCCACCCACATGTCGTTCTCGATGACCGGCGGCACCGGCAGGTCAGCGCCGGGCTCGGCGAAACACAGCTTCACGTGGTCGGTGGGCGACTGCTCCCGGAAACCCTCCAGCGCGTCACCGCCGAAGGTGACGCGCACCGTGGAGGGGGTGATCCGCACGACGCGCCTGACCTCGAGCAACCGGTAGGTGAGGGGGTGACGCACGATCGTGCTCTGCGGCAGGCCCATGCTGAGTTTCCCTTCGCGATGCCCTCGGTCCGAGGGGGTGCCACAGCGGCCGGGGACGGCCGACTCCGCCGCCACGCTGCGGCACGGCGCGTGGAGGGGCACACGTCTTCAAAAAATAAGGTAAGCCTTACCTAAGTTTCCATGGTTCCGCAGGGATGTCAAACCATCCGTCCCAGAAGTCCCGGTCACCGTCCGGAACCGGCGGCCACCGGCGTCCGGGACTCCGGGGCTCCGGGGCTCCGGGAAACGCTTCCGGCGGCGGAGCCAGGGCCGCCCTCTCCCCCTGTGAGGTGAGGGGGCGCGGCACGCGCGTGACGCTCAGTCAAACCACCGGGTTTCCGCGTAATAATCTTGGAGTGAAGCGGCATTCCAGACGATTATTCCTCCAGCTCAGCGGCGTCGCCGCGGCTGGAGTGCTGATCTCCGCCTATGCCGCCCACCCCGGGGAGCGCGCCGCGCTCGCGGAGGAGGATTCCTTCGCCCCGCTGCGCCGCCGGTGGCAGGACGTGACGGCGGGCTCGGGGTTCGACGCGACGGCCGAGCCGTACCGGGCCCGGCTGGCGGAGACGGGAACGGCGGCGGCCGGACACCGGGACGCCATGGCCCCCACCGAAACGTCGCTCTGGCCCGACCTGGCGTTCCCCTCCTACATCGCCACTCCGAGGCGGCTGCAGGCCATGGCCCACGCGTACGTCCTGCCGGGGACCGGCCTGACCGGTGACGCGGGCCTGGCCGAGGCCGTCGCCGCCGGCATCGACCACTACCGGCGGCAGGTGTACGCCGCGGACGCGGAACCGGTCGGCAACTGGTGGCACTGGCAGATCGGCGTCCCCAGGAGGCTCCTCGACGCGGCCGTGTCGATCGGCCCGCACCTGACGGACCCGCAGAGGGACGCGCTGCGGGACGCGGTGGACCACTTCGTCCCCGAGTGTCTCCTGGACGACTACAGCGGTACCAGCACCGCGGCCAACCGGGTGGACCTGTGCGTGGTGACGCTGCTGCGCGCCATGCTCACCTCGGACGCGAGGAAGGCCGCGCTGGCCGCCTCGGCGCTCTCCCCGGTCTTCCCCTATGTCTGCGAGGGCGACGGGTTCTACCGGGACGGCTCGTTCGTCCAGCACACCTACATCCCCTACCAGGGCACATACGGGGTGTCGCTGCTGTCGGGGCTCGCGACACTGTTCGCGGTGTTGCGCGGCTCGCCCTGGGAGATCACCGACCCGAACCGGCAGATCGTCTGCGACATGGTGGAAAGGTCGTTCGCACCGGTCGTCCACGACGGCTTCTGCATGGACCTCGTCAGCGGCCGCGGAATCGCCAGGGAGGCGTACGGCGACCACGCCAGGGGGCGTGCGATCGCCTCCGCGATCCTGCTGCTGGGAGAGGCGGCCTCCGCCGACGAACGGGCCCGCTGGCAGAGCATGGTCAAGGGGTGGGCGCGGCGGAACACCTGCAAACCCATGCTCAAGGCGGCCGAGAAGAGCGGCGATCTGGGATTTCACGCCCGCCTCGCCGCGGTCCTGGGTGACGACACGATCCCCGCCGCCGACGAGCCCGCCGGGCACCGGCTGCTGGCGATGAGCGCCCGCGCCGTCCATCGCAGGCCCGGCTGGTGCGCGGGGCTGAGCATGGCCTCCCACCGGATCGGCCACTACGAGCACGGCAACGGCGAGAACCTGCGCGGCTGGCACACCGGCTCGGGGATGCTCTACTGGTGGGCCGAGGGCCACGGCGACCAGTACTCCGACTCCTTCTGGGCCACCGTCGACCCCTACCGGCTGCCGGGCACGACCGTCTCCACTCGGCGGCTGGCCGACGGCGCTGGCGCGGGCTGGGGCGAGACCTGCCCGCCGGGCCGCTGGGTGGGAGGCGCCACCGACGGCGTGTACGCGACGGCCGGCCAGCACCTGAACGGCTTCGAGAGCACCATGGAGGCCTTCAAGTCGTGGTTCTTCCTGGACGACGCGGTGGTCTGCCTGGGGGCCGGGATCACCGGCCGGGACGGCGTTCCGGTCGAGACCGTCGTGGACAACCGCAGAACCGACGCGCTCCTCACCGTGGACGACGGGGAGGGCTGGGCGCACCTGGCGGGACACGGTGGATACGTCCTGCCCTGCGCCCGCCTGTCCACGCTCCGCGAGGAGCGCGCCGGCGGCCCCGACCAGGTGACCCGGAGCTACGTGACCCTCTGGCTCGACCACGGTGTCGATCCCGACTCGGCCGACTACGTCTACCTGCTCATGCCGGGTGCGAGCCCGGCGGAGACCCGGGCCCGCGCCGCCGACCCCGGCTGGGCGCACGTGCTCGTCAACACCGCCCGTCAGCAGGGGGTCCGGGTCCCGTCACTCGGGATCACCGCGGTCAACTTCTGGAACGACGGAGCCGCCGGCGACCTGACCGTCTCCGCCCCGTGCACGGTCCTCGTCAGGGAGATCGGCGACGGTACGGCCACGCTGACCGTGTCGGATCCCCGGCGCGACCTGAGTGAGCTGACCGTCGCCTGGGAACGGCCGGTGACCGAGGTGCTCCACGGGCATCCGCTCCTGAGGGACACCACGACCGGCGCGAGGCTCACACTCGCCTTCGGAGGGCTGGCGGACGGGGACGGCGACTCGAAGACGGTCACCGTACGGCTCGGCTAGCGGCCCGGCCCAGACAGCCCGGTGACCAGACAGCCCGGTGATCGGTGCGCGGCGAGGAAGGCGGCGACAGGGGTCGCTTCGGGTCACCTGCCGCCGTCGCGGAGGACGAGCAGTTCGCGTCCCCTGCCGCGGGCGCCGTCGACCCAGGCGGGAAGCATGTCCCCGACCAGCCACGCGACCTCCTCGACGTCGTCGTCTCCGCCGGGGAGCAGCCTGTGATCGGCGTGGATCCGGTCGAGGTCGAAGCCGGCGAGTTCGGCGCGGAGGCGGTCGAGGTCGGCCTTCGACGCCAGCACGGGGAAAGGCCAGGGGTCCGGGTCGGGCGCCGCGTCGCGCCACGGAAACGTCCAGCACCGCCCCCACAGATCGGCGAGGGCCGTCAGGCCCCAGGCGCGAAACGCCTTCCGCAGCCGGTGCCAGCCGCGTCCCGGCAGGACCACCGATCCGAGCGGGTCCCCGGCGGTGGGGCCGAGGAGTTCCAGCAGCCACACGTATCCGCCGGGACGGGACGGGTCGAGCCGGCCGGTGATGATCTCCCGCAGCGCCGGTTCCACCTCGGCCGCCTCGGTGGCCCGCAGCAGCCCACCGGCCTCCGTCAACTCCTCGATCCCGCCGAGGGCGGCCCGGACGAGAGCGTCGTCGTGGGAGCCGGCCATGCCGAGGAAGACGTCGGCGTCGATCGCGAAGGCTGATATGTACTGTTCGGCCATCCGGCCATTATCGTGATCTTGTCAAAGCCGGTACCGCGTACGGCGTACCTGGACCGCCGAGCCGCCCTGGGGGACTCCCGGCACGCCCTGGTCTCCACGCGCCGCCCCGCCGGCGTGGGCGGGGCGGCGTGGCCGTTCGGCGGGAGGAGCCGTCAGGGCAGGGTCCGCAGGTAGGTCGGTGGCTTGCGCACCTGGCCCGCCTGCTCGAACGCGTATCCCAGGGCGATCAGGGTCGGCTCGGAGAACCGGCCGCCGAAGAAGGTGACGCCCAGCGGCAGGACGTTCCTGGCGTACCCACCGGGAACCGTGATCGCGGGGTAACCGGAGACAGCCGAGGGCGTGGAGGTGGCGACGAAGTCGGTGAAGTCGTCGCCCTTGGTCAGGCTGGTCAGCCAGGCTCCGTTGTTGGTCGGCGCGAGCACCGCGTCAAGCCGGTTCTCGGCCACCACGGAGTCGATCGCCTTACGGGCGAGCGAGGTCGCCTTCTCCCTGAGCGCACGGTACTCGGGGTCGTTCAGGTCACCGGTGGTCGCCTGCGACTGTTCGAACAGCTCCTGCCCGAAGTAACGGAGCTCGGTCGAGGCGTTCCGCTTGTTGAACTCGATCAGCCCGGCCAGGTCGCCCGGGTGCCGTCCGGGGGTCCCGGCCAGGTAGGCGTTCAGGTCGTGCTTGAACTCGGTCATCAGGGCCGGGAACTCCACCTCGCCGACCTGGTCCAGCCCCTCCAGTTCGAGGTTGTCGACCACGGTCGCGCCCCGCGCCTTGAGCGTGGCGACGGTGGCGTCCAGGGTGGCGAGCACCTCCCGCTCGTTCCCCGCGGCCGAGCGCCAGACGCCGATGCGTTTGCCGGCCAGCGCATCCGGCCTGAGCGCCTTGAGGTAGTCGCGCCCGCCTCCCGGAACGGTGGCCGGGTCGCGCGGGTCCACGCCCTGGATGACCGAGAGCACGGCGGCCGCGTCGGTGACGTTCCTGGTGATGGGGCCCGCGGTGTCCTGTGCCAGGGAGATCGGGACCACTCCGGCGCGGCTGACCAGGCCGATGGTGGGCTTGATGCCGACGACGCCGTTGAGCCCCGCCGGGCAGACGATCGAGCCGTCGGTCTCGGTGCCTATGGTGACCGCGGCCAGGCTCGCCGCGACGGCGACCGCCGAGCCGCTGCTCGATCCGCAGGGGTTACGGTCCAGGACGTAGGGGTTGTTGACCTGGCCGCCGACCGCGCTCCATCCGCTGGAGGAGCGGGTGGAACGGAAGTTGGCCCATTCCGACAGGTTCGCCTTGCCGAGGATCACCGCGCCCGCCGCGCGCAGCCGCTGGACCAGGAAGGCGTCACGGGCCGGGCGGGAGCCGAGCAGTGCCAGCGATCCGGCGGTCGTGTGGAGCGGCCCGGCGGTGTCGATGTTGTCCTTGAGCAGGACCGGAATGCCCTCCAGGGGGCCGCGTGCACCGCGGCGCCGCCGTTGGTCGCTCTGTTCCGCCTCGCGCAACGCCGCGGGATTGGTCGCGATGACCGCGTGAAGCAGCGGATCCACCGTGCGGATGCGGTCGAGGTAGAACCGGGTGAGCGTCGCCGAGTCGAAGCGTCCCCGGTCCATGGCGCGCTGCATGTCGAGGACGGTCGCCCGGTCGAGGTCCAGTCCGCGCAGGACGGTGCCGGAAGGTGGCGGGGCCGCCTCGTGGGCGTACGCCGGGGCCGCCACGGACAGTCCGGCGACAAGTGTCATCGCAGCCAGCCATCGCGTGGGATGTGTGGGAGTCATGGATGGTCAGCGTAGCGATTCATGCTTTCTAATGAAAATATTTCAAATTCACACTTTTTGCTGTTATGCCGCTTGTGATGGCCTTTCACGGCGGGAGCGGAGACGCGTGCTCGGGAGGCGGGGTCGACGGTGGCGGGGATGCCCGGGCGGGTCATCCTGGCGTAGGGGCACAGCGCGGTCGCCTGGGTGAGCAGCGGAGCGGCCGTACAGCGTTCAGGCCGGGCGCGGGGCGCGGCGATCCTCGCGCTGGGCGAGTTCTTCCTCGTCCACCAGGGTGAGCATCGGCTTGCCCGGCTCGCACAGCATCGTGACGGTGAACCGCAGCGGGACGTCGTCGCGGTTGTTGCCGTCCTGGTAGTGGATGACGTCACCGCCCGGCTCCCAGAAAGCCTCCCCGGCCCGTACGACGCGCTCCGGCTCGCCTTCCACCTCCAGCAGCATCTCGCCTTCCAGCACGAAACCGAACGCCGGCCCGGAGTGGCGGTGCGGCGGCGTTCCGGGGTCGCCGGGCGGGAACTCGACCACCACGGTCATCGCGTGCGCGCCCTGCGGGATGAAGGGCGGTTCGGCCTCCTGCAGTACGGTCAGCGCCGTCTGCCACGCGTTCGATCTCGGCTTGGGTCCGGTGGTCACCGGGTCACGGTCGGACATGGGAACGACCTCTCGTATCCAGGGTGGTCCGGGTGGGGTGTCCTACTGGCCCGTCGCGGTACGGCCGGGCCAGTCGCGGTAGCGGATCCGGCCGAGGACGGCGCCCTCCTCCGGCACCAGCGTCCGCTCGCCCGGCACGCTTCCGAAGTAGTGCGCCCGCGGGTCGGTGACCACCTGCCGCGGATCGCCCCAGCCGGCCAGTACGTCGCGGAAGAACTCGTCCATCCGGAACCGTTCGGGTCCGGCGATCTCGACCCTGCCGTTCAACGGCGAGCCCACCGCGACCTTGCCGACCTCTCGCGCGACCTCGTCGCCCGCGATGGGCTGGAAGAACACGTGCGCCAGCCGCACCGTGTCGCCGTCCGTGGCCTCGTCGGCGATGCTCCGGACGAACTCGAAGAACTGGGTCGCGTGCACGAGCGAGAACGGGATCCCCGACTTCTCGATCAGCTGCTCCTGGGCTGCCTTCGCCCGGAAGTAGCCGTTCTCAGGCATCCGCTCCGTTCCCACCACCGACAGCGCGACGTGGTGGCCGACACCGGCCGCCGCCTCCGCGGCCAGCAGATTGCGGGTGGAGGTCTCGAAGAACTCCAGCACCGCGGCGGGCTCGAACGACGGCGAGTTCGACACGTCGATCACCACCCGCGTACCCGCCATCACCTCCGCCAGTCCTTCGCCGGTGAGGGTGTTGACGCCGGTGCTCGGCGCCGCCGCCACCGCCTCGTGACCGTGCTCACCCAGCTTCGTCACCAGCTTCGACCCGATCAGGCCGGTCCCGCCGACCACGACGATCCTCATGGCAAACCCTTTCTGTCCGCCGGGGACACTAATGTGTCATCCGGTCGCCGGCTAAGACAGGGCAGCCTCCGGGCTTGTGACGGCTGCCCCGGAATTCTTTTCAGGCCGCGGACCAAGTCGTCGGCAACGATCAGGATCCGCACTCCGGATATACCCACTGATCTGTGACGATGATGAGGTCGGCGGCGGGAGGCCGAGCGGTGGCCGCCGAGGCCAGGCGACCACCGGGTGGCGCCGTGACTCGCTTACGGCCCAGCTTACAGACCCGGGTCCCGACGCCTGCCGGGCGAGGAGGAGAGGGCCCGCGCTCCGGCGCGGCTCCCGATGGCCGCGGTCGTGATCGTGACGGCGACCAGCAGAACGCAGGTGGCCGTGATCGCCGCGACCACGGCGGCCACGCCGATCCGGGACGCCGCCAGTGGCAGCGACAAGATGACGGTGACGCAGCCCAGGACCGCGGCGGGATGAACGACGGGCTCCGTGGCGACGAGCGCGTGCAGCGCCCACAGCACGGCGAGATACAGACCGGCCGGGATGGCGACGGCGTAGCCGAGTGCCGCCGGTGACGCCACAACGTCGTGCCCGCTCTGCTCCACCGCCACTTCGAGCCCGGCACCGAGTGCTGCCAGGGCCGCGAAGATGCCGTAGTGACCGTATCCCCACAGGTATGACCGATGACGGCGGTCGCTGAGCCCTTCCCCCGCCTGCATGAGGAAGTAGAGCCACCAAAGGGCGAACAGCAGGACGAGGCCGCAGACGGCGATGACCACGAAGGCCCCCCTGATCTCGTCCGCTTCGAGCGCTCCTTCGACTCCCCTGCTCGCGGCCAGGACGCTCTCACCGAGCAGGATGATCGTGAACAGGCCGTAACGCTCGGCGATGTGGTGCGGGTGCCAGTTGGTGGCCCTGACCCGTTCCGCCCACCGTGGCACCGCGAGTTCGGCGACGACCAGGAAGACGAAGAACGGCAGTCCGGAGGACGGGGGCAGGACACCCGTTTCCACGAGGAGGAAGCGAAGGATCCATCCCATCTGCACGACGGCGACGCCGACGGCGTAGCGCAGCGCGGTGCGACGGCCGGCCGGGTCTTCGAAGGCGGCTCTCAGCCATTGGGCGACGAGCCCGATCCTCATGATGACGTAGCCCAGCGTCACGATCCCGTAGGCGGAGTGCTCCGCCGCGGCGGGCACGCCGGCGGCGAGGACCAGCACACCGGCCATCTGGAGCATGGTCAGTAGCCGGTAGGCGACGTCGTCGGTGTCGTAGGACGAGGCGAACCACGTGAAGTTCATCCACGCCCACCAGATCGCGAAGAACACCTGCAGGAACGGAACCAGTCCGGTGAGGCCGTGACCGTCGGCGATGCCGTGCGCGAGCTGGGCGGTGACGGCCGCGACCGCGACCACGAAGGTGAGATCGAACAGCAGCTCGAGCTGGCTCGAAACGCGGTGCGGCTCGTCGATGGCACGAGCGCTCATCCGGACCCGGATCCGGACGGTGGTGCCGGCTGGTGGCAAGGGCTCGCTCCTGTCGCTCCGCAACGTCGGGTTCGCCGGAGGACAGGGCAGCGTTCCGATCCGTGACAACACGGCATCGAGATCACGGCACACGCGCCTGCCGTAGGGACGGCACCCGCACGGCGAGACCGGCCTGCCGTGTTCAGCTCCGAGAATACAGCCCGCCGAACGCCGGGGGGCCGAGCTTCAGAAGTACGCGGCGCATGGTACGCGACGGCCGCCACGAAGCACGGCAAGAGCACGACATTCAAATGTCAATGTTGGTCATCCTGAAAGTGATCCTTGAAAGGGGACTCCCGTGTAGCGTCCTCCACAATTAGGCGATACTCCCCCAAACCCGATGCGCTCACCCCCTGTTTCGGAGGGCACATGCACCGTGACCGACTAACACGCCGGGCGTTCGTGAACTTGGTCGGTCGCGCAGGCGGCGTGGGAGCCGCGTACGGGACGCTGACGGCGATGGGGCTGTTACCCGTGCCGGAGGCCTATGCCGGCCGGCCGGACCTCGCCCAACGTGGCGGCGGGCGGGGCGTCAAGGTCGCGGTGATCGGCGCCGGCATCTCCGGCATGGTCGCCGCGCTCGAACTCTCTGCCGCGCAGTACGAGGTGCGGGTCTTCGAGGCACAGGACCGGGTCGGCGGCCGGATCAGGACCTACCGCGGCGGGGACACCATCATCGAGAACGGTTCGACTCAGCGCGTCAACTGGGACCGGGATCCGCACCTTTACTTCAACGCCGGACCCGCGCGGATACCCCATCATCACACGGCACTTCTCGGATACTGCCGCGACCTGGGAATCCCTCTGCAGGTGTTCGTCAACGACAACCGCAACGCCTATTTTCACGACATCAACGCGTTCGGCGGACAGCCGCAGCGCGCTCGCCGTGTGATCAACGACACGCGGGGGGCGGTCGCGGAGCTCGCGGCGCGCGCACTCCGCCACGACCTGGACCGGCAGATCTCGGAAGAGGATCTCGCCCGCGTGCGCGACTTCATCCAGATTCTCGGTGGGCTCGACGAGGACTACCGGTATCGCGGGTCGTCGAGCGCCGGATACTCGGAGCCGCCGGGAGGACCCACGCCGGGCCGCGTCCTTGAGCCGCTCGACCTCGTCGAGATCGCCAAGGGCACGGGGCTGCCGTGGCGCGTGATATTCGCCGAGCGTTACGACCAGCAGGCGACCATCATGGAGCCCACGGGCGGCATGGACGCCGTCGCGCGCGCCTTCTACCAGCGGACCCGGCAGTTCATCACGCTCAACGCGCAGGTGACGAAGCTCCAGCGGCTGGGGTCCGGCGCCCGTGTCACCTGGCGCGACCGTACCACCCAACGGGTGCAGGCATGGGAGGCCGATCATGTGATCGTGACGGTTCCCCTACCGGTCGTCGGCGCCATCGACAGCGATTTCTCACCCAAGGTGAAATGGGCCGTGGGAGCGGGCGCCAAGCTCTACGTGCCCGCCGTCAAGATTGCGTTTCAGTCGGAGCGGCGATGGTGGGAGCAGGATCACCATATTTACGGCGGCATCTCATGGACCAACCGGGACATCACCCAGATGTGGTACCCGAGTTCGGATATTCACGGACGCAAGGGCATCCTTGTCGGTTCCTACATCTGGACGAACGCCATCGGGAAGTCCTTCTCGGCGATGACGCCGGCACAGCGCGCCGCCGCGGCGGTCGCCGACGGCGAACACCTGTTCCCCGGCTACCGCGATCTGGTTCAGCGCCCCGTCTCCGTCGCGTGGTCGAACGTGCCGTTCCAGGGAGGAGCGTGGGCGGAGTGGGGTGACGACCCGGACGCGCGCCGCGACGTCTATCCCGTGCTCCTGCCGCCGGACGGGCCGTACTGGTTCGCGGGCGAGCACATGAGCCACATCAACGGCTGGCAGGAGGGCTCCATCCGCGCGACACATCACGTACTCCAGAGCATCCAGGAACGAGTCGGCTCTAAGCAGGCCGAAACCCATCCCGACTAGCGTGCACCGTCTCTCTCGCGTGCCCGCGCTTCAGACCCGTACGCCTGCACTTCGACCTCGGCGGTCCGGCCCCCGCTTTCAGACCGAATATGAAGCTCGGAACTCTCCGACCGCGACACCGTTATGCCATACATAAAAGAACCTGATTCGTCAACGACGAAGCGAAGTCCAAGACGAAAAGGCAGCCCGACATATCTCATGGTTCTGTGGCTGTCGGACGGTAAGGGAAAATTGACGATATCCGGCGATGGAGTGCGGCCAAGAGCTACAATGAGCGCGGCATAGGGTGGTCATTCGTTTGTGCGGGGTGAAGCGGTGACGGTTCCTCATGCGCCGGGGCCTCACGAACCGGAATTCATCGATGACTACCGGATCTCGGCGCTGCTCGGCGAAGGTGGGCAGGGCACGGTATATCTCGGGGAGGCGCCCGACGGGGCGCAGGTGGCGATCAAGATGCTGCACGCGCGGCTGACGGCCGATCCCACGGCCCGGCGGCGGTTCCTGCGCGAGGCGGAGGTCACGGCGAGCGTCGCCGCCTTCTGCACGGCCAAGGTCATCGGCACCGGAATGGCGGGCGAGCGGCCGTACATCGTCAGCGAGTACGTCTCGGGACCCTCACTCAGCGCGCTGGTCGGGACCGACGGGCCGCGGACCGGCAGCGGGCTGGAGCGGTTGGCGGTCGCCACGCTGACGGCGCTGGCCTCGATCCACCAGGCCGGGATCGTGCACCGGGACTTCAAGCCGGGCAACGTGATCCTCGGTCCGGAAGGACCGGTTGTGATCGACTTCGGCATCGCCCATGTGGTCGACCACACGACAAGCACCGGTCAGCTGGCCGGAACCCCCGCCTACATGTCACCGGAGCAGCTCACGGACGAGCCGCTCACCTCGGCCTCCGACATGTTCTCCTGGGCCGGCACGATGGTCTTCGCAGCCAGCGGGCGGGTGCCCTTCCCCGGACAGACCTTTGCGGCGATCCTGCACGCCATCCTGTCCGACGAGCCCGACCTCTCGGGCGTACCCGATCCACTCCACCCCCTGGTAGCCGCCTCCCTGGCGAAGGATCCGGCGGCCCGCCCGGCGGCCGGCCGCCTGCTGCACGACCTCACCGGTGGCGACGCCGGTCTCCCGCGACGGGGGCGGCGTCCGGTGGGGCGGTCCAACAGCCGACCCGACGGGCATCCCCTCGTCGATCCGCCCACGGTGACCGATACGGTCACGCCGGCCAATCTGTCCACGTCGGCCGATCCGGTCGCGCCGGCCGGTCCGGTCACCGGATCAAAGCTCCGGCCGGTCAGAGGGCAGGACGAGCCGGACTCCAGGCCGACCTCGCCGTCGGCCTCGGCCACAGGCATCGCGTCGCCCGGGAGACGTCCCCGGGGACCGGCGCTCGTGATGGCGGCCGTGGTCGCGGTACTGGTCGTGACGTCCGGAGCGCTGTTCGCGCCGACGTGGCTCGGAGAACGAGGCAGCGCGATACGGGTGCCGACATCCTCCGGCATCGTGGAGTTCCCGGACACCGAGGTCGCCGACAGGTTCGCCGACGACACCTCCCGGCAGTACATCCCGTTCAAGCCGGAAAGCGATGAGGCGTTGCCGACGACCGTCGTCGGTGGTGGCCGGTTCACCGGGTCCGGCTCCGAACCTTTCTTCGGCCTCTTCGGCCTGGGTGCCGAGAAGAGCGGCCTGCCGCCCTCCGGCGCGGCCCTCAGCGTGTTGACGATCGGTACGTTCGTGGAATCCGGCAAGCAGGAAGACAGCGTCTTCGTAGGTTGGGTGAAGGACGAGAAGAACTACGTGACCGCTTGGTACAACAACAGCCGCAAGCAGTCGGGGATCGATGTCCGGGTAAACGGCGAATTCACCAACACCGTCGGTGGGATGCGGTTCTTCAACCAGGGAGATCGCTTCGCGCTGCTGCTGTCCGGAAACAGGATCGTCTCCTATGCCGAAAGCGGCGGGACATGGCAGCTTCTGGACACCGCCGATATCGGCGATGTGCTCGCGACCCCGCAGAAACGGCACCAGTTCCGGTACGGCTTCGGCCTGCGCGGCACCAGCGGCACAATAGGCGTCACCGGAATCGAAGGCCGCAGCGCCCCCTGAGTTAGACCGTGCCTGGCGCGTCTACCACGAGTGGGATAACAACCAACGGTAGACGGCCAGAACAACACTTTCCAGCACGCGCAACACGGAAGAAACACCAACGTTCCGCAGTCACAACAGAGCGAACGCAGGCCATCAAACCGCGAAAACAAGCGGCAAGACCGCCGGAAGCACCGCAGGGACAGATGATCGCCCGACGCGGTCACGCGTCAATCGGCGAGAAGTTTCATTACAGACTCCAGGCGACAGGCCCGGCAAGACGAGAAAGCTCTTCGCCTGTGTCATCGTGGTGGCGGCCGTGACGATCACCCACTTCGGCACGGCCCTTAGCTTGTCAGGGCGTTCAACTGCCGCGGACCGACTTCGTCGGCCCTTGCCACCGGATGACGCAGGGTAGATCGAAGTTGACGCTTTGCCGGTGTTAGCTGGGGTTTGGTGATTAGAGTCGTTCATGGTGAGGGATGCCACGGGCATGCCGCCGGGGAGTCGTCATGGCGTCTGAGGAGGCTGGAAAGCATGAGCGGGGATCCGGCGAGCCTGGCCCATGCGGTGTCGCCGTATGTCACGGCAGCGGTCGGCGCCTACGGGGGTGCGGTGCTGGCCAGGGCCAATGAGGAGGCCGCCGATGCCACGGTCGGCTAGGGACGCACACTACTGCAACGCATTTTCGGCGTGACCTCCGAAGGAGAGCAGGTGTCCGAGGCGGTGGCGGAACTGACCACCGATCCGGACAATGTGGATCTGCAGGCGGTGTTGCGGGTGCAGATCGGCAAACTCCTGACAACCGATCCGGACCTGGCCGCTCAGGTACGGGCCCTGATGGAGCAGGCCGATACCGCCACCGGCCGCACTATCACCACCACGGTCACCGCATCGGGAAAGGGAGCAGTAGCAGCCGAGCGGGACAACACCGGCCAAATCACCACCGGAGACCAATCGCCGATCTACGCACCCCGTCTGGAGCCGGGCAGCCTGCTGCCCACCCGGCAGGTCCAGGTATCGCCACACGAACCGGTGCGCCATCTGGAAGCGCCGCAGGCCCAGCAGTTTGTCGGCCGCGACCAGGAGTGGAGCGGCTGCGGACGCTGCTGACCGGCGAGGGGGCGCCGGTAGTGGTGCGCCAGGTGGTGTACGGCATGGGTGGGGTGGGCAAGTCCGAGCTAAGGACTTGCCGATAATTAACTCGTTGTCTTGATGTTGGCGGCCTTGTCGCCGTGCGCCGCGACCTGGGCATGCAGAGCCTTCAGCGCCGCCGGGGATGTGGTGTCGGGCAGGATGTAGGCACCGTGTTGGTCGAGCAGTTCGCCGATGCTGCAGACGATGCGATAGGCGATGGTGCGGCTGGTGCGGCTGGTGCCGAACAGTACGCCAGCGGCTCGGGTTCCAAGCCCAGCCGCCTGTGCAGCACCATCATCAGGACCCGGTCGGTGAACGCCATGGTGGGTGGACGGCCTGGCCGGATCCGGGCCCGCCGCTGGTCCAGGGCCGGCAATTCGACGGTCAGCCGCTCCGAACCAGGGCAGGTCATTCCAGTCAGGGCGGGACCGGACAGGACCCGAGGGTCCCACCCTTCGGCCGAATACACGGTGCCCGTGTGATCGGAGGTGGGGTGCAGGGTGTAGTTCCAGTCACCGTGGAAGGCGTGCCGGGTCAGCGGCAGGGCGGTCGGATCGGCGTCACTGACCTGCACTCCCAACGGGTAGGGGCCGGGGTCGAGTTCGGCGTGCACCCGCAGCCCGCCGACCGTGGTGGTGGCGGCGATGGTGTTGATCACGACCTGATGGCTGGTCAGCGGACGTCCCCGCCAGTTCATGGTGATGTGCGCGAACAGCCGATGCTCGATCTTGTTCCACTTGGAGGTGCCCGCGGCAGGTGACACACCGTGATCGGTAGCCCGATCTCGGCGGCCAACGCCACCAGCTCGCTCTTCCATGCCCGGGTGCGATACCCGTTGGAGCCCCCCGCGTCAGCGGTGATCAACAGCCGGTCGGCCCGCGAATAGACATGCCGGCCCTGTCCGTGCCACCAGCGGCGGATCGAGGCCACCGCGAACACGGCGGTGTCGTGACCGGTGCCCACGCTCACCCACCCGGCGTCGGCGGTGATGTCGTAGATCCCGTACGGAATCGCCTTGCCCAGGGCCTGCTCGGCGAAGTCATACACGCTCACCGGCACCGGCTCTCCGGCCGGTCGCCATTCCCGACCACCGTTGCGAAACGCCCCACCAGTTCCTTCTTAGCGTCGACGCTGATCACCGGCTGTCCGGCGGCGCGATACGCGCGGACCTGCTCGTTGAGATAGCGGAACTGGGCATCGCGGTCGGGGTGCTGGGCACCCTCCAGGGTCTTGGCGCTGGCCTGCAGGCTGAACCCCTCGGCACGCAGCAGGGCGGCGACAGTGTCGGCGCTGACGCGACGGCCCTGCCCGGTGAGTTCGGCGGCCAGTTTGCGGGTGGACTTGGTTGTCCACCGCAGCGGCGAGACCAGGTCCCCTCGTTCGGACGGCTCCACCAGCGCCGGACGCAACCCCTGATCGATCTCGGTCAGCCACTTGCGACCGCCGCCGGGATGCCGCACCCGACCCAGCGGCGCCTGCCCGGCTGCCAGCTCGACCACGCCCTGCGACACCGTGGCCTCCCGCCCCCCGGCCCGGGCCACCGCCCGGATCCCGCCGTGCCCCAAGGCGCGAGCCTCGGCGCCCATCAGCAACCGCCGCTGCCGCTCATCCAGATGCGGAAAGATCTCGCCGAACTTCGCCGCCAGCACCTCCTGTGTCTCCACCACGACGCCCATACCCGGACATCGCATCTCGATACGAGCACGAACAATACGGGTTATTCATCGGCAATTCCTTAGCGACCCTGCGGTACGAGTCGACTTGCCTTCGAATGACCTTATGATCTCACCGCGAAGGCTTCTCTGAAATGAGGCGCTTGCCTAGCCGTTGCGCCGGAGCCTCCACGAAGCGCCATGTCAGCGCGCTGAGTCCGAACAGCAACCCCATCACGCCTGCCAGCGCCAGTAGCCGTAAACTAAGCGGTATCGCTAGCGGCTCAGGCCAGAACCGCTCGACACCTTCCAATAGTAGAGGGTGAAGCAGATAGATCGAGTAGCTGATCAGCCCCAGCCAAGTGAGGGCCTGCGGTACCTTACGGTGCCGCAGCGTCATCCCGATAATAAAGGTGATCCAAGCTGCGGCTATCGCTATCTGAAAACCGAACTCACCGCGCGCCAACCAGATCCCGGCCAGCGGCACCAGTGCCACCCATACCGCTTGTCTCCAAGGGATCTCACCCCGCTCGGCCCGATACAGCGCCGTGCCGGCGAACATGGTGGCTAGGATCAGCAACCCCTGTCCAGGGCCGGGATAACTTTGGTTGACCGCTAGCAGTCCCAGCACAGTGATCCCGATGACGATCGCGCCCGCTTGCCGTATCACACCTGACCCCCCAAGCACCGCCGTCAGGCCCACCGCTACCAGCGTGGCCACCACCAGCACCACCGTCAGCATCCGTCCTGATCCACCGGAAGAAAGCAGCGCAACCGGTAGCGTGCCTACGCCCAGCACGGCCACCACAGTGAAGCTGAGCGCGCTCGCAGTGCTCCTATGGTGCATGCCGAGACTGAACAGCGCAGTCACCAACAGATAGAAGGCCATCTCGTATGAGAGCGTCCACAGCACGTTGACCAGGTTCGGCACATACAGCAAGTTCTGCATCATCATTAGATGAGCCAGCGCCATGGAGATCGGCCGCGAGCCCCACCAGATATGCAGGCCGTCCCAGCCGACTGCTATCAGCAGCGCCACACCCGCCACGCACACTCCGAACAGTGGATACAACCGGAGGAAACGAGAAATCCAAAAAGCCCGCACACTACCTCGCCGCTCCAGCGATGCCGGCACGATGTAGCCGCTGACTAAGAAGAACATCGTTACCCCGTACCAGCCGGGCTCAAAAACCGCCTTGACCGGCGATCGCGCCTCAGGTAACAGGAACTTGAAGGCATGCTCAAAGACCACCACCACAGCGGCGATACCACGGAGGGCATCGAGCCAATCCATACGTCGCCTGACCTGCTGCTCCACTTCCCGAATAGTCAGCATCCAGCGATTCTAACAATCAATGGCAGGGTATCCGACGATATCTCACAAACGCAACACCGTTCCAAACGGGCAAACCAGTTTACATGCCGCGAGAATGATGTAAACAGTCACTCGCTACCCTTGGACGGGAGTGACCCACCCTGCAACAGCAGCGACATCGCTCGTGACGGACTGCCCACCTGGCTCAGGGAGCCTCTATGGAAGTGAACCTGCCACCAACTCTTCCACAGGCTCGTATCCGACCGATATCACGCCTGGAACATCTCCGCTAAATCTGCTCGGCCTGTAATAGAAGATTTGATCGACGGGGGAACACCGCGGCGCGGTACTAGCCGAGCTAGCCAAGAGTAAGATTTGCACCTGGACTCAACTATCTGGAGGTGATGATCGACGAACTGGGAGCACAGATCGAGGTGATTAATGCAGTCCTTTCGCCTCCAGCGGGAACCACTGATGAGCATTTCCGGATTCGGAACCTGACTGCTGCCAAGGTGATCTCCGATGGAGAACACCGGTCGCGGCAGATCGTAGGGTTTGCAGCTTGTGCTGTGGATTCAATGCATTGAGCGAACGACGAGATCCAATCACTTTTCATAGAGTGTGAGAGACAGACTATTAAACCACCAGAAGCCGATACGACGGAATTTCCGCTCTAAGCTATTTATTTTGGAGAGGTTCAGCGAATCCAGGGAGGGGCCGCGCCAAGGGATCTCGCCATCGACAAGCCAGACACGTGTTACCGCTGGGTCATTGAGCCCTATGGAAATACTACTGGGGCTTACTTCCACCCCACCGAAATTTTCGGCCTTGATTGGCGAGATAGCCAAAGTGATATCACGCAGCCCGCCAAAGCCATGTGGGTATACTACTGCAAGTGCTCGGCGGTTGGTGGGCAGCCACACGACAGCGTCTGAGGATCGGCTCTCTCGCTGGATGACATCCGTGGCTTCCCGTAATTGATCAGGCCAGTTCTCCGGATTGCGTAGGCGGGTCTGCACAGTAATCAGCATGACAATGATTACGATAACTGCTATCAACCACGTTCCACGCTTGAGCCGAACGATGCCAGCAGCAGCTAAAGTCCGACCGCAGGTAGGCTGACTATCACGTACCGATTCTGATAATACGCATGAAACTGCGAGATCAATATGAGTACTGCGGCAAGCAATATCAGCCAAGGCAAGACTAGTACGCGCACATCCACGGGCCCCCTGGAGATCGTGAAGAGAATTCCTCCTATCACAGCCAGGCCCATTGGAATCAAGAGCATCTTCGATCCGCTAAAAGTAGCAGCAAGATAGAAGAGTTCGCCGCATCCGGGGGGCTACAAATAACTTATTGAGGAAGCTTGAGTGGACGCAAGTAGAGCCAGCGGAGCAAGCAGCAGACCCACGGAGACCGTGACGATAAAGCATTTTCTAAGGTGTTCCCTTCGTACCAGAATGAGAGTGACGAGGTGGGCGGCAGCAATAAGGAGAGCAAAAAGATGCACCACGCCGAGTATAAGAAGGGCAGCACCATACCAAAGGTATCGGGAGCAAGTACCGTTATCGAGCGCCCGAAGATCCGGTTGATGCAGCGCTCGGCCATATTGCGCTCTTTGTACAGAACCTCGTCGTAGCGGATGGGACGGCCTCTGTGTGAACCCCGCTTCTCGCGGTTGGCCGCCTGGTCGGTCTTTTCCGGAATGACCGTCCGAATGCCCCGTCTGCGTAGGTAGACGCGGTTAGCGCGGGAGGAGTGGGCTGTCGGCGGCGATCGCGCCGGGGCGGGTACGGGGCCGGCCGACAGGGACGCGAACCTTGATACCTGCCAGGACAGCGGTGAAACAGGGGCTGTCGGCGGCCTGTCCGGGAGTGAGGAGGAAAGACAACGGGCGACAGCGGCGATCGGCGGACAGGTGAACCTCACTGGTCAGCCCGCCTCGCGAGCGGCCCAGCCCGGCCGCCTGCAGCCGAGCCCTGCGCCGGCGTCGGCGGCCATCAGCCTGGGCCCGGTCTTCCTCTGGGCCGCCCGGCCCGGCTACCTGCGCCGTTCGCGCAGCCCCTTTTCCTCATCGGCGGCCTTCTCCAGCTCCTGCAGCAGTTCCGGGTCGCCCCTCATCCCTGCGGCGTGGTGGTGAGCGCGGACCACCGTGAAGTCCACGCTGACCAGGTCGAGGTCTGCCTGTCCACGGGCGGCGGCCTCGCTGATCATGACCTCCATCAGATTCTGGAAGACGCCCGCGTTCGCCCACGACCGGAACCGGTCGTAGATGGTGGACCACGAGCCGTACTCCCCAGGCAGGTCCCGCCATGAACCGCCGGTGCGAAATCGCCGCATCACTCCGTTGAACCGCCGCCGCAGATCCGGGATCGGGCCCGCTCCCCCAGCGGCAGATGGGGCTTGATCAAGGACCACTCGTCAGCGGTGAGGTCACCACGCGCCATACCTGTGCCCTACCAGGACCGGACGGCATCGCGCGGGAGAATCCACAACCTCATGATCCGAACTCAGAACAGGCCCTAGTACGCATTCAGAGAACCGCATCGGCTTTAAGCGAAAATTCTCAAAACGGGCGTCTACCTTAAAGTAAACTGTCGCGGCCGATTAGTTCGACCTCGCCGATGCAGTATTACGGTCCCTAGAACACGGTCACTAGAAAAATATCCCAGCTGACGTGAATCAATACTCACCTCAGGGTTGTCACCGAGCAGAACCAACATGCCGTGAGGGACGATCGAACTCGATAATTCAGAAGATTCATGATGCACCTGTCGAGAAAACGTATCCCCAGACAGTGCGGCGATTCGTTTGATTATCCATTCACGGTCACCAATCTTTGTCGTCGCATCCTCGCCACCAATAGGCATGGACGAATATGCCCGGCAATCACCCTTTCGTTCTCGCCAAAAAGGGGTATGGCGCTCAGCAACCACAATTTTGCCATGAGCGAGATTTCCTCCTCGACGAACGAGAATGCGATCACCATCATGGAAAGTTGGCTCCATACTACGCCCTCGCACAGTAACTACTAGGAGAGATCGACGCAAAAGCATAGCGAAGAACGCGATGACAGCGGTCGAGCCAACTCCTGCCATCATAGATATGAAATATCGCTTTGTGATCAGCACTACCTCCAGATGAGACAAGGAATTACCCTTGCGTGCTCTCAATCGATTTTAATCGAGCTGGAATCGCCAACGCTCGTCGATGTCTCATAGCCGGAAGCCTGAAGCTTAAACAGCTTTGAATATGCCCCCCCGGCGGCTACCAGCGAATTATGATCCCCGCGTTCAACGATTTCCCCCTCACGCAACACAACTATAAGGTCAGCATCACGTACTGCACTGAGCCGATGAGAGATGAGAATACTTGTGTCGTTGGCCCGATGAACTTTTAGCTTGGTGTGAATCTCATGCTCTGCTTCGGCATCGAGCCCAGCCGAAGGCTCGTCGAGTATCATTAACTCGCGTCGATCACGTAGAAAAGCGCGGGCCAATGCAAGGCGCTGCCATTGTCCACCAGAAAGTATGACCCCGGTTGAGGAGTCGCCCTTGTCGGCCTCATTGAAAAATATTCTGGTCAGAAGAGTTTCATATCCCCTGGGAAGGGTTTCAAGTTTCTCATGAATACCAGCCCGCTGCGCTGATCTCCGAATCCGAGCGTCATCTTTTTCTCGAAGCGAAGAAAGATCACCAAGGCCGACGTTCTCCTTCGCCGACAAATCGTAGTTCATGTAATCCTGGAACAGAACTCCGATACGCTGTCGCAACTCACCGATGTCAACCTGACGAATATCTACTCCATCCCAAAGGATAGTACCTTTGGTTGGATCATAGAATCGGCACAATAGTTTAATGAGCGTAGATTTACCAGCCCCATTTAGGCCTACAAGTGCAAGTGCTTTACCGTACGGTATGTTTAGATTCACGCCGCACAGAATCCAGGGATGTTTATCAGAGTACCTGAACCATACATCGCGCAACTCGATGCCATGGCTTAAATGCGGCAGAGTACAGAGTTTCGGTGTTACAGGGAGGTCTGGTTCAGCCTTTATAACTGCAAGATAATGATCCACCAGAAACAAGGCATGGCTGCCACGTGAGGTGTCCCCGGCGAATGCCACCAGCGCTCCCTGTACCCCAGCGATCGCCGCCACAAACATGGTGATGTCCCCCAACGACAGAGCTCCTCGACGTACCGCATCTATCGCCCAGAGCAGACCTCCGCCGGCTACCAGAGCAGAGAGCAGACTGAGGACCGACTGCACCATTCCCTCTCGGCGGTCCATAGCCCGCTTTGCGATATTCGCAATGCGCCGCTCAACCAGCATCCGCTCTCGAAGAAACGAGCCGATGCCAAAGAGACGGACCTCTTTCGCGGCCTCCACACTAGAAAGTAGATTCATGTAGAAGAATTCTCGACGCTCAACGGGGCCAATATCTAATAACATCTTGGCCCGTCGGCGAGACAGTATCATCTCAGACACGAGCAGCGGAATACCAGCGGCCATAACGATCAGCGACATGACTGGACTGATCACAAAAAGTGTTCCCAGGAACCCTGTGATAATCAAGCCGGCACGAAGAAGGCCCAAAGTCGCATCCATGGCTTGCGATGCTGACTCTTGCCCTGCCTGTTGGGCCAACCGCAACCGGTCCAAAAAGAGCGGATTCTCGAACCAGCCGATACCAGGGAGGTGCTCAACCGCAAGAAAGAGCCGATCCTGCATAACCAGCCCAACCTCGCGGTTGAGGGTAGCCCGCGCATATCGCGCTGCCTGTGGAATCACCCCCGTGACCACACCGAGCGCCGCCACGCTTACAGCAAGCCAAAGTATCGTATCTGTATGATCACGGTTGAGGCCATCCAGCAACAGTTTGAACAGCCAAGCTGCCGTCACTGGTGCCACACTGCCGATCAATGTCAACGCAATGTAAGACAAGGTCGCGCTAGGCGTAGTCCGGACAGTGATAGAGCATACTACGATGATCCCGCGCAGGATGGCCAGAAGTCCTCTTTGACGTTCCGATACCGGATCATCAGAATTCATGCGGAGATGGCTGACTGAGAAAGATCCACCTGATCATCTGTGATTACCAGGCGTCCATTATCTTCTCGCCGTACCTTGAGTACGGTAGGAAAGGCCATAATTTCGAACGCCGATCCAAAGTTGTCCTGGTTATCGACTTGCAGGATTACCTGGGCCACATCACGCAGCTGCTCTACCATGCCGTGGGCGTTATCGTGATTGCCCACTACCGCCGCGATTACCTGATTGCGCCCTTCAGGCATCTTCCGCGCGTAGTCAATGAATTTCGGAAGCTTCTCCTTACAGGGTTGGCAGGACGGGGAAAAGAAACCCACTAACGTGTCACTGAAGAGGAGCTCGCGACTCAGAGGCAGGTTATCCACGGTTGAGACCTCAAACTCTCCCACCTCCTCCCCGACCCCTAACGAGGCTCGTCTGTTAGAAGCCTCCGGAGTGGAGAGGATTTCCGTGTGTTCTCTTAACCGCTTAATGATCCCTACGCTCAATACCAGATTGATGGTGCTTATCATTCCTACGAGCACAAGCGCGGATACTATGACGGACATTTGACTCCCCTTTACTGTCCACGCATACAAAGGTTTTTTAATCAGCTGCTGGCAGAAATAGCTCGATAATTTCATCGAACATGATGACGAGTGTGCCCAACAAGAGACCCGCCAGTGCTGCTAACATAAATTTCCAGCCAGATGTATCGTCGAGTTCCATGAGACTGGCTGAGATACCTGCCAATGACACCAGGGCAAGGACGCCATTCCGTGCTATGTGTCGCAATCCTAGAGATGCATCAGATATTCCAAAACATGGACAGGTCGCCGACTTCCCCCGGTACTTTGTAATCGCGATACCGGTCATGAAAATTATCAGCAGCAACGTTGCAAGAATGAGCCCTGCCGAAACCCCTGATTCCAGCGTGGGGATCGCTAGCAGCCCCCAGACCGAACCCTCGGCGGCAAGAACCATGAATGCTACTGGTCGAACGACAGGTAAAGGCAATATTCCCATGTCGCGGAGTGAAGAATTGAAGGCCATGAAGCGTTGCCGGCCCGCAATCTTGCTTACAAAGGACACTAAGAATATGAGCCCAATCAAGAAGCGGACACTAGTCAACAGATAGTTCACTGAACCTCCACAGTGCACTTTGCGTGCATGTGAATCTCTCGCAACGTCGGTGTACTACTTTGAGCTGTGGGCGCGGCCTTTGAAGCCGAAGTAGGCTTGATAAGACCGCACCCACAGCCTGTCAGGTGATTGCCATTAGGACAATCGGTACATCACGGGCATGCAAGACAGTTGCAGTCGTAACCGCTGCCGTTACCCTTCTCGCAGCAGGGTGCATTGCATCGACAAGGGCCGCCGCTGTCGGTGTCGCACTGCCAGCAGGCTGGCCAGCACTTCACGGCCGCAGCTGACGCGTCGATCTGTGGAACGAACAGACCGAGCAGACGGCTCCCCATCCTTTCTAGCCTTTTGTACACGTCGAATATCCTTCCTCTTGTAGTAGCCTCCTGCTCAGAACGATGCCGTATGAGACTGACTCTATGGCGGACTAGCCACCGACTTACATAGTGTAGTTCTGTAGTAACCGGGTGTCAGAAAACTGAGGAGCTCGACCTTACTGGGACATCTGAGGATCATTTCATGTACCTGACAAAGAAATGGACTAGGGTCGAGCCCATATTCGCGACAGAGGATATTGCGAATCCGTTTGAATGTCATACTCGCATCTGCGAAGCTTCCGTCAAGAGCCTGGGCTAGCATGAGCCGTGCCCAAAATGGCTCCCTCCCGGGGTGCCGAGTGGTCAGACGCACCAACTCCTGTAGTGCTTGATGTACACGCTGAGAACGAAGATAGCTGTCCACCAGCAGTTCGCTCGCTTCTAGATGTCGCATTTCAAGGTAGTTGGCGAACTCATCCAGCATATGGTTATCTCGTACGTCTCGAAGTGCTTTTATATCCCGCCAAAGTCTCAACGCCTTCTCTAGAGCGTCTGCTGCTTGCTCAGGGTGCCCGATCACGTACTTTTCGCGACCTTGGTCCATCAGTAGAACGAATTGCTCTGCGTCGACTTTGCAGTTGGTGCGATCCAGCCAATAGCCAGAGGGGTCGGCTCGTAGTATCGCATGCTCGTTGTCATTGAGGATGGAGCGGATTCGGATGATCTGGCGATGAATCATATCCCTTGCTGATGCTGGAGAACGCCCAAGCCACACTTCTGTCACCAATCGTTCGGTTGACAGACGCGTTTTTCCCGCAACGGCCAAGAGGGCTAGAACCCGCTTAGTCTGCTTTGGAAACTTTCCGTGCCACTGTGGTTGCACTGCGACATCAATGGGGCCTAGGACTCTGATTATGACCTGGCTCTTATCACGGGACATGCTCTCTCCTCTTGCCAGCATTGGCGCGCACATAATACGGTTCACAGCGGTGGAGCAACATCTTCGTAACATGGTATTTTCGATTTGTCGATCACTCTAGTTAACTTTTATTCTCATACGGCCTGAGACATGGCCACGGCCCCGGCATGTTGAAGATGTGCTCGTCTGTGAATGATTTGCGTTCATGGCTGGAATAGAGTGAGCAGGCAGTGAGCGTCGTTGCGGTAACACCCCCATGCATGGGCCATTTTGACGTGCCCTTTTTGTCGGAACGCGCCGATAGCGAGGTTTCTGCAGGTCGCCATCACCTGCGGTAACGCCCCGGTGCGGACCCGGCCGGTGTCTTCGCCGAAGGTAATGTCTCGCACGTAATGCGACCGGGTCTCCACGCTCCAGTGCCGACGGATGTAGCAGCCCAGGTGAGCGGCTCCGGCCAACTCGGCGGGCAGGCTGGTGACGGCGTGCACCACTTCCTTGCTGACACCCGATCGGCCAAATCACCGACATGACGGACAATGCGTATCACCTGGGCGGCGTGAGGGAAGTCGAGGCCGCCAGCCGGGGCGGTGCGGATGGTGCGGCGCTCGCTGTGGCCGTATCCCCGGTCGGTCTCGGTATGGCCAGTGCCCGTGTGTTCGTGGTCGGCATCGATGCCGATGGCCAGGCGGGCCATCGCGGCAGACAAGAGCGCGTCCTGGTTGTGCTTGACGATGAGCACATAGTGCGCACTGGTGTCTTCGACCAGGTGCCGCACCACGATCACCGATCGGCGCGCTTGGGCCGCCTGGGGCCTGGTCCACAGGAACTTCGAGGCGGACGAGCCGAACCGGATCCGGGCCGCTGACATCACCTGTGTGCTGGCCGGGCAGGGCTTCTTCTACCCGGCCGTGATCTTGGACGTGTTCTCCTGGCGGATCGTCGGCTGGGCGATGGCCAATCGCCTGTGCGGCGATGGCGATTCACCGGCGCCGCCCCACTGCCGGAGTGATCCATCACAGCGGCAAAGACAGTCAATACACCTCGATGGAGCATGTACGGAACGGTCAATGAAAATTAATCACTACATGTGCGGTTTTGGCAGCTCAGACCAATGAGCACAGGGAAAGACGATCGCTCTCCTAAGGCGGGTGCCCTTTAGCCGGTGGTGAGGCAGCAGCGCTTCGTGCCGCCGCGGTGGCGCCGGCTGCACTGCCCCTGAACGGGGCGCCCCTCCGGGGTGACCTACGGCCATGCGACCGGCCCCACCGCTACCTCACCAACCCGCATCCGTACCACCATGGCCCTGTCCTGTATCCAGCGCGCTTCCACCAGGCTCAAGATGCACTTTCGCCGAATCGGGAAAAGCAGCCTGCCGCCCTGCTTCCGCTCCTAATGACGGTCGCGCACCGGCCCGCAGGGCGAACTGCTGACGCACGCGGGCGAAGAGAGCGCGTCACACGACGACGGCCACCTTCGACCACCTGTGGAACGGTGATCACTGGTACGCGCCGGGGTGTCAGCGGCCCGGCTGGATCGTGATCAGTATTGGCTGTTCGGTGATCTGCAGAGTATGTGGAGCGGGCATCGAGCGTCCGTCCAAGAATCGGACGGTGTCGGCGCCGCGATCGGCCGGCATTGAGACGGTGCCCGATTCGGTCCAGCGGACGATGGCCCGGACAGGTCCTTGGCCGACCACGCTGTCCAGCACGAACTGGCATTGCCAGACCTGTTCTGGTAGCCCGTCGGGCGCGCTGTGACCACAGGAGGTGATGCGAGCGCCGGTCAGCCAGCGCTGGAGCGTGTCGACCGCGTGGGCTGCGGCGGTTGGTGGTCCGCCCACGGCCTGGAGCACGAGCGGGATCTTCGTGCCGCCCCAGTTGTAGAAGTACATGCGGTCGTATCGCACGTACATCCCGATCAGGTAGAAGCGCACCGCGTACGCGATGGCGTGCGCCTGGTCCAGTTTGTGATCTTGGGGGATCCGGTAGACGGTCCCGGTGCTCCACAGCCGCGGATGTACTCCGGCCTCATGGAACGTGCGATCGATGACGGCCGCAAGACGAACGAGGCTTTCGGGAGTGTCACCGTCGTGCTGCGGGGCGAGTTTCACACCTGCGGCATCGCACGCCTGGTACCCGCCGGCTGCGGCGAAGTCGCGCAGGAACTGCTGGGAGGCAGGTTCCCACAGGTTCCCGATCGAGGGGCACACGAGGGTCGCGGCTGGATCGGCTCGGCGGATGACCGCGGCGGCTTGCTGCGTCATGCGGGCCAGCGTCGCGGCATCGCCGGTGTAGAAGTGCGGTGAGGGCGCGAATGCCCACAGTTCGTAGGCGTCGATCCGGCCCGCGTATCGGGTCGCGACGGCCTTGACGAAGCGGACCCAATCCTTCAGGTCATCGGGGGGCGCCGTGCGTGACCCGTCGGGGTAGGGGCCGAGTGGCGCGCTCGGTGCCGCCCACTGGGGCGTGCCACCGAAGGTGTAGAGCACGGGGAGGTTCGCACGGTGTGCGGAGCCGACGAGGCGGTCCAGGGCGGTCCAGTCGAACTGGTTGCGCGCCGGTTCGAGCAGGGACCAGAGAGTTTCGCTGTCCCATAACCGGATCCCGCCGATCCGGAAGGTCGGCATGGCCCCGCTGCTGCTGTTGATCGTGACGCCGTAGAACCCTGCGGCTACCCGGGTGGGTGGCTGCGACCAGGCCGGGCCGGGAGTCCATTGCGGCGTCGGGCGCCCAGCCGTCTGCCCAGTCGGAGAAGAATCGGCCGCACTGATGACCAGCACGGCGGCCAGGACACAGGCAAGGGCGATGAAATGCATCGGCCAGCGGCCGCTGAGGACAGGGCGCCGGCCGTACACAGCGAATGCCGATGCCGGGTCCTGCGGGCGCGACACCGCTGCTGCGAAACCCGCCGCCGGATCCGCGGCGGGTGGAGGAGTCGGCGCCGGGCTCGGCGCCGAGGTCCAGAGATCGTCGGCGATGGGCTCGAGGCCGACTTCGAGGCGGACGGCGTCGGCTTGGGCCCACAGCCGGTACAGCTCCGCTAACTCCGCCTTGTTCGCCCCGCAGGACAGCGCTATCCGCTCCACCATTCCGTAGCTGTCCGGCAGGACCTGACCCCGGCAGTACCGATGCAATGTGGAGGCACTGACGCCACAGCGGCCAGCGAGTTCCGCGTAGCTGCAGCCGCTGTGTTCCTTCAGCGAGTGCAAGAGCGCGGCCAGTTCCGACACCTTCTCACCTAACCCCGTCGAGAATCCTCGTGTCCCAGCCCGGCGAAGCCGCGCAGGTCAAACCAGTCGCCGCATCCCAGGCACCAGCCGGGACGCGCACAGCTTGTGCCAGAGTCACGTGGCCCAGCAATCTCAAAGCGCCGAAATCCACCGGCAACAACGGGAAAGCGTTGGCGCCGACCAGGTCTATGCCGACAGGGGATTGACCGGTAACAACCGTGACCGGTCAGGCCTTGCGCAGCCCCTGACGGCATGTCGGGCCGGCAAAAGCAGAACGGATGATCAAGGAGGAAGGTTTGAACAACACGATCAGGCGACTCGCGATGCCAATGATCGGCACGCTGGTCGCATCCGTCACGGTTCTCGCGTCGCCCTCGCCTGCTCTGGCCGGCGGGTGCAACTGGTTGACGCCGTGCGGCGAGGCGCAGAACAACTCCCCGTGGACCATCCTCACGACCGAGGTGCTGGGCACCAAAGGCCCACACTGGTGCGACGTATGGAACAAGGACGGCGGCACGACCGACTCCCCGTGGCACGCTACGTGCGATCAGAAGCCGCTGGCTCCTGGCAAGCACAGGGGCGGCGGGAACGTCGACGTCGACGCAGTCACTTTCGCCGACCGCGACTACGTGGTCAAGGTGAATGGAAGGCTCGTGGGATGGAAGACAAGAGGCGTCTGGACGAGGATTCACAGCAACGAAGACGTAGTTTGTTTCAAGAATTCCAACGGCGACCCCATGTGTGAGGTCTACTGACGGGGCCGGTGTGTGGGCCCTCGCGTCTGTCCTGGCCGGACGGCGCGGTGCCTTTCTGCTCACACCGATCGTGAACAAACGGGGGCGGTGACAGTTCGACGGCCAGCACTCGCGGCGTCGAGCGGTAGACGGTTAGGTGCCGCGCTGTTGCCCGGAGCCTCCTGAAGGCGGTCGAGAGTGTGTACGGGCACCTCGGCAAGACCCAGACCGGTCCCCCGTGGCGCGTGGCGGGGACCGTTGGCCTGCAGTGTAGCTGCGGGCGTGCTGGCTACCGAGGTGCCTGAGAGGTTCGGGTGAGCAACGGAACGGCAGACAACCAGTTCGGGAAAATCCAGCAGACCGGGTTGGCTGAGGCCGTCGACTTGAAGGACCGTGAAAGCGCTCTCGGGATGCTGAAGGAGGCGGAGGAGGCCGCCCCGCGCCGAAGCTCGTGCTCGGCAAGGGGCACATGGCCACGTACAAGATCGGCGTGTCCATCGTTCTCGGCGACGCGGGAACCTCCGTAGAACACGCCAGAGCCATCTCCCCCGACGAGATACCGACGCTGGAACGTCGCGCCAGCTACTACACGGGCATAGCGGAGGCATACACCCTGTGGGGGAAGACCGACCGCGCGGTGCGCGCGTTGCTGATCGCCGAGAAGATCGCCCCCTCGGAGATACAGCGAACCGGCCCCCGGCAAGTGATCACTGATCTGCTTCACCGGGACAGGCACAGCAAGCTCTCCGGTCTGCGCACTCTCGCCCGCCGTTCCGGCGTCAGCCTCTGAGCGAGGTCAGCCGGGCGATTCGACCGTCCCCGCCGACGACTTTGTCCGTGCGAACTTGCGGGCCGTGTCGATGCGCTGCCGGGTCAGTTCGGCCCAGAAGGGTTCGCCGTGTCGGTGGCCGCTTCCGGCGTAGCGCCACTCGGAGAGAGTAATCGTCGTGATTCCCGGCGGGATCAGGCAGGCCAAGAGTCGGCCGAGCGTGTGGGCCCGGTGCCGTGAAAGGCCGCCAGGGACGAAGCGGGAGTGGATCATCCGTCGTGCGTTCGGCTGGTGGGGACGTGGACAGGTGCGGGCGGGGTGCTTCGGCGAAGCGACAGCACCACGGGAGGGCGGACATGGCCCGGTGGGCGCAGCGGTCCGTGACTCCGCATCACGGGTGGGGCACAAGATACGAGTCTTCTATATGCCCCATAGGACGACAGGTCGTTCGCGTCATCTGATCGACACCCTCCGATAAAGGGCCGGTTCCCTCGCGTTGAGAGCCTTCCCCGGTCTCTTCGTTGGAAGGAAGTCCCTCATGTCCGAAGGTCCCTCGCGGCGGCGGTTCCTCACCGTCGGCGCAGGAGTGCTCGCCGCCTCGATGCTGCCCCCCTCGGTTCACCGGGCGATGGCGATGCGGGTGCCCGCGGGCGGCCTGTCCGCGATCAAGCACGTGGTGTTCCTCATGCAGGAGAACCGCTCGTTCGACCACTACTTCGGCACCCTGCGCGGCGTACGCGGATACGGCGACCGCAACGCGATCCGGCTGCCGAACGGCAAGACCGTCTTCCAACAGCCCTCCCCCGGCGGCGACGTACTGCCCTTCTCGGTCCGCGAGGCCGCCGGGCTCGTCGGCAAGGACCTGCAGTGGATCTCCGCCCTGGCCCACGGCTGGAACGACGGCCAGGCCGCCGCCGCCAAGGGCTGGCACAACGGCTGGATCGGCGCCAAGACCCCGGCCACCATGACCCACTACGAACGCCAGGACATCCCCCTGCAGTACGAACTCGCCGACACCTTCACCGTCTGCGACCACTACTTCTGCTCGGTACTGTCCTCCACCAGCCCCAACCGCAACTACCACGTCAGCGGCCACACCGGCTACGAACCCGGCACCGCCAAACGCGCCATCGACAACGCCGCCTACAGCGAGGACACCCACACCGGCTACACCTGGGCCAACGCCGGAGAAGTCCTGGAGGCCGCCGGCCACTCCTGGCGCGTCTACCACGAATGGGATAACTACCAGGACAGCAACTTGGAGTTCTTCGCACGGTTCCGGCAGATCGCCCGTAAGGCGCTGCTCGGTGACTTCCGGAGCATGGACTCCTTCTACGGCGCGGTGCGGTCGGCGTCGGAGCCGGAGCGGCAGCGGTTGCTGGCCCGCCTGGAGGAGGGGGTGGCGCTGCTGACCCCGCAGGAGCGCTCGCTGTTCGACCGGGCGCTGCGCCGGGTGCCGGCCAAGACGCTGGCGCAGGCCTTCCGGGCCGACGTGGAGTCGGGCAGGCTGCCCCGGGTGAGCTACATCGTGCCGTCGGCGGCCGACTCGGAGCACCCCTCGGCGTCGTCCCCGATCCAGAGCGCGCAGATCACCTACGACATCCTCGACGCGATCGCCTCGACCCCCGAGGTGTGGCAGTCGACGGCGCTGTTCATCACCTACGACGAGAACGACGGCTTCTTCGACCACATGCCGCCGCCGCTGCCGCCCGCCGAGCGGACCGAGGAGTTCTACAACGGCAACCCGATCGGGCTGGGCGTCCGGGTGCCGATGACGGTCGTCTCGCCGTGGACCGTCGGCGGGTACACCTGCTCGCAGATCTTCGACCACTCCTCGACCGTACGGTTCCTGGAGACCTGGCTGGGCGTGAGCTTCCCCGACGTCTCCCCCTGGCGGCGCACGGTCTCCGGCGACCTGACCTCCGCGTTCGACTTCGGTGCCGCCGGTCCGCGGCCCGCTCCCGCCAGGCCCGCGCCGGTGCCCGCCTTCAGCGGACGCTGGCGCCCCACTCCCCCCGCCCAGCAGCGGCTGCCGGTCCAGGAGGAGGGCACCCGTCCCGCCAGGCCGCTGCCGTACCAGCTGAACTCGTGGGTCAGGCTGCTGGGCACCTCGCTGGAGGTGACCCTGGCCAACGCCGGACGGGACAGCGCGCACCTGACGCTCTACCCCTACGCGGGTGAGTTCGCCCTGCCGCTGCAGCTGGACGTCCTGGGCGTCACCACCCGCGGCGTCGAGGTGAAGGACCGCTACGACCTGGTCCTGACCGGGCCGAACGGCTTCCGCCGTGAGTTCGCCGGATCCCTGTCCGGTAAGGCGGCCAGGGTCCAGGTGCAGCAGGTGATCGACATCGACCCGCGGAAGGTCCGGATCGAGATCACCAACCTCGGCGACAGCCGCCTGACCCTGAAGGTCCGGGCCAACGCCTACGGCGACAAGGAGCAGACCGTGCCGCTGCGGGCGGGCCAGTACCGTCAGGTCGTCTGGCCGGTCGAGGCCTCGGAGGGATGGTACGACCTCCAGATCACCTGCGAGGAGGACCCCTCGTACGCGCGCCGCCTGATGGGCCATGTCGAGAACGGCCGTCCCAGCGTCACCGGCTGAACCGGCTGACCGGCCCACCGGCCGGGCAGGGACCTTCGCCCCTACCCGGCCGGCGCCGAAAGGGACTAACGTCGGAGCATGATTCGCGTGTTTCTCGTAGACGATCATGAGGTGGTACGGCGGGGCGTGGCTGCGCTGCTGGAGTCCGAGGACGACATCGAGGTCATCGGTGAGGCGGGAACCGCGGAGTCGGCGGTGGCCCGCATTCCGGCGCTCAGGCCGGACGTGGCGGTGCTGGACGTACGGCTGCCCGACGGCAGCGGGGTGGACGTGTGCCGCGAGGTGCGGTCGGCGATTCCGGGGCTGGCCTGCCTGATGCTGACCTCGTTCGCCGACGACGAAGCCCTGTTCAACGCGGTGATGGCGGGCGCGTCCGGTTATGTCCTGAAGCAGATCCACGGCTCGGACCTGATCGGCGCGGTGCGGACGGTCGCCTCCGGCCAGTCGCTGCTGGATCCGCAGACCACCTCCACCATGCTGCGGCGGCTGCGCGACCAGACGAGCGTCAAGGACCCGCTGGCCGCCCTGTCGGACCAGGAGCGGCAGATCCTGGAGCTGATCGGTGAGGGACTGACGAACCGGCAGATCGGCGAGCGGATGTTCCTGGCCGAGAAGACCGTCAAGAACTACGTCTCGAACCTGCTGTCCAAGCTCAGCATGCAGCGCCGTACCCAGGTGGCGGCGCTGGCGGCGCGGATGAAGGCGGACCGCCAGCAATGACGGGACTTTCGCCTCTGATCGGAAGCGTGTCCTCTCACGCAAAGTGGTGAGCATGAAACTCGACTCCCCCGGTTCGCGGGCGCTCTCCCGCCAGGAGTGCCGGGAGCTGCTCTCCACCGCCGGAATCGGGCGGATCGTGTTCACCGACCGTGCCCTGCCCGCGGTACAGCCCGTCGCCTTCTGCCTGGACGGCGCCGACATCGTCATCCGCGTCATGGCGGGCTCGAAGCTCGCGACGGCGGCGAGCGGCACCGTGGTCGCCTTCGAGGCCGACGAGTTCGACGTCGCGACGCGCACCGGGTGGTCGGTCACCGTCGTCGGCCACGCGAGAGCGGTCTACGCACCCGAGGAGATCCTCCGGCTGGAGGGGCTTCCGCTGGCTCCGTGGTCACCCGGCGGTCGCGACTACTTCATCACGATCCGCACCGAGCAGATCAGCGGCCTTCGCGTGCGGCACGAGGATCCGCTCGGCTGATCCCGCCGTCTCCGGCGGGGAGGAGGGCCACGCGAGAAGCCGTCACGAACGGGATCGGGTGAGGGTGAGGGCGAGGGCGAGGCCGGGTGAGGGTGAGGCGGCCCGTTGCCCGGCCTACCAGCCGGAGACGGTGGCGTGCATCTCCCAGACGAGGATCTCGGCCGGCTCGGTCGCGGTGACCCGGTACCCGCCGGTCGCGGTGAACCGTACGGCGTCGCCCTCGGCCAGGACTCCCGCGTCCTCCAGGGTGACGGTGCCCCGCGGCACGAACAGGTGCAGGAAGGGCGCCTCGGGAAGCGTGACCGAGTCACCGGCGTCGAGCCGTGCCGCGTACAGCGCGGCGTATTTGTTCTTGATGCGGATCGCGGACGCGCCGTCGTGCTTGGCCATGCCGGAGGCGACCGGGACCAGGCCGCCGCGCATGAGCTCGTCGTCGATCTCCAGCTGCTCGTAGCCGGGGGTGATGCCGCCCTCGTCGGGCAGCACCCACATCTGGACGAAGTGCACGGGGTCGGTGTGCTCGGAGCCGCCCTGCAGGCGCCAGGAGTCGTTCTTCTCCGAGTGCAGGATCCCGGTGCCCGCGCTCATCCGCTGCGCCAGGCCCGGATAGATCACCCCCGAGTGCCCGGTCGAGTCCTGGTGGACCAGGGAGCCGGCGAGCACCCAGGTGACGATCTCCATGTCCTGGTGCGGGTGCGTCTCGAAGCCGGTTCCGGGGAGGACGACGTCGTCGTTGTTGACCAGGAGCAGGCCGTGGTGGGTGTTGAGCGGGTCGTAGTGCCTGGAGAAGGAGAACGAGTGCTTCGAGTCCAGCCATGACAGCTTGGTCTTGAACCTGTCGTCACGGCGGCGGATGTCCACCGTCGGCGGCAGGGGCGCGGTCATCTCGCTCATCGTTCCCCCGGGTCGGTCATCGGTGGTCGGCGGGCACCGGTCGCCCGTTCTCCAACGCCTCGATCGAGATGACGGCCGCGGTCGTCGTGGGGTGGAGTCTCGCGCAGTACTGCTCGGCGATCTCGGCGCAGATGGCCGCGGCCTGCTCGCAGATGGGAGGTCCGAGGTCGGCCGCGTTGAGCGCCATGATCATTTCATACCTGAGGTCTTCCACGGCGGCGCCCCTTCCGTCTTGCGGCCCAACCCCGTACTCCCTCGGTCTGCCCCGCACGGTGGCGCGGCTATTCGGATCGATCGCAAAAATTCCGCGATATCCCCTGATTCAGCCGGAGGGTCACACCCTGTGCTGCGTGATGCGGCGGCGGAACACCCAGTAGGTCCAGCCCTGGTAGGCCAGGACGACGGGAGTGAAGATCACCGCGACCCAGGTCATCACCGTGAGCGTGTAGGGCGTCGAGGAGGCGTTGTGGACGGTCAGGCTGTTGGCCGGGTTCAGGGCGGGCATCACGTTGGGCCACAGGTTGCCGAACAGCGTGACGGTGACCGCGATGATCGCCACCGCGCTGGCCGCGAAGGCCCAGCCGTCCCGGTTGCGCAGAGTCGCCGCCAGCGAGATCACGATCCCGGCGGCGGCCACGGCGGCGCTGATCCAGGTGGCGGGCTTGCCCGTGATGAGCTGGGTGATCACCAGGAAGAGGCCGCCCGCGACGAGCGCGGCCAGGGCCAGTGCCCTGGTGAGGGCGGCGGCCCGCGTCCGCAGGTCGCCGGTGGTGCGCAGGGTCAGGAACAGCGAGCCGTGCAGGGTGAACAGCGCGAGCGTGGCCAGACCGCCCAGCAGCGCGTAGGGGTTGAGCAGGGTGAGCAACGTGCCGGTGTACTCGTGATCGGCGTCCAGCGGGACACCCCGGACGATGTTGGCGAACGCCACGCCCCACAGGAAGGCGGGCAGCAGTGACCCGAAGAACATGGCACGGTCCCAGCCGCGTGGGCTGTCGCTCTTGCCGCGGTACTCGATGGCGACGCCGCGCAGGATCAGCGCGACCAGGATGAGGAACAGCGGCAGGTAGAAACCGGAGAACAGGGTGGCGTACCACTCGGGGAAGGCTGCGAAGGTCGCACCTCCCGCGACGATTAGCCAGACCTCGTTGCCGTCCCAGACGGGCCCGATCGTGGCCAGGATCGTCCTACGGTCGCTCTCGTCCTTTCCGAGGAAGGGCAGCAGGATGCCGACGCCGAAGTCGAACCCCTCCAGAACGAAGTAGCCGGTCCACAGTAGGGCGATGAGCAGGAACCAGACGGTGGTGAGTTCCATGAGCGGTCCTTAGTGAGGATCCTCGTCCTCAGGTCGTGATCCTCACCGGGAAGATCGGATCTTCGGAAGAAGTCTGTTGTCGGAGGAGGAGGGGTTCCCGTGGGACGTTCCCTCGGGGCGTTCCCCTTGGGCGTTTCCACGGGAGGGAGGGCGGTCAGTAGGAGAGCGCGGGAACGGTGTCCGCCTTCTCGGGTCCGGGCTCGTCCTCCGGGCCGCGCCGGATGAACTTCACCAGCAGCCCGACCTCGATGATCGCGAGCACCCCGTAGAGCAGGGTGAACCCGGTCAGGGTGAGCGCGGCCTCGGTGACCGAGACGCCGGGTGAGACCGCCGCCGCCGTCTTTTTGAGGCCGAAGACGATCCACGGCTGCCGGCCCATCTCCGTGAAGATCCACCCCAGCGAGTTGGCGAGGACCGGCAGGCCGATGCTCAGGATGCCGATCCGGTAGAACCACGGGTTCTTCGGCAGCCGCTTGCCGCGGAGGAACCAGAGACCGGCGAAGGCGATCAGCGCGGCGAGCACCCCGAAGCCGATCATCAGGCGGAAGGACCAGTAGGTCACGCCGATGATGGGACGGTAGTCGCCGGGGCCGTACTGGGCCTCGTACCGGGTCTGGATGTCGTTGATGCCCTCGACGCGGCCGTGCAGGGTGTCGGTCGCCAGCAGGCTGAGGCCGTACGGGATCTGGATGTTGATGTGGTTGCGGCCGTTCTCGACGTCGCCGACGGCGAAGATCGAGAAGCCGGCGGAGGTCTCGTCGTCCCACAGCGCCTCGGCCGCGGCCATCTTCATCGGCTGCTGCCTGGTCATGATCTGCGCCTGCAGGTGGCCGCTGACCACGACGCCCACCGCGGCGACCAGGGTGACGATCATCCCGACCCGGGCCGAGGTGCGGAACAGCTCGACGTGTTTCCTCTTGAGGATCTGCCAGGCACTCACCCCGAGGATGAACATTCCCGCGGCGATGAACGCGCCGAAGATGACGTGCGGGAAGGTGACCAGGTTCGTGGAGTTGATGAGCACCGCCCAGATGTCGGTGAGCTCGGCGCGGCCGGTCTGCGGGTTGATGCGGTAGCCGACCGGGTGCTGCATCCACGAGTTGGCCGCCAGGATGAAGTAGCCGGACAGGGTGGTGCCGATCGCCACCGCCCAGATCGACGCCAGGTGCAGCCGGGGCGGCAGCCTGTCCCATCCGAAGATCCACAGACCGAGGAAGGTGGACTCTAGGAAGAAGGCGATGAGGCCCTCCATCGCCAGCGGGGCGCCGAACACGTCGCCGACGAAGCGGGAGTACTCACTCCAGTTCATTCCGAACTGGAACTCCTGCACGATGCCGGTGACCACGCCCATCGCGAAGTTGATCAGAAAGAGCTTTCCCCAGAACTTCGTCAGCCTCAGATAGGTGGGATTCCCCGTACGGTGCCACGCGGTCTGCAAGCCCGCGACGATGGCCGACAGGCCGATCGTCAGCGGGACGAACAAGAAGTGGTAGACCGTCGTTATCCCGAACTGCCAGCGCGACAGGTCCAAGACGTCCATGGGTGGTGCTCCGTCTCACAGGTGGTGTCGTCCGCAAGCGTCTCGAAACGCCGAAGGCCCGCCGTAGGGCCGGCGGGCCTCCTTAGGAGGGACTTTCGTCCCGAACGTTCCTCTCCTCGTACCCTCGGTCTCATCCCCGGATCTCCATGGATCCCCAAACTCCTCCCGGGATCCCTAAAATCTCCCGGCCGAATCCTCTGTGAATCCCCGGAGAATCCCCACGGTCAGCCGGAGATCGGCGTGGGTCATCCCTCGCCCCGGGCACGCACCACCGCGACGGGACAGTCGGCGTGGTGCAGCACTCCGTGACTGACCGAGCCGAGCACGGCCGAGCCGAGCCCGCCCAGCCCCCGTGATCCGACGACGACCAGGTCCGCGGTCGCCGACGCCTCACCGAGCGCGAGGACGGGATGCCCGTAGAGCACCGTCTCCTGGAGCTCGACCTGCGGGTATTTGTCCTGCCAGGGGGCGAGGGTCTCCGCGGCGAGGCGCCGCTCGCCCTCGGAGATGTCCTCGACCAGCGGCGTGTAGGCGGTGGCACTCGCCGCGATGAAGGGCAGCTGCCAGGTGTGCAGCGCGCGCAGCCGCGCGCCGCGCCGGGCTGCCTCCTGGAAGGCGTACTCCAGCGCGGCCTCGGACGCCGGGGAGCCGTCGAAACCGACGACGATCTCGTCGTGCGCCCGCCGTACTCCCTCACCTCTGAGCACCACGACGGGAGTGGCCACGTGCCCGGCCAGCGAGAGGGAGACGGAGCCGAGCAGCAGCCCGGCGAACCCTCCGCGTCCACGGCTGCCGACCACGACCTGCTCGGCGTCCTCGGCCTCGCGCCGCAGGACCTCCGCCGCCCTGCCAATCTCAAGCGAGGTCTCCACGGTGACACCCGGAGCGTGCCGCCGCGCCAGTTCGGCCGCCGCGTCGAGCACACCGCGGGCCTGTTCCGCCAGGGAGTCGTCGAAGCCGGCCGGGGCGTCACGTCCCCACTCCTCACGCACGTGGACGATCCTCAGCACGCATCCGCGCCGTACCGCGTCGTCCGCCGCCCACTCGACCGCGGCGTCCGCCGAGGACGACCCGTCTGTCCCTACCACCACATGCGCTGCCATATCGGCCTCCTTGGTCTCTGCCCTCATACGATCACCCCCCTGCCCGAAACGCAGCGGCCGAAAGACCCGCGCGCCGGGGACTTCCGGCCCGGGCCGTGCCGGGAGGGCGGCCCCGCCGCGACCGCGGCGCGGGATACGGCCCCGCCGGGACGGGCATACCCATATGGTCACCGGTTCGAGGAAGCCGGTTGGAGACCGGCTCACGCAAGCAGGTTCGGGGGAACGCGCATGTCATACGGACGGGGTGCGACCACCAGGAAACGGCGTCCGGGAGCGAGGATCGCCTGTTCCGTCGGCGGCGGGATCGCCGGGACACCCGGGCACGCCCGCACGGCCGCACGGGACGCGTGGTCGCGGAGACAGGGGTGCCGGACATGAGCATCGGGGCCGGGGTCGCCGCCGGGGCGGCGGGCACCACCGCACTGGACACCGTCTCCTACCTGGACATGGTCGTACGCGGCCGGCCTGCGAGCGACGTGCCCGCCGAGGCCGCCGACGAGCTGGCGAGCCGGGCCGGCGTCGATCTCGGTCCGGGGGACCAGGGCGACAACAGGCGCGCGGGCCTGGGCGCGCTGCTGGGATACGCGGCCGGTCTCGGGGTCGGCGCGCTGTACGGCCTGCTTCCCGGCGACCGGCGCCCTCCCCTGCCGGTGGCCGCGCTGGGACTGTCCGCGGCCGCGATGGCCGCGGGCGACATCCCCCTGGCCGCGCTCGGGGTGACCGACCCCCGCCGCTGGGACGCGACCTCGTGGGTCTCGGACGTCCTCCCGCACCTGGCCTACGGGCTGACGACCGCGCTGGTCTACGCGCGCCTGACCCGTCCTCGCCCCGTCCGCCGGAGATGACGGCGCCGCCGGGACGCTCACGGCGGGCAGCCCCCAGGAGGTCGTCGACAGGACCCTGACCTTCCGGGAGTCCTTCGGCGACCACCGGCGCAGGCTGTTCCCGATGGACCACGCGGGACCGCCGCCGAAGACCGTGCTGGAGCGGCTCGACATCCTCGGCGGGAAGGCCGTGCCCGGCTCCCGGAAATCGCGGCCGGTCTCCCCCCTCGCCCCGGCCGTGAACCGTCTCCCACACCTTCCCTTTTAACCCGTGAAGCCTATTTTCACGTTAAGCACCTCCCGTCGGGACGTCCAATTACGATTCTTAATGAATGAAGGCAAAGAAACTCTTATGGCCAGCCAGACTAAGGGGATATCCTAGAATCCCGCTTGACTTTGTCGGGAAATTTATGCGACCGTCGACGGTGTGAATAGGGAATTATCTGAAACCGAGTGCCCGCCCCCGGACGGCAGGCGGGCCGGGCCGGCCTGTCCCTGAGTCCTGCCCGCGCCGCGCCGCCTCCGCTGGAAAGAGACCCTGACGGCAGGCTTGTTCTCCTGCGGCGACGGACGACGGCGGACGACACGTCCCCACCGCATTCCCTTTGACATGCCATTTAATTGCGGCCTCCGCATGGCATTCGACGGACATTCGAGCACGCCTGCGCCGAAACTCCGGGAAGTGGGGGACCACGGGACGGCGGGCGCCACGGATATTCCATCACACGACACCGGCCATACGGCGAAGACGACCGGAGAAGTGCTTCAGGCGCGACAACGGCACGACAAGAGGCGGATATTCACAATGGCAGGACACGGGCCAACGGAAACGACCCGACCGGGCGGAGCGGGTCAGGGGACGGCCGAGGGAGCGATCGCGGTGATCGGGCTCGCCTGCCGGCTGCCCGGCGCGCGGAACCCGGCGGAGCTGTGGGAGCTGCTGCGGTCGGAACGTGACGCGATCGGCGAGCCGTCGGAGGGACGGCTGCTCGCCGATCCCCGGATCGCGGGCCACCGGGGCGGGTTCCTCGACGACGTCGACCTGTTCGACGCGGCCTTCTTCGGCGTCTCCCCCCGCGAGGCCGCGGCCATGGATCCCCAGCAGCGGCTGGTCCTGGAGCTGGCCTGGGAGGCCCTGGAGGACGCCGGGCTGCCGCCCGCCGGTCTGGCGGGCGCCGGGGGCGGGGTGTTCCTCGGCGCCATGGCCTCCGACTACGCCACCCTCCTGTACCAGCGGGGGGACGAGGCGATCACCCGGCACACCCTCGCGGGGCTTACCCGCGGGATCCTCGCCAACCGGATCTCCTACTTCCTCGGCCTGCGCGGTCCCAGCCTCACGGTGGACACCGCCCAGTCGTCGGCGCTGGTCGCGGTGCACCTGGCCTGCGAGAGCCTGCGCTCGGGTGAGTCCGCCCTGGCTCTGGCGGGCGGGATCAACCTCAACCTGGTCCCGGAGAGCACAGTGACCGCCGACCGGTTCGGCGGTCTGTCACCGGACGGGCGGTGCTTCACCTTCGACGCCCGCGCCAACGGCTACGTCCGGGGCGAGGGGGGCGGCCTCGTCGTGCTCAAGCCGCTGGCGCGGGCGCTGGCCGACGGGGACGACGTGTACGCCGTCATCCTCGGCGGCGCGGTCAACAACGACGGGGCGACCAGCGCGCTCACCGTGCCCGACGCCTCCGCCCAGGAGGAGGTCGTGCGCCTGGCCGTGAGCCGGGCCGGGATCGACGGCGCGGCCGTACAGGTCGTCGAGCTGCACGGCACCGGGACGAAGGTCGGCGACCCCGTCGAGGCCGCCGGGCTCGGCGCGGCCCTGGGCGCCGCCAGGCCCGCCGGGCAGCCGCTGGTCGTGGGCTCGGTCAAGACGAACATCGGGCACCTGGAAGGCGCGGCGGGCATCGCCGGACTGCTCAAGACCGTCCTGAGCATCCGCAACCGCGAGGTCCCGGCCAGCCTCAACTTCGAGACGCCCAACCCGCGGATCGACCTCGACGCCCTGAACCTGCGGGTGGCCCGGACGACGGGTCCCTGGCCGCGGCCCGACGCCCCGCTCCTCGCGGGGGTCAGCTCCTTCGGCGTCGGAGGCGTGAACTGCCACCTCGTGCTCGGGGAGGCGCCCGCGGACGTCCCCGCCGGATCCGTGGCCGGCGTTCCCGCCGGGCCGGGGGCCGCCGGTCCCGGCGTCCCGCCCGCCGTACCCCTGGTGCTGTCGGCCCGGGACCCCGCCGCGCTGCGCGAGCAGGCCGGGAGACTGCACGGCTCCGCGGCGCTCGACGGGGATCTGTCCGACCTCGCGTTCTCGCTGGCCACCACCCGGACCGCGTTCGAACACCGGGCGGTGCTGGTCGGGACGGACCGGGAGGAGCTGCGGGACCGGCTCCTGGCGTTCGGCACGGGCGGGCGGGCTCCGGGGACGATCCAGACCCCGGTTCCGGGCCTGGTCCAGGGCACGGTCCGCGACCTCGGCCGCACCGTGTTCGTCTTCCCCGGCCAGGGCGGGCAGTGGGCGGGCATGGGCCGCGAACTGGCCGAGGCCTCACCGGTGTTCGCCGGACACCTGGAGGCCGTCGCGAACGCCCTGCGACCGCACGTGGACTGGTCGCCGGCCGACGTGCTGCGCGACCTTCCCGGCGCGCCCTCGCTGGACCGGGTGGACGTCGTCCAGCCCGTGCTGTTCGCGGTCATGGTCGCGCTCGCCCGGCTCTGGGAGTCGTTCGGCGTCCGTCCCGACGCCGTGATCGGCCACTCCCAGGGGGAGATCGCCGCCGCCCACGTGGCCGGGGCACTGACCCTGGAGGACGCCGCCGCGATCGTGGTGCTCCGCAGCCAGGCCCTGGCCGCGATCTCCGGACGCGGCGGGATGGCGTCGGTCCCGCTGCCCGTCGCACAGGTCAGGCCGAGGCTCGCGCGCTGGGACGGGCGGCTGAACATCGGCGCCGTCAACGGCCCCTCGGCCACCGTGGTCTCGGGCGACGCGGACGCGCTGGACGAGTTCGTCGCCCTCTACCAGGCCGAGGGCGTCCCGGTACGGCGCGTGCAGATCGACTACGCCTCGCACTCCGCCCACGCGGAGGCCGTACGGGACCGGCTGCTGGAGTTCCTGCCACGGTACGGCTCGCGCGGCACGGACGTCGCGTTCTACTCCAGCGTCACCGGCGGCCTGCTCGACACCGCCGAACTCGACGCCGGCTACTGGTACCGCAACCTCCGGCAGACCGTCGACTTCGACCGGGCCGTCCGGAGCGCGCTGGGCGCGGGCCACAACGTCTTCGTCGAGGTCGGCCCGCATCCGATCCTGTCCGTGGGACTCGGGCAGATCCTGGAGGACGCGGCCGGGGACGTCCCCGGCGCGCTCGACGGCCTGGTGACCGGAACGCTACGACGCGGCGACGGCGGGCCCGACCGGTTCCTGCGGGCGCTCGCCCAGCTGTACGTGCACGGCTCGCCGGTCGACTGGACGCGCGCGGTACGGCAGGGCGCGCGCCGCCTGCCGCTGCCCACCTACGCCTTCCAGCGCAACCGCCACTGGCTCGACACCACCGGCGACACCGTTACCGCCACCGCGGCCGGGGCCGGGGCGGGGGCCGGGGCCGGGGCGGGGCCGCGGGAAGCCGAGGGGGGAGAGGCCGTCGGCGCGCCGGCCACCTGGATCTCCGGGCTGTCCGAGGAGGAGCAGGAACAGGCCGTGCTCGACCTGGTGGTCTCCGCCACCGCCGCGGTCCTCGGGCACGACGCCCCCGAAACCGTGACCGCCGGCCGTACGTTCAGGGACCTGGGACTCGACTCCCTCGGCGCGGTCGAGCTGCGCGACAGCCTGTCCGCCGCGACCGGCCTGACGATCTCCAGCACCGTCACCTTCGACCACCCCACACCCGCCGCTCTCGCACGGTACCTGCACGCCGAGGCGGCGGGCCGTACGACCGAGCCCGCCACGGCCGTCACCCGTGCCGAGACCTCGGCGGAGCACGAGCCGATCGCACTCGTCGCGATGGCCGGGCGGTGGCCGGGCGGAGCCGACACCCCCGAGAGGCTCTGGGACCTCGTGCTGAGCGGGACCGACGCCATCGGGCCCTTCCCCGCCAACCGGGGATGGGACGTGGACGCGCTCTACGACCCCGACGCGGTACGGCCCGGTACCTCCACCACCGGGCAGGGCGGTTTCCTGCACGAGGCCGACCGGTTCGACGGTGAGTTCTTCGGCATCGGTCCCCGCGAGGCGGCGGCGATGGACCCGCAGCAACGGCTGCTGCTGGAGGTGGCGTGGGAGACCTTCGAGCGGGCCGGGATCGTGCCGGAGTCGCTGAAGGGCAGCCGTACGGGAGTGTTCGTCGGGATGACGCCGCTGGACTACGGCCCGCGCCTGCACGAGACGTCCCAGGCGGCGGAGGGGTACGCGCTGACCGGTACCGCGGCGAGTGTGGCGTCCGGACGGATCTCCTACATCCTGGGGCTCGAGGGCCCGGCGGTGACGGTGGACACCGCGTGCTCGTCGTCGCTGGTGGCGCTGCACCTGGCGGTACGGTCGCTGCGCTCCGGAGAGTCCGACCTGGCACTGGCGGGCGGGGTGACCGTCATGTCCACCCCGGGAATGTTCACGGAGTTCTCCCGGCAGGGCGGGCTGGCCTCCGACGGCCGCTGCAAGGCGTTCTCCTCGTCCGCGGACGGCACCGGCTGGGCCGAGGGCGCCGGGCTGCTTCTGGTCGAACGTCTGTCGGACGCCCGCCGTCACGGCCACCGGGTGCTGGCCGTCATCCGCGGCACCGCCATCAACCAGGACGGCGCCTCCAACGGACTGACCGCCCCCAACGGGCTCGCCCAGCAGCGGGTGATCCGGCAGGCGCTGGAGGACGCGGGGCTGACCGGCGCCGACGTGGACGCCGTCGAGGCTCACGGCACCGGCACCACCCTCGGCGACCCCATCGAGGCCCAGGCGCTGCTGGCCGCCTACGGCCGGGACAGGCGGACCGACCGCCCCCTGTGGCTGGGGTCGCTGAAATCCAACATCGGCCACACCCAGGCCGCCGCCGGAGTCGGCGGGGTCATCAAGATCGTGCAGGCCATCCGGCAGGGGATGCTGCCCCGGACACTCCACGCCGACCGTCCGTCGGAGCACATCGACTGGGCCGACGGCGGGATCTCACTGCTGACCGAGACCGTTCCCTGGCCGCGAACGGGCCGGGTCAGGCGCGCGGGTGTGTCGTCGTTCGGAATCAGCGGCACCAACGCCCACGTCATCGTCGAGCAGGCCCCCGAAGACGCGGAGCCAGGCGCCGCCACGGTTTCCCCCTCTGGAACGGGACGCGAAACGGGGACGCCGCCGACGGTGCCGCTGGTCGTCTCGGGCCGCTCACCCGCCGCGCTGGGCGCCCAGGCCGCCCGCCTGGCCGATCACCTGCGCACCCACCCCGACCTCGACCCCACCGACCTGGCCCTGTCCCTCGCCACCACCCGCACCACCTTCGAACACCGCGCCGTCATCCTCGGCCACGACCACACCCAACTCACCCACCGACTCCACGACCTGGCCACCGGAAACACCACCGGAAACGGCATCGTCACCCCCACCCCCAACACCCCCGCAACCGCCGCCGGAACCCACCTGACCTACCTGTTCACCGGCCAGGGCAGCCAACGCACCGGCATGGGCCGCCAGCTGTATGACACCTTCCCCGCCTTCACCACCGCCTTCGACACCCTCACCACCCTCTTCGACCACCACCTGGCCGCACACACCACCATCCCCCTCCACGACGT